>NZ_FOEG01000001.1:600000-930551 GCF_900110585.1 Aquisalimonas asiatica | reverse complement strand
CGACGAGACCGACGAGACCGACGAGACCGACGAGACCGACGAAGTCGCCGCCGATGCACGCGATGCGGCCGAGGAGGCTGCGGAGGCGATCGAGGGCAATGGCGATGGGGACAACTGATGCTTCGCTTCTTCATTGACCGCCCCGTTTTCGCCACGGTCATCTCCATTCTGATCGTGCTCGCCGGCCTTGCCGCCGGCCGTATGCTGCCGGTGGATCAATACCCCGACATTCTCCCGCCCAAGGTGATGGTGTCCGCGAGTTATCCCGGAGCCAGCGCCGAGGCCGTTGCCGAGACCGTAGCGGCGCCGCTCGAGGCCACGGTGGATGGCGTCGACAACATGGCGTACATGCGTTCGAGCTCCACGGATGACGGCGAGATGGAGTTGATCATCACCTTCGAGGTCGGCACCGACCCCGACATCGCTGCCATCAACGTGAGCAACGAAGTGGAGGGTGCAATGGGGCGCCTTCCGGACACGGTCGTCAGCAGTGGCATTTCGGTGGAGAAGCGCGCTCCGTCCATGCTGCAGATGATCACCTTCACCTCGTCGGACGGCAGCCTCGATCCCCGTTACATCAGTGATTACGTCTGGCGTAACGTCTATGCGGAGCTGCGCCGCGCTCCCGGTGTCGGTGATCAGGACTTCTTCGGCGCCCAGATCTACTCCATGCGTATCTGGCTTCACCCGGACCGCATGGCCGAATTCGACATCACACCCAGTGATGTCCGGGACGCGGTTCAGGAGCAGAACGAGCAGTACGCGGCCGGTGAGTTCGGCGCGGAACCGCAGGACCGGCGGCTGGACTTCACCTATACCGTCACCACCCCGGAGCGCTTCTCCGAAGTGGAGGAGTTCGAGCAGATCATTCTCCGCAGTCGCTCCGATGGCTCGGCGTTGCGTCTGAACGATGTTGCCCGCGTGGAGCTGGGGGCGCACCAGTACGCCTTCAGCGCAACCCATAATGGCCAGGAGACGGTGCCCGTCGGCATCTATCTGGAGCCGGGCGCCAATGCGCTGGAGACGGCGGCCGGTGTCCGGCAGATTCTCGAGGATCTCGAACCGCGGTTCCCGGACAGTCTCGAGTACGCCATCCCCTTCGATACCACCACCTTTATCGACGCATCCATTCAGCGGGTGCTGCTCACCCTGGTGCAGGCGCTGGTGCTGGTGGTGGCGGTGGTCTATCTGTTCCTGCAGACGCTGAGGGCAACGGCCATACCGATCGTCGCCGTGCCCGTCTCGCTCGTGGGCACCCTGGCCGGCATGTACCTGTTCGGGTTTTCGGCGAACATGCTGACGCTGTTCGGGTTGATCCTCGCGATCGGCATTGTCGTCGATAACGCGATTATCGTCCTGGAGAATGCCGAGCGGGTCATGCGGGAAGAGGGGCTGGACCCCCTGGAGGCGGCCCGCAAGACCATGGACGAGGTCGCTGCCCCCATCATCGCCATGACCCTGGTGACCGTCGCGGTATTCGTGCCGGTGGCGTTCATCGGCGGCTTCAGTGGCCAGATGTACCAGCAGTTTGCCATTACCATCGCGGTGTCCGTCTTCATCTCCGGCATCGTGGCCTTGACCCTGAGCCCCGCCATGTGCGCGCGGCTGCTCTCCAGTGAGCCACGTCGGCCAGCCTGGCCGTTTCGCTGGTTCAACGGCGCCTTCAACCAGCTCACCCGCGGCTACGTTGGCGGTGTGCGCTATCTGCTGCGCCATCCCGGTATCGGCATGGGGCTGTTTGCCCTGTTGCTGGCCGCGATTGTCGTGATGTTCCGTGTGGTTCCCGGCGGGCTGGTGCCCGACGAGGACCAGGGCTACGTGTTCGCCGCGGCGGAGCTGCCTCCGGCGTCGGCGCTGAACCGCACCCAGGATGTGATGGACCGGCTCGGGGCCGAGGCCCTGGATGACGACGATGTGGCTGACGTGGTCAGCTTCTCCGGCATGGATCTGCTGGCCGACGGCCTCAAGACCTACACCGGGGCCGCCTACGTGACGCTGAACAACTGGTCCGAGCGTCGCGAGGCCTCCCAGAGCAGTGATGCGGTAATCGAGCGCCTGGAGCGGACCGGGGAGGCGATCCCGGGAGCACGCATCCAGGCCTTCAATCCACCGCCCATCACCGGCATCTCCACCACCGGCGGCTTTGAGGCCTACCTCCAGAGCCGCATTGGCGACGACATGGTCACCATGGAGCAGCGCGCGCGGGAGCTGATCGACGCCGCGGAGGCGCGACCGGAGCTGGCCCGGCTGCGCACCGCCCTGAACAACGACGTGCCGCGCTACGAGGCGGACGTGGACCGGGATCGGGCGTTCGCCGCCGGCGTTGCCATGAGTGACGTCTTCGAGGCCATGCAGAGCACGTTCGGCGCGGTCTATGTCAATGACTTCAACCTCTTCGGCCGGGTGATGCGCGTGCACATGCAGGCGGAGTCCGAGTTCCGGGAGCGGCCGGATGATCTGGACAAGGTATTCGTGCGCTCGGAGGAGGGGGAGCTGGTGCCGCTGTCCACGCTGATCACCGTGCACCGGACCCAGGGGCCCGACGAGGTCGAGCGGTTCAACGTGTTTCCGTCTGCGCGCATCACGGGCGAACCGGCCCCCGGTTACAGCTCCGGCGATGCGATTCGCGCCCTGAACCAGGTGGTCGAGGACACGCTCTCGGACGATTACCTGCTCGGCTGGACCGGCGCCGAGTATCAGGAACAGCAGGCCTCCGGCGCCGCCGTGGTGGCGTTCGTGCTCGGCGTGATCTTCGTGGTGCTCATCCTGGCTGCCCAGTACGAGCGCTGGAGTCTGCCGCTTGCCGTGCTGATGGCCGTGCCATTCGCCGTTTTCGGCGCGTTGGTGGCGATCTGGGCGACCGGTCTGGAGAACGGCATCTACTTCCAGATCGGCCTGCTCGTGCTGATCTCCCTGGCGGCCAAGAATGCGATTCTCATCGTGGAATTTGCGCTGCTCAAGCGGGGAGAGGGGCTGGAGCTGTTCGATGCCGCGCTGGAGGCGGCGCGGCTGCGTTTCCGGCCCATCATGATGACCGCTGTCTCATTCATTCTCGGGGTCGTGCCGCTGGCGTTCGCGTCCGGGGCAGGTGGTAACAGTCAGCAGGCCATCGGGACGGGCATCATCGGGGGCATGCTCAGTGCCACCTTCCTGGCGCTGTTGTTCGTGCCCATGTTCTATTACGTGATCTCGCTGGGTACCGAGCGGCTCCAGGAGCGTCTGTCCCGCCGGCGCACAGGGGGAGAGCAGAATGCGTAAGGCCTGGCTACTGAGCGCCTCTGTGCTGATCGTCTCGGCGTGCACGGTGGGCCCGGATTACGAGCGGCCCGATCTCGCGCTGCCCGAGGAGTGGCCGGACGAAATAGCCGAGCAGATGGACGTGGGCTATGACGACGTGGTGTTCTGGTGGGAGCGCTACGACGATCCGGTGCTCGACCGTCTCGTGGAAGAGGCCGTCGAGAACAACCTGGACGTGGAAATGGCCGCGGCCCGGGTGCAGCAGGCGCGGGCCGTGCTCGGGGTCAGCGACGCCGAGCGCTACCCGCGGCTGGACGGTGTCATCGAGGCCGAGCGGGAGAACCCGGGGCTTACGGGCGGAGAGACCGAGTCGGAGTTCGTCGTGGGTGCGGCGCTCAGTTACGAGCTGGATCTCTGGGGGCGGTTGTCCCGCAGCCGGGAATCGGCTCGGGCGGAGCTACTGAGCACCGCCTACACGCGCGACGCGGTAAAGCTCGCCGTCATCAGCGATGTGGTCACCACCTACTTCGATTATCGCGCCGTGCGGGCGCAGATCGAGACCACCGAAGAGACCATCGGCTCGTTGATCGAAGCGCTCAACCTGGAGCGCTCACGCCTGGACAGCGGTGCGTCCACGGAACTGGCGGTCCGGCAGGCGGAGGCCGAGCTGGAGACCAGCCGGGCCGGGCTGCCCGGGTTGCGCTCCGAAGCGCAGCAGCGGCGCCGCGCCCTGGCCGTGCTGGTGGGGGATGCCGAGTCGGTGATCAGTGGTCTGGACGACCTTGGCGATCAGGGGCTGGATGATCTTCCCGAGACCGGGCATGAGCTGCCGGAGTCCATCCCGTCGGATCTGCTCGTGCGCCGGCCCGATGTCCGGGCGGCGGAAGCCTTTCTCGTGGCGGCAAATGCGGACATCGGCGCTGCCCGTGCCGCGTGGTTGCCCAGTGTCGATCTCGTTGGTTTCTACGGGAGCGGCGCTACCTCCGTGGGCGATCTGTTCACGGGCCCCGCGACGCTGTGGGAGGTTGTTGGCACCGCGGCGATACCGATCCTGGATTTCGGCCGACGCCAGGCGGAAATCGACCAGGCGGAAGCGGCCCGGGAACTCGCGGAGCTGCAATATCGCGGCACCATCCAGGATGCGCTTGTGGAAGTGGGTGATGCCTGGACGGTGCTCACCGCGGCCGACGAGCGGGTGCAGGCCCGTGAGCGGGAGATCAGCGCGCGCGTTGAAGTGGCGCGACTGGCGGAGCGCCGCTACTTGGGCGGGTACGTCCCCTACCTGGAAGTGCTCGATGCCCGCCGTGCACTGTTCGACGCGCGTCTGACCATGTCGGAAGCGACCCGGGACCGGCTCGCGGCCACCGCAACCCTGTACCGGTCGCTCGGGGGTGGCTGGCAGCCGGGGGAAGGGGTGAGCGCCGAATCCGACTAGCTGTTCGGCGGTCGGGGTGAACCAACGCCGACGGGTGGGCGAAGCCTGGCCGTGGGTTGTGCTATCATCCCGCGCTTGTTGCGTTCAGCCCCCGGGGCGCAGGATAATCCATGCGCTCTGGCGCGGTGCCGATCGCGACGCAGGCAGCATGGCGAGTGTGGCGGAATTGGTAGACGCGGCGGCTTTAGGTGCCGTTGGGGCAACCCGTGCAGGTTCAAGTCCTGCCACTCGCACCAGTCGATCGGATGCCCGCGCTGCGCGTGGGCCGGATCCATCGCTGCAGACGGCATTGCCGCGCGGCGCATGGGTTTTATTGGTTCAGATTTTGGCCTTGTGGATTTGAGGTGGCATCAATGCAGGTAACAGTGGAAACGGCCGAGGGCCTGGAACGCAAGATCAGGGTCCAGGTGCCGGCGGAGCGCGTTGACGGGGAAGTCCAGAAACGCCTGAAAGACATGGCCGGCCGCGTGCGGCTTGATGGTTTCCGGCCTGGCAAGGTGCCCATGAAAGTGGTGCAGCAGCGCTTCGGCGGCCAGGTGCGCCAGGAAGTGCTGAGCGAAGTGGTGCAGCAGACCTACGGTGAAGCGCTGCAGCAGGAATCGCTCCAGCCCGCCGGCTCGCCCAATGTCGATCTCAAACAGGGTGCCGAGTCCGGTGACCTGGAGTACGAGGCGAGTTTCGAGATCATGCCCGAGTTCGAAGTGCAGGGCGTGGGTGACATGAAGCTGGAACGCCCGGTCGCGGACGTGAACGACGAGGAGATCGACAAGGTTCTCGAGGATCTCCGCAAGCAGCGCGCGACCTACAACGAGGCCGACAAGGCCGCCGAGGACGGCGACCAGGTGGTCATCGACTTCCACGGGACCGTGGACGGCGAAGAATTCGAGGGCAACCAGGGCGAAGACACCCCGGTGACCCTGGGCGCCAACCAGATGCCCCCCGAGTTCGAGGAAGCGCTTGTGGGCCTGCGCGCCGGTGAGCAGAAGAAGATCGAGTACACCTTCCCCGAGAACTTCCCCACGGAGGGCATCGCTGGCAAGACGGCCGTCTTCGAAACCACCGTGAAGAGCGTCAAGGCGCCCGAGTACCCGGAGCTGGACGACGCCCTGGCGGAGTCGGTCGGTCTCCAGGAAGGCGGCCTGCAGGGGCTGCGCGACCTGATCCGCAGCAACCTCGAGCGCGAGGTGGAGCGCGCCCAGAAGGCGAAGCTCAAGGAGCAGGTGACCGACGCCCTGGCCAAGGCCAACGAAATCGAGCTGCCCAAGGCGCTGGTCGACGGCGAGATCGAGTCGATGCAGCAGCAGATGCGCCAGCGCATGCAGTCGCAGACCGGGCAGGCAGCGGATGATCTCGAACTGCCGGCGGACCTGTTCGAGGAACAGGCGCGGCGGCGGGTGACCCTGGGGCTGGTCATGAACAAGCTGATCGCCGACAACAGCATCCAGGTCGACCAGGACCGCGTCCGGCAGGAGCTCCAGAACATGGTGGCCGGTCACCAGAATCCCCAGGAAATGCTCCAGCAGTACGCCCAGAACCGCGAGATGATGCAAGGGCTCGAAGTGAGCATTCTTGAGGATCAGGTCGTCGAATGGGTGGCCGAGCAGGCGCAGGTGGAAGACAAGCCCACCGATCTCGAATCCCTGCTCAACCCGCAGCAGGCCGAAGCGGCCGAAGACGGCGAAGCGTCCACCGAAGAGACCAGCAAAGAGGGCTGATCATGGCCAGCAACGAAACCACCATGAGCGCGTCCGAGATCCAGGCCAACCTGGTACCCATGGTCGTCGAGCAGACGTCCCGCGGCGAGCGGGCGTACGACATCTTCTCACGGCTGCTGAAGGAGCGGGTCGTCTTCCTGATCGGGCCGGTCGAGGATCACATGGCCAATCTGATCGTGGCGCAGTTGCTGTTCCTGGAGTCGGAGAACCCGGACAAGGACATCCACCTCTACATCAACTCGCCGGGCGGGTCCGTGACCGCAGGGTTGTCGATCTACGACACCATGCAGTTCATCAAGCCCGACGTGTCCACCATGTGTGTCGGGCAGGCGGCGAGCATGGGGGCACTGCTGCTGGCAGGCGGTGCCCATGGCAAGCGCTATTCGCTGCCGAACTCCCGGGTCATGATCCATCAGCCGCTGGGCGGTTACCAGGGGCAGGCCACGGATATCGATATCCATGCCCGCGAGATCCTGAGCATCCGCGACCGGCTCAACCGGATTCTCGCCCACCACACCGGGCAGGATCTGGAGACGGTGCAGAATGATACCGAGCGGGACAACTTCATGGCGCCGGAAGCGGCGCGGGAGTATGGCCTGGTTGACCAGGTCCTGCAGGACCGCTCGGCGGTGAGCGACTCCTGAGAATCAGCCGCCGTGCGCCGCGAGCAGCGGTGCACGGCGCTTCCTACCTCCCCGGACTGTCGCGCGCGCCCGGTTTGGCGGCCGTTGCGATCGGCGCAGACCGCCGCGCCACGCGTTCGGCACCAGCCCGGCCAGACTGTGACATGGGGCGCCATCCGCGGCGTGCGCCCTTGCGTGGCCCCTCAAAAGCAGGCATGGTTTGAAGTGATGGCATCCGCCAGCGCGGTGTGGCGCAAGCCATGCAAGTCCTGGAACCAACCGAGGATCGGTCATGAGCGACAGAGACAAGACGCGTGGTGACGACGGCGGTAAGCTGCTGTACTGCTCTTTCTGCGGCAAGAGCCAGCATGAAGTACGCAAGCTGATCGCCGGTCCGTCCGTGTTCGTCTGTGATGAGTGTGTCGAGCTCTGCAATGACATCATCCGTGAGGAGATGCAGGAGAAGAGCGCGTCCGGCGACTCGCAACTCCCCAAACCCCAAGAAATCGCCCACGTACTGGATGAGTATGTCATTGGTCAGGGCCTGGCCAAGCGGACGCTCTCGGTTGCGGTTTACAACCACTACAAGCGGCTGGAAGCGGTTCAGGGCAAGAAGGACGACGTCGAGCTCACCAAGAGCAACATCCTGCTGATCGGGCCCACTGGGTCGGGCAAGACGCTGCTGGCGGAGACACTCGCACGGCTGCTGGATGTTCCGTTCACCATTGCTGACGCCACCACGCTCACCGAGGCGGGGTACGTCGGTGAAGATGTGGAGAACATCATCCAGAAGCTGCTGCAGAAGTGTGATTACGACGTGGAGAAGGCCCAGACGGGCATTGTCTACATCGACGAGATCGACAAGATCTCGCGCAAGGCCGACAACCCCTCCATCACCCGCGATGTATCGGGTGAGGGGGTCCAGCAGGCCCTGCTCAAGCTGATCGAGGGCACCACCGCCTCGGTGCCGCCCCAGGGCGGGCGCAAGCACCCGCAGCAGGAGTTCCTGCAGGTGCACACCGGCGGCATTCTGTTCATCGTGGGCGGCGCGTTCGCTGGCCTGGACAAGCTCATCCGTGATCGTTCCGAGAGCGGTGGCATCGGCTTCTCCGCCGAGATCAAGGTGGAGAGCGAGCGCAAGAGCATGGGCGAGACGCTGCACGACGTCGAACCCCAGGACCTGATCAAGTACGGGCTGATTCCGGAGTTCGTCGGGCGTCTGCCCGTGATCGCGACGCTGGACGAGCTGGATGAGGATGCGTTGATCGAGATCCTCAGCCAGCCCAAGAACGCTGTCACCAAGCAGTACCAGAAGCTCTTCGAGATGGAAGGCGTGGAACTGGAGTTCCGGGAAGAGGCGCTGCGGGCAGTGGCGCAGAAGGCCATGGAGCGGGGCACCGGTGCGCGCGGGTTGCGCACCATCATCGAGAACGTGCTGCTTGATACCATGTACGACATCCCGTCCATGGAAGGTGTCAGCAAGGTGGTCGTGGATGACGCGGTGATCCGCGGCGAAACCAAGCCTTACCTGATCTACGAGTCCCCGGAGCATTCCCGGGCCGCGTCAGACTAGCGCGATGCGGGGCGGCGGTTTCGCCGCCCCGTCGCTCCTGCCTCTCCCCAGATCCACCGGTTGGTACACGGCAACGGCTGTCCGGGCCCGTGATGCTCATCGCGCAATTGCCATCGGTGATGCATTGAAACCGGCACGGTACGACCACATATTGAGAGACAGGCAAGTTTCATGGCTTGGCGTGTCCGCCCTGCCTCCAAACCAGTTCAAGCGAGGTTGACCCTACATGACCCGCAAAGACGACAGCTCTGAAATCGTCAAGGAAACCCTGAACGCCGCGCCGGTGCTGCCGTTGCGTGACGTTGTCGTCTATCCCCACATGGTGATCCCCCTGTTCGTGGGCAGGGAGAAGTCCATCAAGGCGCTGGAGTCCGCCATGGAGGCGGACAAGCAGATCCTGCTGGTGGCGCAGAAGAGTGCCGAGGTGGATGAGCCGGCCGTGTCGGACCTTTACGAACAGGGCACGGTTGCGACCATTCTGCAGATGCTCAAGCTCCCCGACGGCACGGTCAAGGTGCTGGTCGAGGGGCTGCACCGCGCCCGCGTGATCAGTGTTCACGCCGACGACGACTTCTTCACGGCGCAAGCCGTGGTCCCGGAACAGGCCGACTACTCCGATGACCGGGAGGTCGACGTGCTGGCCCGGTCGATCATGAGTCAGTTCGATCAGTACGTGAAGCTCAACAAGAAGGTGCCGCCGGAGATTCTCTCCTCCCTGCAGGGGATCGAGGATCCGGGCCGCCTCGCCGATACCATCGCGGCGCACATGGCCCTGAAGATCGAGGGCAAGCAGCAGATCCTGGAGATCGAGGACGTGCGTGAGCGGCTCGAGCACCTGCTCGGGCTGATTGAAGGCGAGATCGATGTGCTGCAGATCGAGAAGCGCATTCGTGGTCGCGTCAAGCAGCAGATGGAGAAGAGCCAGCGCGAGTACTACCTGAACGAACAGGCGAAGGCCATCCAGAAGGAGCTGGGCGAACTGGAAGACGCGCCCAACGATACCGACGATCTTGAGCAGAAGATCGACAACTCCGGCATGCCCAACGAGGTCATGACCAAGGCCAAGGCCGAGCTCAACAAGCTGCGCATGATGCAGCCCATGTCGGCCGAGGCGACCGTGGTTCGCAACTACGTCGAATGGCTGGTGTCCGTGCCCTGGAAGAAGCGCAGCCGGGTCAAGCACGACCTGGACAAGGCCCAGGACGTACTGGACAACGACCACTACGGTCTGGAGAAGGTCAAGGAGCGCATCCTCGAGTACCTGGCCGTACAGAAGCGGGTCAAGAAACTGAAGGGGCCGATTCTCTGCCTGGTCGGCCCTCCCGGTGTGGGCAAGACCTCGCTGGGTCAGTCCATTGCCCGGGCCACGAACCGCAAGTTCGTGCGGATGTCCCTGGGCGGTGTGCGTGACGAGGCGGAGATTCGCGGCCACCGGCGCACCTATATCGGCTCGCTGCCGGGCAAGATTGTTCAGAACCTCTCCAAGGCCGGCACGCGCAACCCGCTGTTCCTGCTCGACGAAGTCGACAAGATGGCCATGGATTTCCGCGGCGACCCGGCGTCGGCCCTGCTGGAGGTGCTTGATCCGGAGCAGAACGGCACGTTCCAGGACCATTACCTGGAAGTGGATGTGGACCTGTCGGAGGTGCTGTTCATCTGCACCGCCAACACCATGAACATCCCGGCGCCGCTGCTTGACCGCATGGAGGTCATCCGGCTGGCGGGTTACACCGAGCATGAAAAGGTCAATATCGTCCAGCGTTACCTGCTGCCGAAGCAGATGAAGGCGAACGGGCTCAAGGAAGGCGAGCTGGAAGTGAGCGAAAATGCGCTCAAGGACATCGTCCGCCACTACACCCGCGAAGCGGGCGTGCGCAGCCTCGAGCGTGAAGTCGCCAAGATCTGCCGCAAGGTGGTGAAGGAGCTGGTGCAGACACCGCGGGACAAGAAGCTGGTGGTGAACACCCAGAACCTGGACAAGTACCTGGGTGTGCGGCGCTATCGCTACGGGGTGGCCGAAGAGAAGGACCAGATCGGGCATGTCACCGGTCTTGCCTGGACGGAGGTCGGTGGCGAGCTGCTGAACATCGAGTCCGCCATCGTCCCCGGCAAGGGCAAGATGACCCATACCGGTCAGCTGGGCGAGGTGATGAAGGAGTCCATTCAGGCGGCGATGACAGTGGTCCGCAGCCGTGCAGGAATGCTCGGCATCCAGCCGGACTTCCACCAGAACAGCGATGTGCATATTCACGTGCCCGAAGGGGCCATCCCGAAAGATGGTCCGAGCGCCGGTATCGGCATGTGCACGGCGCTGGTCTCCGCCCTCACGGGGATCCCGGTGAAGTCGTCCGTGGCCATGACCGGCGAGATCACCCTGCGCGGCGAGGTGCTGCCCATCGGTGGGCTCAAGGAGAAGCTGCTGGCGGCGCATCGCGGCGGTATCACCACCGTGGTGATACCGGAGGAGAACCGCAAGGATCTCCAGGAGATCCCCAAGGGCGTCATCGGCAAGCTCGACGTGCGCCCGGTGCGCTGGATCGACGAAGTGCTTGAACTGGCACTGGTCCAGACCCCTCAGCCGCTGCCCGAGGACGAGGCGGGCACCGACGAGGATCAGGCACCGAAGAAGCGGTCCCGGAGCAAGAAGAAGGAAGGCGGTGTCAGGGCGCATTGACACCGTGCTGGCGGGATTGCTATAAAACGCACGGCTGGTGGTGACGGGCACCCATGCACCACCAGCTTTTTTTATTGGGTCGAATATGGCCCCGGGGGCTGGACAGAGGCAGGCTCAGATGCGATAAAGTGGCCCTGCAGCTGGCGCAGCTGGCGCCTTTGCGAGAAGCAGGCCGCATCTTCCCGAGGAACCGCATAGCTTGTAGAGTGGCTGCGGTGAGAAATGGAAGTGACGTTGTCCAGGTAGAACAACACTAAGGGGATTACAGGATGAACAAATCGGAACTGATCGAAGCCGTTGCCCAGAACGCTGACCTGTCCAAGGCTTCCGCTGCCAAGGCGGTAGACGCCATGGTGGATGCCGTGACCAGCGCCCTGAAGGAGAACGATTCCGTGAGCCTGGTGGGCTTCGGCACCTTCTCCGTGCGTGAGCGCGCGGCTCGGTCCGGTCGCAACCCGCGGACCGGCGCAACGATCAACATCCCTGCGACCAAAGTGCCGAGCTTCAAGGCTGGCAAAGCGCTGAAGGATGCTGTAAACTAGCGCCTTCTTCGATTGGGGTGGTTAGCTCAGCTGGTAGAGCGTCGCCCTTACAAGGCGAATGTCGGGGGTTCGATCCCCTCACCACCCACCACGTGGTGTATCAAAATCCGGAGCGGTAGTTCAGTTGGTTAGAATGCCGGCCTGTCACGCCGGAGGTCGCGGGTTCGAGTCCCGTCCGCTCCGCCATATTTGTTATCGAAAGGCGCCTTAGGGCGCCTTTCGTGTTACAGGGCATCGTGTTTGTACGGTGCCAGAAGAAAAGTCCGGTGCAGTCGATCCGGAACCATTACATGGCCATGACGGTCAGTGCCCTTGGCCTGATACGATATAGGTTGCGTCAGTGGCAGCCGGCCACGCGGGGCTGGCCGCATCAATAGGGACAGGTTGGAGCATGCTGCAATCCATCAGAGATCGGGCGACCGGCTGGATCGCCTGGGTGGTCATTATTCTTATTGGTTCCGCGTTCGCGCTGTTCGGTCTGTCCAACTACATGGAGCCCGGTGGCACGCCACGCGCCGTGGCGACCGTCAACGGTTCGGATATCAGCCGTGATGAGGTGGGCCGGGCTTACCGTAACCAGCGTCAGCAGATCGAGCAGGCCTACGGTGACGACCTGGAGATCACCGACGAGATTGATCGGCAGATCCGGCGTGATGCACTGGAGCGCCTGATCAACCAGCGGCTGGTCGCCGACTATATCGACGATCGCAACATGACCGTCTCGGACCAGGACCTGGCGGCGATCATCCGCTCCCAGGAGGTGTTCCATGAGGGCGGGCGTTTTTCCCAGGAGCGTTATCAGGCGGTACTCCGGGCGAACCAGATGAACTCGGCGCAGTACGAGCAGCATGTTCGCCAGGATGCCCTGGCGCAGCAGGTGCGCGCTGCATTCACCGAGAGTGGTCTGGTTACCGAGCGCGAGGTGGATGATCTCCTGCGTCTGCAGATGCAGGAACGGGACGTCGCGTGGCTACGGCTGGATAACAGCGCCTGGCACGACGACGTGGAGGTCTCGGACGACGACATCCAGGCTTACTACGACGAACACCGGGACACGTTCGTGACGGAAGAGCGGGTCAGGCTCGCCTACGTGGAACTGCGCCGCGAGGATCTCATCGACGGCGTCGATGTGAGCGACGAGGAGATCGAGACCCGCTACGAACAGGTCCGCGATGAGCGATATACCGAGGACCGCGAGGTGGAAGCGCGCCACATTCTCATCCGGGTGGACGAGGATGCGGACGATGACACGGTCAGCGAGGCGCAGGAGCGCGCCGAAGCGTTGCGTCAGCGGATCACCGATGGCGAGTCGTTCGCAGAGCTTGCGGAGGAGTACTCCGACGACCCGGCGTCCGGCGCGCGTGGCGGTGATCTTGGCCGTGTCGAGCGCGGTGACATGGTCGAGCCCTTCGAGGACGCGCTGTTTGCGCTGGAGGAGGGCGAGCTCTCCGAGCCCGTTCGCTCGCCTTTCGGTATTCACCTGATCGAAGCCACCACCTCGACGGGCGGCGAGGTCACGCCCCTGGACGAGGTGCGTGATGAGCTGCGCCGTGAAATCGCGGAAGAGCAGGTCAGCAACGAGTTCTTCGACGATCTGAACCGCCTCGACGAGCTGGCCTTCGACTCCCCCGACACGCTCGATGATGCAGCCGAGGGACTGGGGCTGGAGATTCACGAGACCGACTGGATCACCCGCGAGGGGGGCGACGGCATCGCGTCCGAGCCAGAGGTGCTTGAAGCCGCGTTTGACCGGGAGGTGCTGGAGGATCGCATGAACAGCGCCGTCATCGAGCTGGGTGATGACCGGGCGGTGGTTGTACGGGTCTCGGAGCATGAGCCCCAGGAACAACTGGAACTGGATGAGGTTCGTGACGAGATCGAGGCCCGCGTGCGTGACCGCAAGGCTGCCGAGGCAGCCGAGGCGTTCGCGGACGAGATCATGGAGCGTATCCGGGCTGGTGAGAGTCCGGCCGAGATCGCTTCTGAGGATGATCGCGTGTCCTTCGAGGACATCGGCTGGGTGAACCGCCAGGAGGGCGGAGCGCCCGGGCAGGTGCTACGCACGGTATTCGGCATGGTCCGCCCCGAGAACGACACGCCGAGCCTGGAGAGAATCCTCGCCGCGAATGACCCGGTGATCCTGGTTCTGCGTGGCGTTCGTGATGGCGATGCCGAGGGCATTGACGCGGAGGAGCGTCGCGAACTGGCGGAGCGGCTGCGGGAGTCGTACGGCGATGAGGCCGTCGAGCAGTTCCTGGCTCAGCTTCGGGCCGATGCCGACGTGGAAGTCCACGACGACGACTACCGCTAGCCAGGGCCGGGGTGGCCTCCGGTCGGAGCGCCACCCCGGGCTGGATCTTATTCTTCTTCCAGGCCGTCCAGGCCGGGCAGCCCGACGATATGGAAGCCGCTGTCCACGTGCACGATCTCGCCGGTCATCCCGCGGGCCAGATCGGAGCAGAGGAACGCGGCCACGTTGCCCACCTCGTCGGTGGTCACGTTGCGCTTCAGCGGAGCGGAGCGGGCGTTGAACTCCAGCATCTTGCGGAAGCTGCCGATACCGGCGGCGGCCAGTGTCTTGATCGGGCCGGCGGACAGGCCGTTGACGCGGATGCCATGGGGGCCCAGGTCGTAGGCCATGTAGCGAACGCTGGCTTCCAGGCTCGCCTTGGCGGCGCCCATGACGTTGTAACTGGGCAGGGCCCGTTCGGCGCCGAGATAGGTCAGGGTCAGCAGCGACGACTCTTCGTGCATCAGGCCGCGCAGGGCGCGGGCCAGGGCGACGAAGCTGTAGGCGCTGATGTCGTGGGAAATGCGGTAGCCGTCCCGTGTGGTGTTGTCCACGTACGACCCCTTGAGCTCGTCCTGGGGTGCAAAGCCGATGGAGTGCACCGCCGCATCCACCGTGTCCCAGTGCTTCGCCAGTGCCGGACCCAGATTGTCGAAGTCCTCGTCCTGGCTCACATCCAGCGGCAGAACGATATCGCTGCCCAGTTCCGCGGCGAATTTCTCGACCCGCGGCTTGAGTTTGTCGCCCAGGTAGGTGAACGCCAGCTCTGCGCCTTCGCGCCGCATGGCTTGAGCCACGCCGTAGGCGATGGAGCGGTTACTGGCCACGCCGGTGATCAGCACCCTTTTTCCGGAAAGAAATCCCATGACAGGTCTCCTCGCTGTGACAGTTGTCATCGTGAACAGCGGCACGGAGCGCCCGCTCCCCGGGGCAGGGCGCGCCGTGACGACACCGGGCGGACTATAACGTATTCGCGTGCTTTTCGGGCAGCCCGGCACGTGGACACGGCGTCGATCGTGGAGTTCTGCTATCCTGCGACCCGGCTTATTTCACTGCCGGCAATGATCTGAAGACAGGCCCATGGACCCCGTAATCGCCCTGGTCGGACGCCCGAACGTCGGCAAGTCCACCCTATTCAATCACCTTACCCGCAGCCGGGACGCCCTGGTGGCCGACTTCCCGGGGCTGACCCGTGACCGGCAGTACGGGCGCGCACGGGTCGGGCGGCAGCCGTTCGTGGTCATCGACACCGGGGGGCTGGGTGACGACCCCGAAGGGGTCGAGGCCGGCATGCACAAACAGGCAATGCAGGCCGTCGAGGAAGCCGATGGCGTCGTCTTCCTGGTGGACGGGCGTGCCGGCATCACGCCCGGCGATCAGGATGTGGCCGCGCGGCTGCGGCGCGCGGGGAAACCCGTGGTGCTGGCGGTGAACAAGACGGAAGGCCTGGATCCGGGCGTGGCAGGGGCGGAATTTCATGCGCTTGGTCTGGGGGCGCCGGCGCCCATCGCCGCCGCTCACGGGCACGGGATCAAGGCGCTGCTGGAAGCGGTGCTCGGAGGCCTTCCCCGCGAGCGGCTGGAAGGTGACAGCGCGGCGGTCGTGCCGGAGGCGGATTCGGCCACGCGGGTGGCAGTGCTGGGGCGCCCCAACGTGGGTAAATCGACACTGATCAACCGCCTTCTGGGTGAGGAACGGGTGCTGGTGTACGACGCGCCCGGGACGACCCGCGACAGCATCGAGGTGCCGTTCGAGAAGGATGGTCGTCACTACACGCTGATTGACACCGCGGGCGTGCGTCGCCGCAGCCGGGTTCAGGAATCGGTGGAGAAGTTCAGCGTCGTGAAGACGCTTGCGGCGATCGATGCCGCGCACGTGGTCATCATCGTGCTGGACGCCCGGGGGCGGGTCACGGAGCAGGACGCCCACCTGGTGGGCCACGCCATTGAAGCCGGGCGCGGTCTGGTCATCGCCGTGAACAAGTGGGACGGCTTGAGCGACCACGACAAGGACGACGTGCGCCGGCTGCTGCGCGTCAAGCTGGGGTTCCTGGAGTTCGCCGAGATCCACTTCATCTCCGCGCTGCACGGGACCGGCGTCGGGCTGCTTCTGGAGGCCGTGGATCAGGCCCATGAGGCCGGCAACCGGGATCTCTCCACCGGCCGCCTGACCCAGGTTCTGGAGGACGCCGTGGACCGGCATCCGCCGCCGCTGGTCCGGGGGCGGCGGATCAAACTCCGTTATGCCCACCAGGGTGGCCGCAATCCGCCGGTGATCGTGGTCCACGGCAACCAGGCCGAGCGCACGCCGCGGGACTACCGTCGCTATCTGGCCAACACCTTCAGGGATGTGCTGAAGCTCCAGGGCACACCGGTGCGCCTGGAGTTCAAGACCACCGGCAACCCGTTCGAAGGGCGTCGCAATACACTGAGTGAGCGGCAGCAACAGCGCCGGGATCGCATGATCCGGCACATCAAGAAGAGCGAGAAGAAGAAAAAGCGGCGGTAACGCCGTGCGCCGCCCCCGGATACATTCGAAGCAGGAGAGCTGACAATGCGAGTGCGTTCAACCCTGGTGCTGGCCGGTGTCGTCCTGGCGGGCTGCGCCACGGATCCCCAGCCCGAGACGGTGCGGCCCGTGTCCATGGACGAGCCGCCGGAAGCCCTGGTCGGAGACTGGCGTGTCGTCGGGGCCGTCGACCCCCAGGGGCAGTACCTGGAGCCGGAGGCGGTGCCGTTCTCCATCGAGATTGCCAGTGACGGGCAGGTGGCCGGCTCCGCTGCGTGCAACAGCTGGAACGCGCAGGTGGAGCATGTCGACGACGACCACCTGCGCTTCGGTGCCATCGGCCTTACCCGTGCCGCCTGCCAGATCCAGAACGCGGATGCCCGTGCGTTCGAAGCGCTGTTCGTGACCAATCTGACCCGGACCATGGAGTGGTCCCGCAGCAGCGATACGCTGGTGCTTCATTTCCAGGACGGCCAGGAATGGGAACTCACGGCCCCGGACTGATCTAGTCCGCGTTCCAGTCCGGGTACTCCGTGTAGTCCGCCGGATTCACGTCGGGCATGCCGCGGGAGAGGTTCTCCTGCAGAATCGCCATGAACAGCGCCCCCTGCTCCAGGGCGTCGTCCAGCGCAATGTGGTTGTGCCGCAGGCCCGGCTCGAACAGGCGCGCCGGCAGGCGCTTCTTCGTCGCCCGGTGGAAGGAGCTGGTCTGCATGACCGCCATGGCGTAACTCTTGATGTCCAGCGCCGTATAGCCGAATGGCGTCCCGCCGGTGAAGCGGTGCAGGTAGTAGTTCACGAAGGTGAAATCGAACGCCACCGGCCAGGCGACGAACACCGGACGCCCGCCCATGCTCTCCAGCCAGTGCCGGTACGCCTGCAGTCCCTGCTCCGGGGGCTGCTGGTTCTCCCTGCATGCAGCCCACGCCTCCGGCCACTGTTCCCACCACGCCATGGTGTCAGGGTGGGTTCCCGCCTCCGGTAGCGTCTCCAGGTTCACGGAAAACGTGTCCAGCAGTTCACCCTCCAGCGAGTAGGCGGCGGACCCCAGGGAGAGCATGGAGTAGAGCCCCGGTACCGGGCCGTCCGCCTCGATGTCCGTGGAGACGAAGACGTCGTTCGGCGGTTTACGGAATCGCGACATTTATACATCTCCTGTACACTTCTTATATGTCATGTGTTGCCCGTGGAACGCTGGAGCAACTCTTCTTGTCAGCCGGGAGACCCTCGTGGCCCTTCGACAGCTTATCCTCTGCCTGGGTGATCAACTCAACCGCGATGCGGCCGTGTTCGATGACTTCGACAAGTCCACCGATGCGATCTGGATGGCGGAGGTGCCGGAGGAGGCGACACACGTCTGGTCGCACAAGGCCCGCATTACGCTGTTTCTCAGCGCCATGCGCCATTTCGCCGACGGGCAGCGCGGCAGCGGGGTAACCGTCCACTACCGCCGGCTGGGCGAGCACGAGCATACCAGCCTGGCGTCGGCGCTGGCGGCAGACCTCAAGCGCCTCAGGCCCGAGCGTGTACTGGTGACACACCCCGGGGATTATCGCGTATACCGGCGCCTCAAGGCGACCGTGCGCGCCGCCGGACTTCGCCTGACCGTGGTCCGCGATCGCCACTTCTTCGATTCGCCGGAGCGGTTCCGCGTCTGGGCGCGGAGCCGCAAGCAGCTGCGCCTGGAGAACTACTACCGGGCCATGCGGCGCCATCACGGCATTCTGATGACCGGGGACGAGCCCGTGGGCGGATCCTGGAACTTCGACGCCGACAACCGCAAATCCTTTGGCGCCGACGGCCCCGGTTTACTGCCGCAGCCGTTGCGTTTCCCGCCGGATACGCTGACCCGCGAGGTGATTGCCGACGTGGAGCGGTACTTCCCGCAGCATCCCGGGCGGCTGGACGCCTTCGACTGGCCGGTGACGCCCGAGCAGGCCCGGGACGCACTGGAGGATTTCGTCAGCCATCGCCTCCCGGCGTTTGGCCCTTACCAGGATGCATTATGGCGGGACGAACCCTGGCTGTATCACTCCCGTCTGTCCGCCGCCATGAATCTCAAGTTGCTGGCACCCCGCGTGGTTGTGGACGCGGCTGAATGGGCGTGGCGCGAGGGGCGGGCGCCGCTTGCCTCGGTGGAGGGGTTCATCCGGCAGATTCTCGGCTGGCGGGAGTTCGTGCGCGGCATCTACTGGCTGCGCATGCCGGAGTACCTGGATGGCAACGCACTGGATGCCCACGCGGATCTCCCCGCTTTCTACTGGACCGGTGACACGGACATGGCCTGCCTGCGGCAGACGCTGCGCCAGACCCTGGACTACGGTTACGCCCATCACATCCAGCGACTGATGATCACCGGGTTGTATGCGTTGCTCCTCGGTGTTGAACCGCGCCAGGTTCACCAGTGGTATCTGGCCGTCTACGTCGACGCGGTGGAGTGGGTGGAAGCGCCGAACACCCTGGGCATGTCGCAGTTTGCCGATGGTGGCGTGTTTGCGTCCAAGCCGTACTGCGCCTCCGGCCGCTACGTCCAGCGCATGAGCAACTACTGCTCGGACTGCCGTTACGATCCCGGCAAGCGCAGCGGCGACGACGCCTGCCCGTTCACCACCCTCTACTGGGATTTCCTCCAGCGCCACGAGGGGTGGCTGCGGGACAATCCCCGCACCCGCATGCAGGTCCGCAATCTGGAGCGGCTTGATGCCGGCACCCGGGAGGCGGTGCGGGTGTCCGCCACGCGTCATCGCCGGATGGTGTCGTAGGCACCACAACACGGTGCCGGCCTGTGCTACTGTCGCCGTCTGACAGACCCGGACGGTCACAGAGGAGTGCCGGCATGATCCCGGTCGCCGACGACAATCCCACCCGTATCGCACCCGTGGTGACCTGGGCGCTGCTGGCGGCCTGCATCGGCGTGTTCTTCTGGCAGATCGGTCTGGATCAGCGTGATCACGTCAGCGTTCTGCATGGATACGGCTTCATCCCCGCGGTGTTTTTTGATCACGCGCAGTTGCCGCCGTCCCTGGAGGCCGTGCCGGTCTGGGTAACGCCGCTCTCCTCCATGTTTCTCCACGGCGGCTGGATGCACCTGATCAGCAACATGCTGTATCTGTGGGTGTTTGCCAACAACGTCGAAGACGCCATGGGGCACGGGCGTTTCATCATCTTCTACGCTCTGTGCGGCATACTCGCGGCGCTTGCCCAGGGGCTGGCGGCGCCGGAGTCCCAGATTCCCATGATCGGTGCGAGCGGTGCCATCTCGGGTGTGCTCGGTGCCTATCTGATGCTGCACCCGTTCTCCCGCATCACCGTGATTATCCCGCTCGGCATCATTTTCTACCCGGTCCGGCTTCCGGCGGGCATCGTACTGGTGGCATGGTTCGGATTGCAGCTGCTGAGCAGTGCCACGGCAGACCCCAATGAGCCGGGGGTGGCCTTCCTGGCGCACATCGGCGGTTTCGTGGCCGGCATGCTGCTGATTCCGTTGTTCAAGTTCCGGCGGGTGCGGTTGTTCCGGGGGCGAACTACCTGACACGATCGCGATAACGACAATGACCGGAGGGGAAGGCGATGGATGCAGGCTTCATCCCGCGGCGAGCCGGTTGGCCCGGCAGCCGTGTTGACCCCGCGCAGCCGGCGGTGTCCATCGGCGCCGGCGAGCGTTGGTCCTATGGCGAGCTGGACGAGCGGGTCTGTCGCTACGCCAACAGCCTCCAGGCCCGCGGCGTGCGGTCAGGCGACCGGGTCGGGATACTGCTGTTAAACTGCCTCGAGTACTGGGCGCTGTATCTGGCTGTCATGCGGCTGGGCGCCGTCGCGGTCCGGCTGAACTTCCGCCTCGCACCGGAAGAGCTGGCCTATGCGCTGAACGACTCCGGCAGCCGGACAGTCTGCTTTCACGCCTCCCTGGCCGAGCGTATCGAACCCATCCGTGATGCGGTGGCGGCGGACGACTGGGTTGCCCTCGTGGACGGGGATGCCGGGGTGCCGCCCTGGGCGCACCCCTGGTCGGTGCTGGAGGAGGGTGTTGACGAGGAGCCGGATGTACCGGTGCCCGCCGCGGATGCACCGGCCATGCTCATGTACACCTCGGGCACCACCGGCCGGCCCAAGGGGGCGCTCTGGAACCATGCCAATACGCTCTGGTTCGCCGCCATGCAGGCGCTGCAGTGGGGGCTGGACGAGCAGACCGTGGCCATGACCACCGGGCCCATGTACCACGTGGGTGCGGTGGAAGACCTGACCAGCGCCGCCCTGGCCGTGGGCGGTCACGCGGTGGTGCTGGAGAGTGGCGGATTCAGCATTCGCAGGGTGCTGGACATCATCGCCGCGCGCGGCGTGACGGATGTGTTCCTGTTTCCGTTCATGATCTACGACCTGGTTCAGCTCGACGACGGCCAACCCGTGGAGCTGGGCACCGTGCGCCGCGTTTTCTGCGGTGGAGATCCGCTGCTGCCCTGGGCCATCCAGGCCATCAACGACCGCTACCCCTGGATCGAGCTGGTGCAGGTGTACGGGCTCACCGAGGGGACGCCCATTGCGGCCGCCACCACGGGGGAGGAAACCCGCCACGCGCCCGAAAGCGTGGGCCGCCCCATGCCCTTCACCGAGATCAGCATCCGCGGTGAATCGGGCGACCCGCTGCCGGCGGGCGAGGAGGGCGAGATCTGGATCCGTAGCCCGGTGGTCTGCACGGCGTACTGGCAGCGCCCGGACGCGACGGCCGAGACGTTCGTGGATGGCTGGTGCCGTACCGGCGATCTTGGCCGACTGAACACGGACGGGTTGCTGTGCATCGCCGGCCGGCAGAAGGACATGATTCGCAGTGGTGGCGAGAACATCTACCCCGCCGAGCTGGAAGACGTGCTCATGCGGCACGAGGACGTTCGTGAAGTGGCCATCATCGGCGTGCCCGATCCGCAATTCGTGGAGACGGTCTGTGCCGTGGTGGTCCCGCGCTCAGGTGCCGCCCTTGAGGCGGATGACCTGGTCGCGTTCTGCCGCGAGCGGCTGGCGGGCTACAAGCGGCCACGGCACGTGGTATTCGTGGACGCGCTCCCCCGGACCCCCTCAGGCAAGCTGATGAAATACGTGCTGCGTGACACCTACCGCCCCCTTGGTGATGAGCCGGGTAGTGGCGGGGTGGGGCCGGCTTGAGGTTGCAGCGCCACGTCAACTTTACCCGTGCCTGGTTGTCAAAGGCATGGGTGAGGGTGGAGGGACATCATGAAAAGGCGTCGTTTTATCGGCGGCATGTCGGCACTGGGTGTGCTGTCGATGCTGCCGTCGGGGTGGCTTGCGGCGCGTGCGGACGGCGCGCACCATGACGTGGCGGTGAACGCCGGGGAGCTGGAGCGGCTCAGCCGCTCCGCGGACGCGTGGCGGGCCGTCCTCAGTGACGATGCCTGGCAGGTGCTGTTCCGCGAGCGGACCGAGCCGTCCTTCTCCAGTCCGCTGGACTCGGAGTACGGCGATGGCACCTACGTCTGTGCCGCCTGCCACCTGCCACTGTTCAGCTCCGGGACCAAGTTCGACAGCCGTACCGGCTGGCCGAGCTTCTACGAACCACTGCAGGGGCATGTGGACACCAAGCTTGATTTCAGGCTGATCTGGCCACGAACGGAGTATCACTGCATCCGCTGTGGCGGGCATCAGGGGCATGTCTTCAATGATGGCCCCGAGCCCACGGGTGAGCGGTGGTGCAACAACGGTCTGGCACTCCGGTTCGTGCGTGCCGACGAGCCGTTGCCCGACCTGCGGGGGCGCGAGACATGAGCCGCACCTTGCTGACCGGCGCCACCGGGCTGCTGCTGGCGCTGGCGATCGCCGGCGTCGCCATGGCGGAGGAGCGCCAGGCTGTCTTTGCCGGCGGCTGTTTCTGGTGCATGCAGCCGCCCTATGACGAGCTGGACGGCGTGCTGGACACCGAGGTGGGCTACACCGGCGGGCATGTAGAAGACCCGACCTACGAGCAGGTGACTGCCGGCGATACCGGCCACCTGGAAGCGGTTCGCGTCACCTATGACCCGGAGCGGATCGACTACGCCACGTTGCTGAAGGTCTTCTGGCGCAACATCGACCCCCTGGATGATGGTGGACAGTTCTGCGATCGCGGCGAGCATTACCGTGCGGCCATCTTCGTGGGGAATGAGGCGGAGCGGGAGCAGGCCGAATCCTCGCTGCAGGCGCTGGAGGCGTCCGGGCGGTTCGAGGATCCCGTCGTCACCCGAATTCGCGATGCCGACACGTTCTATCTTGCCGAGGACTACCATCAGGACTACTACCAGAAACGCCCGCTGCGGTACCGCTTCTACCGCACCAGTTGCGGCCGGGATGCGCGACTGGACGCGCTCTGGGGGGATTGACGGTGCATCGCCCGGGAAGGGCGCGCCGCTTAGTTGTCTCGCCTGTGGTGGGGGATGGTGGACCTGAAGGTCCACCCTACGGAAGCCGTGGTGCCTGGTCACCCAGTAGGGTGGACCTTCAGGTCCACCGGAGAGGTGGCTGGTTCATCACGCATGGCGTCAACGATATCCGCATACTCACCACGGCCGTGCCAGGGAAAGGGCGGGCCGGCGGGGGCCGCCGGCCCTTACTGCGGGATTGCGCCTTAGAAGCGGAACTGCATGTTGATCGAGGCCAGATCGACATCCGTGTCGTCAACTGACATCCGATCGTATTCCAGGCGCAGGTCGGTGCGCTCGGTCAGCGTGAACCGGGCGCCAACGCCGTAGAACATGTCGTTGCCGTCGTCACTGTAGCTGGCGTCCACGGGACCGGACGTGCTGCGCTCCCGATCCCAGAAGAACTGACCGACCCGGGCGTACGGGGCGAAGAACTCCGTGACCGGCAGGGCGGCCATGCCGGCAATGGTCCAGCCGTTGATATCCGTATCCAGGTTGCCGTCCTCGGCGGTGCCGAGGTCGACGTAGCCCGCCTCCAGGGAGAAGATGCGGTTGGCCTCCATGCCGGCGAACACGCGCCAGGACCAGCGGTTGTCCTTGATGTCGTCCTCTTCGTCGGGGAAGTCCTCGTCGTTGAGGCGGTAATAGCCAAGGCCGCCGCCCAGGTAACCCCGGACTTCCGGCTGCGTCGCTGACTGTGCGATCACGGTGGCCGGCGCGGCCATCAGACCGGTGATCACGAGGGGAATCCAGATCCTTGTGTGCGTCATGACGAGTCTCCTGTCTCATGGCGAAAAGAAAACGTCCCCCGCCCCGTTCGGTGGCGGGGTGCTGCGGACTGCTGGGGGTGTGTCAGTCGTCGAACGCGTCTTCTACCTCGTCACCGGCGTCGTCGAACTCGTCGCCGATGTCATCGGCCGTGTCATCGACTTCTTCACCGGCTTCCTCGGCGGGCCCCTGGTCATCGCAGGCGGTGAGACCCAGCGTCCCCAGGGCAAGCCCCAGGAGCAGGATGAACAGGGCGTGGCGTAGCTTCCACATCGTCGTTTACCTTCCTCTTGACCGTCCGTGTCCGGCCTTGCACGGGCCGGGATTCGAGCAACGGCAGAACGGGGAAGCCCCGTCATGCCGTTGTTCATCCCTACATACGCAGAAGGTGGGGGAAGAGTTCCATGGGATGTGATGTGGTCGGTGGAACTGTTCGGTGTTCCCTTAGCGGAAGTGGTCGAACGCCCGCTCCGCCAGGGAGCTCAGCATGTCCTGATCCACCGAGCCGAGCACCGCGTAGCGGGTTGATCCGGACTCCGAGTTCCAGTGGTACATGGACAGGTCGTCCTGTTCCAGGAAGGAGGCGCCGCCGTTCCGATCGAACGCCCGCGAGACGATGGAGTCCTCGCCTCGGGCCTGGAAGTAGATGGCGACCATTTGATCGTCTTCGTTGCGGTAGAGCATCTGACCCGCGGAGCCCGACGAGGAGGGCAGTGCATGCCCGCCGACGAATTCGAAGCCGTCGTCGTCCAGCTCGGGTGCGGCGATCTCCAGTTCATTGCGTTCACGGAACCATTCGCCGAAACGGTCCCGGTCGTCCTCGAGGCGGGTCTCCCGCCAGGGAGAATCCTCGCGGGCGTAGAGTGAGTAGGAGCTGGAGGCCTGCTGCAGGAAGATCTGCATCGCCATGCGCTCCGCCTCCTGCTCGTAGAGATCACTGCGCAGCACCCAGCCGGCGACCACGCCCACTATCATCGCCACCGAGGCAGCAGCGGCCAGGGGCACGCTGCGTCGCAGCCAGCCGGCCTTGGCACCGCCATGGGCTTGTTCAGGAGTGATGGCAGCCAGAAGCCGGTCGGGAACGGGTTCATCGAGAATCGGGTCGTAGAGTTGATGCAGCGCGTGCGTCTGCGCTTCGTAGTCGCGCACGGTCGCCATCGCCTCCGGCGAGCGGGCGAGATAATCCGCGACCCGCGCCTGCGTGGCGGCATCCAGCTCGCCATCCAGGTAGGCGTTGATCATTTCGGAACTGATGGTGTCGTTGCTCATTCGGCACCCCGTTCCACAGTCTCGGCTGTTGCTCCGTTGGTTTTCGCCCTCAGTGCTTCCCTTGCGCGGGAAAGCCGGGAGCGCAGGGTGCCCACTGGCACAGAGAGTACTTCCGAGGCTTCTTCGTAAGTGAACCCTTCCACGGCCACCAGCAGCAGTGCGTTGCGATGCTCTTCCGGTAGTTCTGCCATGGCAGCCCGGACGCCATCAAGCTCCGTGGATACTTCCTGTCCGGCAGCCACGGAGTCCGGTTCACGGAAATGCCGCCGGAAGGAGAGTTCGCGGTCCACCGACCGTCGGCGCGACACGTGGTTGTTGTGCAGGATGCGGAACAACCACGAGCGCAGGCCCTTCTCGGGATCCCACTTCTGCGCATTCTTCAGAGCGCGTTCAAGACACCCCTGGACGAGATCATCCGCCTCTTCGGGGCAGCCGGCAAGCGCTCTCGCGTAACGCCGCAGGTGGGGGATCTCCGCGGTAATCCGTGTGCGAAGACTCTGCATGTTGATGCGTTCTCCTGGCGGTTCATCCTGAGCGAGATCGCTCTGGTGATTCCCCGACAGTGTTGTATGTTGGGGTTCCTCAACGCTAGCACAACGCGCGACGCCTTCGACCTGTTGCGCGACGGCGACAACAATCGGGGGCCGGCGTCGCCAATCCGGCGACGTCGGCACATCAACATGCACCCAAGGGATGACACGGAAACCATGACACCTCTGCTGGAAGTCTACCGCAATAGCGTTCAGTCGTGGGAAATCGACATGATGGGCCACATGAACGTCAAGTTTTACGTGGAGAAGTCGGCTGCCGCCCTGGCCATGCTGGGGCAGCACCTCGGGCTGGGGCCGGGATTTGTCCGGGAAAGCGGCGTTCGCCTGACGCCATCGGACCACCATATCCGGTTTCTCCGGGAGCAGCGTCCGGGTGCACCGTTGGTGATCAACGCCGGCATCGTCGAAGCGACCCGCGAGCGGCTGGTGGTGTACCAGGAGATGGTCAATGTGGCGAGCGGCGACGTGGCAGCGTCCTTCATCGTCACGGCGGTGCTGCAGGATCACGCCACCGGCGAGCTGCGGCCGATACCGCGACACGTGCTCGAGCAGGCCGAGGCCTTGCGCACGGAGATTCCCGCGCACGGCGCGCCACGGGGGCTTGAAATGGCGCCGCCACGGCCCGGGCCGACGCTGGATGAAGCGGTGGCAAGTGGCATGTTGAGCACCTGGAAAGGGCCGGTGCTGCCGCGCATGTGTGACGGCCATGGCCGGCTCGCAACCGAGGCCCACATGGGTATCGTCTCCGACGCCATCCCCAATCTGCTGGTCCACCTCACCGCGGAGGACCGCTCCGAGAGTCCGCTCGGGGGCGCGGCACTGGAGTACCGCTTCGTGTACCGGCGCGCCGTGCGGGAGAGTGACCTGCTGGAGTTGCGCAGCGGTATCAAGGCGGTTTCGACCAAGACCTATCAGTTCGGGCACTGGCTGTTCGACGTGGCCACGGGCGACTGTGTGGCCACGGCGGAAGCGGTTGCGGTATTGCTGGACCTCAAGGCGCGCAAGGCGGTGGTCATCCCGGAGGCGAGTCGCGCCGTGCTTGAGCGCCACGTCATTCAAGGTCTCTCTGCCTGACGCCCATCCCGTCGCGGGTGGCATGGTGCAGTGCAAATTGACTCCCGGTGCGGACCGGCGGATCGTCAGAGGAAGGTCCGCCCAGCTCAAAAGGCCGGCGGCGGACATGGCGCCCCGGCCGAGGCCGGGGCAACAATCGGCTGTCCGACAAGGGAGATCCCCTGATGGTGCTCGCCGACGTTCGCCTCGACGACAAGTACGCCCGGGACGCCGGGCGCGTGTATCTCAACGGCATCCAGGCGCTGGTGCGGCTGCCACTCATGCAGCGCCAGCGCGACAACATTGCCGGTCTCAATACTGCCGCCTACATCTCCGGGTACCGCGGTTCGCCGCTGGGTGGGCTGGACAAGGCGCTGTGGGAGGCGGGGCCGTTCCTGGAGCGCCAGTCCATCCGTTTCCAGCCCGGCGTCAACGAGGATCTGGCGGCCACGGCCGTCTGGGGCAGTCAGCAGGTGGGGCTGTGGCCCGGGGCGCGCTACGACGGCGTGGTCGGCATGTGGTACGGCAAGGCGCCCGGTGTGGACCGCACCGGCGACGTGTTCCGCCACGCCAACTCGGCCGGCACCGCGCCCCATGGTGGTGTGCTCGCCGTGGCCGGTGACGATCACGGCTGCAAGTCGTCCACGCTGCCGAGTCAGTCCGAGTTTGCCTTCATGGACCTGCAGATGCCGGTGCTGCATCCGGCCGATGTCCAGGACGTCCTGGATCTGGGGCTGTACGGCTGGGCGCTGTCCCGTTACAGCGGTTGCTGGACGGGGTTCATCGTGGTGGCCGACACGGCGGACGCATCGGCTTCGGTCAGTATCGACCCGGACCGGGTGGCCATTGCGCTGCCGGAAGACTTTCAGATGCCGCCGGACGGCCTCGGGATCCGCTGGCCCGACCGGCCCATGGACCAGGAATACCGGCTGCAGCGCTACAAGCTCCAGGCCGCGCTGGCCTTCGTCCGCGCCAACCGGCTCGACCGGCTCGTGATCGACAGCCCCGCGCCGCGCCTCGGTATCGTCACCACCGGCAAGGCGTATCTGGATGTGCGCCAGGCGCTGCTCGATCTCGGTATCGACGATGACGAGGCGGCGCGCATCGGCTTGCGTCTCTACAAGGTCGCCATGAGCTGGCCCCTGGAGCCGGAGGGAGTGCGCCGCTTCGCCGACGGGCTGGAAGAGATCCTGGTGGTGGAGGAAAAGCGCCCGCTGATCGAGAGCCAGTTGAAGGAGCAGCTGTACAACTGGGAACACGCCAGCCGGCCGCGCGTGGTGGGCAAGTACGACGAGTACGGGGAGTGGATTCTGCCGTCCGCCGGCGAGCTCAACCCCGGACAGGTGGCGCGGGTGATCGCGGCGCGCGTGGGCCGTTTCCACGCCAGCACCGTCATGGAGCGGCGTCTGCGTTTCCTGGAGCAGCAGGAGGCGGCACTGGCCGCCGGGCGTACGCTGGTGGAGCGCATGCCGCACTTCTGCTCCGGCTGTCCGCACAACACCTCCACCCGGGTCCCGGAGGGGAGTCGGGCGACGGCCGGAATCGGCTGTCATTACATGGCCAACTGGATGGACCGCCAGACCGAGACCTTCACCCACATGGGCGGCGAGGGTGTGCCCTGGATCGGGCAGGCGCCGTTCACGGAGACGCGGCACATCTTTGCCAACCTGGGTGATGGCACCTATTTCCACTCCGGCCTGCTGGCCATCCGTGCGGCTGTGGCCAGCGGCGCCAACATCACCTACAAGATCCTCTACAACGACGCGGTGGCCATGACCGGTGGTCAGCACGTGGACGGCGAGCTGGACGTGCCGCAGATCACCCGGCAACTGGCCGCGGAGGGCGTCCGGCGCACGGTGGTGGTGAGTGACGAGCCGGAGAAGTACGGCTCGTCTACACCCCTGGCGCCCGGCGTGCGGGTGCATCACCGGCGTGATCTGGACGCGCTCCAGCGCGATCTGCGTGAAGAGTCGGGAGTGACCGCCCTGGTGTACGACCAGACCTGCGCCGCCGAGAAGCGGCGCCGTCGCAAGCGTGGCACCATGCCGGACCCGGCCAAGCGCGCCTTCATCAATACCCGGGTGTGCGAAGGCTGTGGCGACTGCAACAGCAAGTCGAACTGCCTCTCCGTGATGCCGGTGGAGACGGAGCTGGGCCGCAAACGGGCCATCGACCAGGGCCAGTGCAACAAGGATTTCTCCTGCGTTGACGGCTTCTGCCCGAGCTTCGTGACGGTGCACGGCGGCACCCTGCGCAGGCCGGAGGCGAATGCCGACCCAAGCGCGCTGCCGCCCCTGGACGACCCCGTTCTCCCGCGCCCCGACACACCCTACGGCATCGTGGTGACCGGGGTGGGCGGCACTGGCATCGTCACCGTCGCCGCGCTGCTGGGCATGGCGGCCCACCTGGAGGGCAAGGGTGTCGCGGTGCTGGACATGACCGGGCTGGCCCAGAAGTACGGGGCCGTCACCAGCCATATCCGTATCGCAGGCGATCCCGATCAGCTCCACGGGCCGCGCATCCCCCCGGGCGAGGCGGATCTCCTGCTGGGCAGCGACCTGGTGGTGGCCTCCGGCCGGGACAGCCTGGGCCGCATGGACGCTAGCCGCACCGCCTCGGTGATCAATACCCACGCCGTCATGCCAGCGGCGTTCATCAGCAACCCGGACATGCCGTTCCCCACCCGCGAGATGGTGGAGCAGATCCGTGGGCACAGCCGTTCCGGCGGCTGTCACGCCCTGGACGCCGCCGCTCTCACCGAGGGGCTGTTCGGCGACAGCACCACCATGAATCTGTTTCTGGTCGGGTTCGCCTATCAGCAAGGGTTGCTGCCGGTCTCGGCGGAGGCGATCGACCGCGCCATCGAACTGAACGGGACCGCGGTCGAGGCTAACCAGCAGGCCTTCTTCTGGGGGCGCCATGCCGCGCATGACATGGAGACGGTCCAGCGCCAGGCGTGCCCGGGCGACGCGGCGCACGAGGATGCCCCTGATCCGGACACCTGGATCCAGCGCCGCCACGCGGACCTGGCCGTCTACCAGAATACCGCCTATGCGGACCGTTACACCGCGCTGGTGGAGCGTGCCCGCGACGCCGAGCAGCGCGTCATGCCCGGTTCAAGGGAACTGACGGACGCCGTCGCGCGCAGCTACTTCCGGCTGCTGGCGTACAAGGACGAGTACGAGGTGGCACGGCTCTACACCGATGGCGCCTTCGCGCGCCAGCTGGAAGAGACCTTCGCCGGTGACTACCGGGTGCGCCTGCATCTCGCGCCGCCGCTGCTGGCACGCCGGGATCCGCACACCGGTGAGCCCCGTAAACGCGAGTTCGGTGCCTGGATTCTGCCGGTGATGCGGGTGCTGGCGCGCATGAAGGTGCTGCGGGGAACGCTTCTGGACCCGTTCGCGTACTCGGGGGATCGCCGGCTGGAGCGCCAGCTGATCACCGACTTTGAGCGCCTGTGCGATGAGCTGCTGGCTGGCCTGCGGCCGGAGAATCACCACCATGGGGTGGCGCTGGTGCGGCAGTTCGGCAGTGTCCGCGGGTACGGCCACGTAAAACAGGCCAGCGTGGACCGGATGCGCCAGCAGCGGGATGCGTTGCTTGAGCGGTTTCACGCCCCCGAGACGGGCTCGGCCGGAGCCGGCCGCCGGACGTCAGCGGCCGGTCGTGTCGGGGCTGCTGAGCAGTAGCCGGAAGGCGGTTGTTGCCTGGTCCAGGCCCGGCTCGCGGCCACAGATGATGTCGCTGTATATGGCGCCTTCGCCGATGCGCACGAGAAAGAAGGCGAGGCTGTCGGTATCCAGTTGCGGGTCGATCCGGCCCGCCCGGGCCTGCTCCTGGAGTAGCGCCGACCAGGTGTCGATCAGGCGGCGCTGCAGGCCGCTGACGTTGGAGGTGAGCACGCGCAGGGCGAACTGGGGGTCCTGGCGCAGGAACTGGTGCAAGGGCTCGGCGCCCATCACCTCCGTATTTACGTCGTGGTAGATCGCCGCGAGGTAATCCACCCCCTGGAGCGAGGGGTTGGCATCGGCCCGCGCCCTGGCCTCGTCGAACACGTCCTTGTACAGCGACCAGAGAATCTCGCCGAGCAGCAGCTCCTTGTTGCCGACCCAGCGCATCAGTGTTGCGCGGCCGATCTCCAGTTCTTCCGCCAGCGCGGACAGGTTGAGACGCTTGCCATCCAGCCACCAGCGACGGGCCAGGCGGAAGGCGGTGATCGGGGTTGGCCGGCTGCTGCGGCTGGCGTCGTTCAGGGCAAGGGCGAGAGGCGTCTTGCGGCTCATTGGCGGAGCCCCGTTTCAGTCGATTGGTATTATTCGTAACGCTTGCGAAACACGCCTCATTCTACGCAACTCCACGGTTGCGGGCATCCCTGTCGTTGTGGCGGTGTCCGGCCGGCTGACGCGGGGTTGGTGCCTGTTCCCGCGCCAGCCAGCGTGGTGCGTGGACTACCCTTTGCAGTCGCAGCCGGCATGGCCGCAGCCACTGCCGCTGCCGTGCCCCCTGGCACACGCGTCACCGCAGTAGAGCCGGCCGTTCTGCTCGACGGCCTTCTCGGGCGCGATGACGCAGACGCAATCGCTGCAGGCGCATTTTACGCGGTCGACGTCACTCATGATGGTTCTCCCGTGTCTTCGTGGATGTGTTCCACCATGTTCTGGAGCATGGTGCGAACGTGCTCGTCGCTGACCTGGTAGAGCACACTGCGACCCTGACGCGTTCCCCGCACGAGGCGAGTGGCACGGAGCAGCCGCAGGTGATGGCTGATCAGCGACTGCGACGCGTCCAGCCGGGACGCCATGTGCCCGACACTGACCGGCTCGTCCATGCAGGCCAGGACGATACCCAGCCGCGTCGGATCCCCGAGCATGCGGAACATTTCACCGAGTTCGGTCAGTTGGTCATCGGTCAGATCGGACATGGGACGATCTTGCCAACATATGAAGATCTGTTCAACTGTTTTCTGTTGTTATTGACGTCGCTGGCAAACGTGGTAATGCTGCGCACGTTCAGAAAGCCGGAGGGCGTGACCCTGTTCGAGATCATCAACATTCTGGCGCCGGTGTTTCTTGTCATTCTTCTCGGGTGGGCGTTGGCGCGTTCGGGGTTTCTGCCGGCGCAGGCGGTTGGCGAGGTCAACCGGCTCAGTTACTGGGTCGGGCTGCCGTCGCTGCTGTTCTACAGTATCGGTACGGCCGATCCCGAGATTCAGGGGGTCACCGGGCTGCTGTTCGTCACCACCACTGCGACGCTGGTGGCAATTGCCGCCGCCGCTCTGGGCGCCCGTCTACTGCGTCTGCCGGGGCACTCCTACGGTACGTTCATGCAGGGGGTGTTTCGCGGCAATCTCGCCTTCATCGGTCTGCCAGTGGTGCTGTACGCCTTCTCCAATGGCAATGCCAGCGCCGAGGCAAGTGCCCTGCTGGTGTTCGGGCCGCTGGTGGTGCTCTACAACGTGCTCGCCGTGGTGGTGCTGGTGCTCTCCGGTGGCGGTGCCGGCCACGGTGTGATCAGACCGGCGGTGTACGGGCTGCTGACCAACCCGATACTGATCGCCTCTCTGGCCGGCGTGCTCCTGGCCCTGTCGGGTCTGCAGCTGCCCGCGTTTGCGGAGCGCACATTCTCGGCGGTGGGGCAGATGGCGCTGCCCCTGGCGCTGATCTGCATCGGCGCAACCCTGTATTCCACCCGTATTCGCGGCCGGATCGGCTGGGCGGTGACCGGCGCGGTGATGAAGGTGGCGCTGGTGCCGGCGATCGGTTTTCTGCTGGCGCGGGCGGTGGGGCTGTCCGCCGAGCACACGCAGATTGCGCTGATTCTGCTGGCCTGCCCGACGGCGTCGGTCTCCTACATCCTGGCGCAGCAGTTGCGGGGGGACGAGGGGCTGGCCTCGAGCATCGTGGTGATCGCCAATGTGCTGGCCGTTCCCGCACTGTTCGTGGTGCTGGCCATTACCGGCTGACCGGTGGCGCGGCTCAGCACTCCACGATGTTCACCGCCAGTCCGCCCCGGGAGGTCTCCTTGTACTTGGACTTCATGTCGCGGCCGGTGTCGCGCATGGTCTTCACCGCCTTGTCCAGGGACACCACGTGGGTGCCGTCCCCGCTCAGTGCCAGCCGGCAGGCATTCACCGCCTTGACGCTGCCCATGGCGTTGCGCTCGATGCAGGGGATCTGAACCAGCCCGCCCACGGGATCGCAGGTCATGCCCAGGTGGTGCTCCACGGCGATCTCCGCGGCGTTCTCCACCTGGGCGGGGGTGCCCCCCAGCACTTCGGTCAGCCCGGCCGCAGCCATGGCGCAGGCAGAGCCCACCTCGCCCTGGCAGCCGGCTTCGGCGCCGGAGATGGAGGCGCCGCGTTTTATGATCATGCCGATGGCTGCAGCCGTGAGCAGGTAGCGGGCCACACCGTCGTCCGAGGGTCGCGGTGTGTGGCGCAGGTAGTAGTGCATCACCGCCGGGACGATGCCGGCCGCGCCGTTGGTCGGGGCGGTCACCACGCGGCCACCGCAGGCATTCTCCTCGTTCACGGCGATGGCGTAGGCGGCCAGCCAGTCCATGGCCTCGAGGGGGTCCGGCATGCCGTCGCCGGTGAGTCGCCGATAGAGCCCGGGTGCACGGCGGCGGACCTTGAACGGCCCCGGCAGCTCGCCCTCCTGCTCGAACCCCCGTGCCACGCACGCCTCCATGACGCGCCGCACCCGGTCGAGGCCGGCGCGGATGTCGGCCTCCGTGTGCAGTACCTGCTCGTTGGCAAGGGTCACGTCGCTGATCCGGCAGCTGCGCTGCTCGCACCAGTCCAGCAATGACTGCGCGGTGGTGAAGGGGCAGGGGAGCTCCCGGTCGCCGTCGCTGCCCTCGTCGCCGCCGTCAGGGCGGCGCAGGAAACCGCCGCCCACGGAGTAGTAGTCGCGCTTGGTGAGGGTGGTGCCCGCGTCGTCCCAGGCGGTGAACCGCAGTCCGTTCGGGTGCTCGGGGAGGCTCTTGCGCCCGTGGAACAGCAGGTCCCGGTTTGCGTCGAACGCCACCCGGTGGCTGTTGCCGAGGATGAGTTCGCCTTCGTCGATAATGGCGGCGCTGCGCCGGGGCAGGCGGTCCGGGTCAACGGTTTCCGGGTCGGCCCCCTCCAGGCCCAGGAGCACGGCGGGGCCGCTGCCGTGGCCCCGGCCGGTGGCGCCGAGGGAGCCGAACAGCTCGGCACGAGCGCGGTCGACCCGATCGAGCGTGCCGTCCGCCGCCAGAGCGCTGACGAAGAGCCCCGCCGCGCGCATGGGGCCCACGGTGTGGGAGCTGGACGGGCCGATGCCGATCCGGAAGAAGTCGAAGACGCTCAGGGTCATGGGGCACCTCCGAAGGTAACTGATTCGGAGTGTGCACCCGTGGGCAGGTCTGCACTTGTGATCCTGCGACGTTCAGGCGGTCGGGAGCGTCATGTGGGTAAAGCGTGTCGGGTGAACCCTTTACCCCTTTGCGGCGAGTGCCCTGGCGACCCGGGATGCCGGTTCCCGGCCGAGCTCGCCGGAGATCCAGCGCCCCACGGCTGCCAGCGCGTGCAGGTCGACCCCGGTGTGGATGGCCATGCCGTCGAGCATGTACACCACGTCTTCCGTGGCCACGTTGCCCGAGGCGCCCCTGGCGTAGGGGCAGCCGCCGAGTCCGGCGACGGCGGTGTCCACGGTTGCCACACCGCGCTCCAGCACGGCGTAGAGGTTGACCAGCGCCTGGCCGTAGGTGTCGTGGAAGTGGGCGGCAAGGCGCTCCATGGGCACACGCTCGGCGACGGCATCGATCATGCGCTGTGCGGCCAGCGGCGTGCCCGTGCCGATGGTGTCGCCCAGGGAAATCTCGTAGCAGCCCATGGTGTGCAGCGCCTCGGCGACGCGGCCCACGGCCTGCGGGTCGATGGCGCCTTCATAGGGGCAGCCGAGCACGCAGGAGACGTAGCCGCGCACGCGGATGCCCCGTGTCGCGGCGGCGTCGACCACCGGGCGGAAACGCTCCAGACTCTCGTCGATGCTGCAGTTGATGTTTTTCCTGGAGAAGGTCTCCGAAGCGGCACCGAATACGGCGACCTCTTCGGCACCCGCCTCGGCCGCGGCCTCGAAACCTTTCATGTTGGGTGTCAGCACCGGGTAGTTGACGCCCGACCGGCGCTGGATGCCCCTTAGCACTTCCTTGTGGTCCGCCATCTGCGGTACCCATTTGGGGGAGACGAAGGCGGTGGCTTCCACCGTGGTCAGGCCCGCGTCCGCGAGGCGGTGAATGAGGTCCAGCTTGGTGGCGGTGGGGATGGTGCCGGCCTCGTTCTGCAGGCCGTCGCGTGGGCCGACTTCGACGATGCGGACGTGGTCAGGCAGGGGCATGGGGCCTCCGGTAGTGCGTTGCTGATGCCAGGTTGCGGTTTGTGGTGGACCTGAAGGTCCACCCTACGGTCGGCTTGGCCGGTGCCCGGGTCGTGTGCCTGGTGGACCTGAAGGTCCACCCTACGGTCGGTTCGGCCGGTGCTTCGGGTCGTGTGCCTGGTGGACCTGAAGGTTCACCTTATGGTCGCGTTGCTGGTGCTCCGGGCCCTGCGTAGGGTGGACCTTCAGGTCCACCATCCGTCGTCGTTACTCCTCCGCGCCGATGGCCAGCAATTCCGCCCCCTCGGAGACCTGATCACCTTCGCGGAAGTTGACCTTGTCCACCCGGCCGGAAGCAAATGCGCGAATGGTGTGCTCCATTTTCATGGCTTCCAGCACCATCAGCGCGGCGCCTTCCTCCACGTGATCGCCCTCGGCCACCATGACCTGCAATACCGTGCCCGGCATGGGCGCCGTCAGGCTGCCCTCGCGCAGCTCTTCGCCCATGCCGGCGGACAGTGGGTCGTGGATGACGAGCTTGCGCTCCTCGCCGCCGATGGCAACGCTGAGTTGATCCCCTGACTGGAGGGCCAGGGCGTCCTGATGGACGCCGTCCAGTACGAGACGCATGTGACCGTCCGCGCCCAGCGAACCGTTGGCGGTCACGGTGCCGCCGGGGAGGTCCAGCAGGAAGCAGTCGCGCCGGTAGTGCGCCACGACGGTCAGGTCGGTGTCACCGTCCAGGAAGTGCAGCACGTGATGGTTGTCGCTGTTCGGCTGCCAGCCATCGGTACTGTGCCACGGCGACCACGGGTCGCCCGAGACGCGGGCGCGCGCCGCGGCAGCCTGGTCGACACTGAGCAGCTCGTACAGGGCAGCTGCTGCCAGAAAGCGGTCGGAGACGGGGCGCGCCTCGGGGAACAGGTCGTCGCGATACTGCTCGATGAAGCCCGTATCAACGCCACCCCGGGCGAATGCAGGGTGGGCGGCGATGCGGCCCAGGAAGCGCGTGTTCGTGGTGGTGCCGGCGACGGTCCAGTCGGCGAGCGCATTGCGCAGGCGCTGCAGGGCCTTGTCCCGGTCGTGGTCCCATACCACCAGCTTGGCGATCATGGGGTCGTAGTGGATGGCGATGGCGTCGCCTTCGCGGATGCCCGTGTCGATGCGCACGTGATCGTGCTCGGCGGGGGTGCGCAGGCGGCTTACCGTGCCAATGGCGGGAAGAAAGTCCCGGTCCGGGTCCTCGGCGTAGATGCGCGCTTCGAAGGCGTGTCCGGAGAAGGCGAGAGCGTCCTGGTTCCGGGGTAGCGGCTGTCCGGCGGCCACCTGCAACTGCCAGGCGACCAGGTCTTCGCCCGTGATCATTTCCGTGACCGGGTGTTCCACCTGCAGGCGCGTATTCATCTCCATGAAGAAGAAGTCGCCGTGGGCCTCCATGATGAATTCCACGGTGCCGGCGCCCACGTAACCAATGGCACGCGCTGCCGCCACGGCGGCATCGCCCATGGCCTGGCGCTTTTCGTCGGACAGGCCCGGGGCGGGCGCTTCCTCGATTACTTTCTGATGGCGTCGCTGCACCGAGCAGTCGCGCTCGAACAGGTGCACCACGTTGCCGTGGCTGTCCGCGAACACCTGCACTTCCACGTGGCGTGGCTGCAGCAGGTACTTCTCCAGCAGGACGGTGTCGTCGCCGAAACCCGCTGCCGCCTCACGGCGGGCGCTGGTCAGGGCGGCGGCGAAATCGGCCGGGTCGTCCACCCGCCGCATGCCCTTACCGCCACCGCCGGCGGAGGCCTTGATCAGCACCGGGTAGCCGATCTCGTCGGCCACCGCGGCCAGGTGTTCCGGTGTCTGGTCGTCGCCGTGGTAGCCCGGCACCAGCGGCACGCCGGCGTCGGCCATGATGGTCTTGGCCGCACTCTTGGAGCCCATGGCGCGGATTGCTGAGCCGGGCGGGCCGATGAAGCGGATGCCCGCGCGCTCGCACGCCTCGGCGAAGTCGGCGTTCTCGGACAGAAAGCCGTAGCCGGGGTGGATGCCGTCGGCGCCGCTGCGGCGGGCCACGTCCAGAATCCGGTCCACGTTCAGGTAGCTTTCCTTCGCCGACGCCGGGCCCACGGGCCAGGCTTCGTCGCAGGCGTGCAGGTGCATGGCGTCGGCGTCTGCCTCGGAGTATACGGCGACAGTGCGTACCCCCATGGCGCGGCAGGTGCGGGCGATGCGGCAGGCGATTTCCCCGCGGTTGGCAATCAGTACGGTCTGCAACATCCCTCAGGACTCCTCGACCCACGCGGGTTTGCGTTTCTCCAGAAAGGCACCGATCCCTTCCTGGCCCTCCGCACCGACGCGGATGGCGGCGATGCGCCGCGCCGTGTCCTCGATCATGGCGCGGTCCACCGGGCCGCGGCCCACGGCGCGCGCCAGGTCCTTGGAGGCGGCCATGGCGTCTGGGCCGTTGCCGCGCATCTGCGCGATCAGGTCATCGATGCGCGCGTCGAGCTCGTTGGCCGGCACCTGTTCGTGTACCAGGCCGATGCGCACGGCCTCGGTTGCGTCGAAGCGCTCGGCGGTGACGAAGTAGCGCCGCGCCTGCTGCTCGCCCATGGCCTTGACCACGTACGGGGAGATCGCCGCCGGGATCAGCCCCAGCTTGACCTCGGACAGGCAGAAGCTGGCGGTGCCGGCGGCGATGGCGATGTCGCAGCAGGCTACCAGCCCGACGCCGCCGCCAAAGGCTGCCCCGTGCACCCGGGCAATGGTGGGTTTCGCCAGCCCGTCCAGGGTCTCCATGAGTTCGGCCAGGGCGAGGGCGTCGGCTTCATTCTGCTCGCGCGTGTATCCGGCCATGCGCCGCATCCAGTTCAGATCGGCGCCGGCGGAGAAGCTCTTGCCATTGCCCGCCAGCACCACCACGCGCACGCCGTCGTCCCGCTCGATCTCCCGCAGCACGCCGGTGAGCTCGGCGATGAAGGCGTCGTCAAAGGCGTTGTGGCGGTCCGGGCGATTCAGCGTCACCGTGGCGACGCCGTGCGCCTGCTCGGTGAGAATGGCGGCTTCGTCGTTCATCACGAGACTCCCGGTTACATGCGGAACACGCCGAAGCGCGTGTCCTGCGCCGGCGCATTGAGGCTGGCGGAAATGCCGAGGCCGAGCACCATGCGGGTGTCCGCCGGGTCGATGACGCCGTCGTCCCACAGCCGCGCGGTGGCGTAGTAGGGGTGGCCCTGGTGCTCGTACTGCTCGCGGATGGGCGCCTTGAACGCTTCCTCGTCCGCCTCGCTCCAGTGCTCACCCTTGCGCTCCATCCCGTCCCGGCGCACCTGGGCCATGACGTTGGCGGCCTGATCGCCGCCCATCACGGAAACGCGCGCATTGGGCCACATCCAGAGGAATCGCGGCGAGTAGGCGCGACCGCACATGCCGTAGTTGCCGGCGCCGAAGCTGCCGCCGATGATCACGGTGAACTTGGGCACCGCGGAGCAGGCCACGGCCGTGACCAGTTTCGCCCCGTCCTTGGCGATGCCCCCCGATTCGTATTTGCTGCCTACCATGAAGCCCGTGATGTTCTGCAGGAACACCAGCGGGATGCCGCGCTGGCTGCACAGCTCCACGAAGTGTGCGCCCTTGAGGGCCGACTCGGAGAACAGCACGCCGTTGTTGGCGATGATCCCCACGGGGTAGCCGAAGATGCGCGCGAATCCGCACACCAGCGTGGTGCCGTAGAGCTGCTTGAACTCCTCGAACTCGGAGCCGTCGACGATACGGGCGATGACTTCGCGGACGTCGAAGGGCTTGCGCAGGTCCGTGGGGACGGCGCCGTGGAGTTCCTCCGGATCGTAGAGGGGCGGCTGCGGCTCGCGCACGTCCAGCTCCACCTGCTTGGTGCCGTTCAGGTACTCCACGCTCTGGCGCACGATGCCCAGCGCATGGGCGTCATTGAGCGCGTAGTGGTCGGTCACGCCGGAGACCCGGGAGTGCACGTCGGCGCCCCCCAGATCCTCGGCACTGACCACCTCGCCAGTGGCGGCCTTCACCAGTGGCGGCCCACCCAGGAAGATGGTGCCCTGTTCCTTGACGATGATGCTCTCGTCGGACATGGCAGGCACGTACGCGCCACCGGCAGTGCACGAGCCCATGACCACGGCGATCTGCGGAATCCCGGCGGCGGACATGTGCGCCTGATTGTAGAAAATGCGCCCGAAGTGGTCGCGGTCCGGGAAGACCTTGTCCTGGTTGGGCAGGTTGGCACCGCCGGAGTCCACCAGGTAGATGCACGGGAGGTGATTCTCCGCGGCAATCTCCTGGGCGCGCAGGTGCTTCTTTACCGTCTCGGGGTAGTAGGTGCCGCCCTTGACGGTGGCGTCGTTGGCGATGATCAGGCACTCGCGCCCGCTCACCCGGCCGATACCGGTGATGATGCCAGCGGAGGGTACGGCGTCGTCGTACATGTCCGTGGCCGCGAGCTGGGAGAGCTCGAGGAAGGGCGAGCCCACGTCCAGCAGCACGCGGATCCGGTCCCGGGGGAGCAGCTTGCCACGGTCGGTGTGGCGCTTCTGCGCCGCCTCGCCACCACCTTCCTTGACCCGTGCCACCCGGTCGCGGAGGTCGGCCACCAGCGTGCCCATGGACTCCCGGTTCGTCTGGAACTCCTCGGAGCGGGGGTCGATTCTGGATTTCAGCACCGTCATTGGCTGGTTCGCTTATTTGGTCTGTTCGAACAGTTCCCGGCCGATCAGCATGCGCCGCACCTCGGAGGTGCCGGCGCCGATCTCGTAGAGTTTGGCGTCGCGCAGCAGCCGGCCGGTGGGATACTCGTTGATGTAGCCATTGCCGCCCAACGCCTGGATCGCCTCCAGTGCCACCTGCGTGGCCTTCTCCGCGGCGTAGAGGATGGCGCCGGCGGCGTCCTTGCGCGTGGTCTCGCCACGGTCACAGGCGGCCCCCACGGCGTAGACGTACGCCCGGCACGCATTCATGGTGGTGTACATATCGGCGAGCTTGCCCTGCATGAGCTGGAAGGTGCCGATGGGTTCGCCGAACTGCTTGCGCTCGTGGACGTAGGGTACCACCACGTCCAGGCAGGCCTGCATGATCCCCAGGGGGCCGGCGGCGAGCACGGCACGCTCGTAGTCCAGCCCGCTCATCAGTACCCGTGCGCCGCGGCCTTCCTCGCCCAGGATGTTCGCTGCAGGGACCTTGCAGTCCTCGAAGACCAGCTCGCAGGTGTTGGAGCCGCGCATGCCCAGCTTGTCCAGCTTCTGCGCGGTGGAGAAGCCCGGCATGCCCTTTTCGATGATGAACGCCGTAATCCCCTTGCTGCCCGCGTCCGGGTCGGTCTTGGCGTAGACCACCAGGGTGTCGGCGTCGGGGCCGTTGGTAATCCACATCTTGTTGCCGTTGAGCACGAAGTGGTCGCCCTGGCGTTCCGCCCGCAGGCGCATGGAGACCACATCGGAGCCGGCCCCCGGCTCGGACATGGCCAGTGCGCCCACGTGCTCGCCGGAGATCAGCTTGGGCAGGTACTTCTGCCGCTGCTCCTCGGAGCCGTTGATGCGGATCTGGTTCACGCAAAGGTTCGAGTGCGCGCCGTAGGACAACCCCACTGAAGCCGATGCGCGGGAGATCTCTTCCATGGCGACGATGTGCGCCAGATAGCCCATGCCCGCGCCCCCGTAGGCCTCTTCGGCGGTGATGCCGAGCAGGCCCATGTCACCCAGCTTGGGCCAGAGGTCCGGGGGGAATTCATTGCTGGCGTCGATCTCGGCAGCGCGCGGGGCAATCTCGGTTGCAGCGAAGTTCGCCACCGAATCGCGCAGCATGTCGATCTCTTCCCCGAGACCGAAATTCAGAGTCGGAAGCTGGATCATCTGGTGTCTCCCCGGCAGCCGCGGCTGCGTGTGTTTCCTGGTGGTTGTCTGGGGTGGCCAATCAGCCGGTCTGTTCGTCGTTCTGACGGCTGAGCAGGTCCTGGCACCGGGCGTAGGACTGCTCCAGCTCCGCCAGCGCGTCCTCGATGTCCCGGCGCTGCTGCTTCAGTTGCTGGCGTTTCTCGTCCAGTACGCCGAGGTAGTAGTGCAGCTGCCTGGACTCGCCGTGCGCCTCGTCGTAGAGTTCAAAGGTCTCGCGGATTTCGCCCAGGGTGAATCCCAGGCGCTTGCCGCGCAGGATGAGCTTGAGCCGGGCGCGGTCGCGGCGCCGGTAGAGACGCTTGCGCCCCTCGCGGATGGGGGCGAGCAGGCCTTCGTCCTCGTAGAAGCGGATCGTGCGTGTCGTGATATCGAATTCGCGCGCCAGTTCGCCGATCGTGTAGACCGGAGCGCTGTTGACATGCCGTACGGCTTCCATGGTCTTTGTATACCCTTGTAGCGGTAATCTTGTCGTTTACGTAAACGTAACATGGGCCGTTTCCATTCGGTAGATCCCGCTGCCATTGCGCCCGGCTCAGGCAAGCCAGCGCTTGCGGCGCCGGTAGTGTTTGACGTTGTGGTAGTCCACCTTGCCGGCCCCCCCGAGATAGAACTCCTGCACGTCCGGGTTCTGGCGGAGGACGTCCGCTTCCCCGGTCATGACGATGTGTCCGTTCTCGACCAGGTAGGCGTGGTGGGCGATCTCCAGTGCAGCCGCCGCATTCTGCTCCACCAGGAGGACGCTGACACCCTCGTTGGCGTTGATCTCCCGGATGATGGAGAAAATCTCCTCCACCAGCACGGGCGCAAGGCCCAGGCTCGGCTCGTCGAGCATCAGCAGCTGCGGTTCGGTCATCAGGGCGCGGCCGATGGCCAGCATCTGCTGCTCGCCGCCGGAGAGGTAGCCGGCCTTGGTTCGTGCCCGCTCCTTGAGGCGCGGGAAATAGGTGTAGACCTGGTCGCGCAGTTGCTGGTAGCGCCGCCGGTCGGACTTCAGCGAAAAGGCCGCCAGCAGGTTGTCTTCCGGAGTCAGGTGACCGAAGATCCGGCGGCCCTCAAGCACGTGCACCAGGCCGCGGTCGACCCGTTGGGACGGACCCAGCGGCGCCAGGTCCTCGCCCATGAAGTGGACCTGGCCGCGGGTGACCTCGCCTCGCTCCGGGGCCAGCAGGCCGCTGATGGTCTTGAGCGTGGTGCTCTTGCCCGCGCCGTTGCCGCCCAGCAGGGCGACCATCTGCCCCTGGCCGACCTCCAGTGACACCCCTTTGATGGCGAGGAATACCTTGTCGTAGACCACCTCGACGTTGCTCATGGTGAGCACAGACTGGGTGGCCGTCGTCGGCGTGGTTTCCGCTGCGTCTGCGGTCATGGCTCCGCGTCCTCTGACTGGAGATGGCCCCGCCGGCGTGTTGCCGGCGGGGGAGGTGCCGTTACCGTCCTTCCCGGAATCCGGCTGCGTCCTTCTCGATCTCTTCCCAGACGATGTCCTGGTAAGCGGCGTACCAGTCCGTAATGGGCTCCCACTCCTCGCCGTTCCACTCGGACACCCGGCCGTAGCCTCCGCCCTGGTGGTCGTCCTCGGTAAAGGTGACCGGCGGCATCATGCCCTCGGCGTCGTAGTCTTCCAGCATGCGGAAGCCGTCGCGGAGCTTTTCGCCGGTCAGTTCGCCGCCGTGCTCCTCCAGCGCCAGCCGGGCGGCCTCAACCGCCATGGCCATGGTGGCGACACCGATGTTGTAGTACGTGGTGCCGACGTTCTCCTCGTCGCCCGTGCCTAACCCCGCATCCAGCACCTTTTCCCGGATACGCTCCATGATCGGGTAATCGGTGCCGGTGGCTACTGCCTCGAAGCGCTTGACGCCCTTGGCGCGGTCGGCGCCGACCGTGCGTGCGTCGGTCTCGGCCAGCCACACCACCGACAGGATGTTGGAGGGGTCGATGCCGTTACGGATGGCTTCCCGCACCGACACCGCCTGGCCGCCACCGGCGCCCCAGATCAGCACGTGATCCGGTTGATAGCGACGCACGTCCGACCAGGTGCTGGACTGCTCGTTGCCCGGGCTGGGATAGGCAAAGGTGCGCAGCTCGAACCCCTTGCGGTCTGCAAGCTCCTCGAGAACCGGCACCGGTTCGCGGCCGAACGGGGAATCGATGTAGACGTGTGCGATGCGCTTGCCTTCCAGGCCGCCTTCCTCCTTTTCGATGTACTCCGCCAGCAGGGTCGCCTGGGACCAGTATGTCGCCATCAGCGGGAAGATGTAGGGGAAGGTGGTGCCGTCGCTGGCGTCACCGCGCCCGTGCAGCGCCGTGATCATGACGATCTCGTCGTTGAGGACCCGGTTCACCGCGGCGCGGGACACCGGGGTGCTGAGAAAGTCCACGAGCACGGCGCCTTCACGCCGGGCCCGGTTGTAGGCTTCCAGGCCGCGCTGGGGCTCGTTGCCCGTGTCGCGCACAAGGGCTTCGAACGTGCGGCCGTCGAGCCCCCCTTCCTCGTTGATGAGCCGCAGGTAGTCGCGCTGTCCCTGGTTGTATTCGTCCGTCAGAAAGGTGTAGACGGCGGTGAAGTCCTGGAGCAGGGCGAACTTGATGGTGTCGTTGTCCGCCTTGACCGTCCCGCCGAAGGCGAGGGCGGCGGCGGCGAGCGTTCCGGTCAGGGCCTTGGTGATGCTGCGCATGGTGTCTCCTCCTCGTTCTGTTGTTTTTCCGGTCGTTCAGCTGCGTGAGTGGCGGAACGGCCAGACCAGGAAGTATTTCCTGATGTTGTCGTAGATCTTGGCGAGCCCCAGGGGCTCGAACAGCAGGAAGCCGATGATCAGTGCGCCGTAAGCCATCAGCGGGATATGCGCCAGCAGGTTCGATGACACCGTCAGCCAGCCCTGGATGGCCGCGTAGGCCACCATGTTGGTGAGGAATATCGGCGCCAGCAGCACGAAGCCGGCACCCAGATAGGCGCCGATGACGCTGCCGAGCCCGCCCACCAGCACCATGGCCACCAGCTGGATCGACACGTTGAACCCGAACTGCTCCGGCGTCACCGCCTGGTAATAGCAGAACGCGAGCACGGCGCCACTGACCCCGCCCAGGAACGAGCTGGTGAAGAAGGCGAGCAGTTTGTACTTGAAGCTGTTCACGCCAATGATCGACGCCGCGTAGTCCTTGTCGCGCACGGCCACCAGGGCGCGGCCAAAGCTGGTGCGTTTGATGTTGAGCACCAGCAGGGTGACGATCACCGCCCACAGCAGGGCGCCGTAGTAGAGCGCGGCATCGCTTTGCATGGGCACGAACAGGAAGGTCACGTCCGGCGTCTGCAGCGTCGCCTGGGCGCCCCCGGAGATGGCCGGCACGTTGATGATCACCCAGTCCACCAGGTACTGCATGGCGAGGGTGGCCATCACCAGGTACAGGCCCTTGACGCGGAGCGCCGCCGCGCCGAACAGACAGCCGATAAACGCCGCTGTCAGCCCCGCCCCGATGAGCGCAATCTCGAATGGCCAGCCGGCGCGGACGATATGGATGCTCGAGTAGGCGCCGATGGCCATGACGGCCGCGAAGCCGAAGTGCAGTTGCCCGGCGACGCCCATCAGCAGGGTCAGCGACAACGCCGCGGCACTCCAGACCAGCCAGGGCAGCATGTAGCTGCTGAGGTAGAGGTCCGACATGTACAGCGGGGCGGCCACCGCGAGCGCCAGCAGGATCCAGACCTGCCAGCGGTCGGCCGGCACCGGCCACAGGCGCCGGGCGGTCTCGTAGCGGGTGTGGTGGACTCCGGACAGTCGATAGAACATGGGATTCAGACCCTCTCGATGTCTTCGCGGCCGAAGATGCCGTGCGGCCGGATCATGATGGTGAACAGGATGATCAGCGACGTGACCACGTCACGGGTGCCGCCGCCCACGATCGGGTCCACGTAGCCCGGGATGACGCTGCCGAGAATGCCGACGATCAGCCCGGCCACCAGTACGCCGATGATGCTGTCCAGCCCGCCCAGGATGACCACCGCCACAGCCGGGAACAGCAGCGTGGACAACGTCCAGTCCACCCCCTGCACCGAGCCCCAGAGCGTGCCCGCGGCGACGGCGGAGATGCCCGCGAGCCCCCAGGAGATGCCCACGGCCCGCTCCACGGAGATGCCCACCGACCAGCTCGAGACGTGATCGTCGGAGACGGCCCGCAGCTTGGTGCCGAGCCGCGTGCGGAAGAACAGCAGGGACAGTCCCACCAGGATCATCGCCACGATGCCCCCGACCAGGTAGTCGCGGTTGATGAAGACATCACCGATGATCACCGGGGTGAGCGGAATGCCCAGGTCCAGGGACTTGGGCGATGCCCCGAGCAGCCCCGGTCCGAGGCCGCGCAGGAAGATCTCCAGGCCCAGGGTGAGCATGACGATCATGATGATCGGCTGCCCCACCATCTTGCGCAGCAGCAGGCGTTCGGCGAGCAGACCGAAGCCGAACATGCCCACGGCGGCCAGGGCGATGGCGGCATACAGGGGCAGGTCGGCCATGCTGGCGAGCATCCAGACCACGTAGGCGCCGATCATGACCATGGCGCCCTGGGCCAGGTTGGGCACACCTGCGGACTTGTAGATCAGTACGATGCCGAGCGCCGTCAGGCTGTACATCAGCCCTGTGAGCGCGCCGTTGAAGAGCAATTCGAGAAAGTACGCCATAACCTTGCCTCACTGGTTCCCGGCTGCGGGCAGATCGCGGATGGCGAGGTGGCGCCGGAGGACGCCGGACTCGCCGGTTTCATAGGTGATCCGGGCCTCGTACTCGATCTCGGTGCGCCCGTCGTAGAGCGCCTCGATAATGGGTGCGTAGTGCTGGTCGATCACGTTCCGCCGCAGTTTCCGCGTGCGGGTCACCTCGCCGTCATCGGGGTCGAACTCCTTGTGGAGATTGACGAAGCGGCGGATCTGCAGCCCTTCCGGGAGTTTCGTGTTGACGTGGGCGATGACGCCCTGGAGCAGGTCGTAGACGGGTTGCTTCTGTGACAGATCGGCGTACGAGGTGTAAGGCACCCCGTGCTCCTCGGCCCAGTGGCCCACGGCGTCGATGTCGATGCAGACGATGGCGGTCAGGTGGTCACGCCCTTCGCCGACGACGCAGACATCCTTGATGTACTGGCTGAACTTGAGGTGGTTCTCCACGTAGGTGGGGATGAACCGTTCGCCGGCGGCGGTGTAGACCACCTCGGAGACGCGGCCCAGCACCACGATCTGGCCATCCTCTTCCAGGTAGCCGGCGTCGCCGGTGTGCAGCCAGCCGTCCTGCAGGGTCTCCGCCGTCGACTCCGGCTTGTTGTAGTAGCCGTCGAAGACGTTGTCGCCGCGCATGATGATCTCGCCGTCATCACTGATCCGCACGTCGACGCCCGGGAACGGCTTGCCCACGGTGTGGAGCTTCAGCGTATCCGGGTCCTGAGCAGCGCACAGGGCGCAGTTCTCCGTCTGGCCGTAGAACTGCCGCAGGTTCAGGCCCAGGGCGCGGAAGAACAGGAACACCTCCTCGCCAATGGCCTCGCCGGCGGTGTAGGGGCGCTCGACACGGCCCAGGCCCAGCTGGTCCTTGATCGGGCCGTAGACCAGCACCTCGCCCAGGGCCCGCCAGGCCCGCTCGCCACCGCTCGGCGCCTGTCCGTTCAGGCGGCGGCGCTCCAGTTCCACCGCGAAGGGCATGAAGCGGTTGTACAGCCAACGCTTGAACCCCGTCGACTCATCAATGCCCACCTGGATGCGCGTGAGCATGTTCGACCAGGCGCGGGGCGAGCTGAAATAGAGGGTTGGCGCGATCTCGCGCAGGTCATGCAGGGCGGTCTCCTGCCGCTCGGGAATGTTCACCGAGAACTGGAGCGCGATGGCCGCGCCCACGGAGAAGATGAAATCGCCGACCCAGGCCAGCGGCAGGTAGGCCATGTGGATTTCACCCTGATCGAAATAGCCCGCCGCCGCCGCGTTGCGCACCCCGGCCAGGATGTGGCCGTGCTTCAGCGGGATGCCCTTGGGGGCCCCGGTGGTCCCCGACGAGTGCAGCAGTACCGCCACGTCGTGGACGGTCGCGCGGCCCGTGAGCGACCCCCGCAGCGAGGCGTCGCCTTCCAGGCGCTTGCGCCCCTCTGCCGCAATATCACGGAAGGCGGCCACGCCGGACGGCTCCTTGCCGGCCAGGCCGCGTGGGTCGTCGTAGATGACCAGCTCCAGCTCCGGGTAGGATTCGCGGATCTGCAGCAGCTTGTCCACCTGTTCCTGATCCTCCGCCAGGGCGAACCGGATCCCCTCACGGCGAAGCTGGTCCGCGACTTCGTCGGGCGTGGTATCCGGGTAGGCGGGGGAAGGGACGGCGCGCAGCGCCACCGCGCCGAGCATGCCGAAGTACAGCGCCGGGCGGTTGTCACCGATGACGAGAATGTTGTCCTCTTCCCCTACGCCGCGGGCCTCGAGCCCTGCCGCGAAGCTGAGCACCTGATCCAGGTAGTCTGCCCAGGTGTATTCCTGCCAGATGCCCTGGTCCCGCTCGCGCATGGCGACCCGGTCCGGGTACTCGCGGGCGTTCCTGGCCAGCAGGTTGATCAGGTGATCGTCGTGCTGCCAGTTGGGGTGGAGCGCCGCGGGGTTCGTCTCGTTGGCAAGCTGCTGTTCAGGCTGCATCGTTGCTCTTCCCGATGTAGGCCGCGACAACGGCGGGGTCCTTGATCGCGTCCCGGGCCGTGCCCTCGGCGATCTTCTCGCCGTTGTTGAGCACGGCCACGCGGTCGCAGATGGCGGTGACCACGTCCATGTGGTGCTCGATGAGCAGGATGGTGAGGTTCAGTGCCTCCTGGGCATCCAGGATGAAGCGCACCATGTACTCCTTCTCCTCCTGGTTCATGCCCGCCATGGGCTCGTCCAGGATCAGAAACCGCGGTTCCGCGGCCAGCGCCCGCGCCAGTTCCACGCGTTTCTGCATGCCGAGCGGAATGACGTCCACCGGTTCGTCACGAACGCTCTCCAGCTGCAGCAGGTCGATGATCTCCTCGACCTGCCGGCGGTGGGCCACTTCCTCCTTCTGTGCCCACCACCAGTAGAACAGCGATGCCAGCGCGCTGGGGCGCATGAAGATGTGCCGCCCGAGGAGAATGTTGTCGAGCACGCTCATGCCCTTGAACAGCGCCACGTTCTGGAACGTGCGGGCGATGCCGCGTGCGGCGACCTGATAGGGTTTGAGGTGGTTGATGGCGGCGCCTTCGAAGACGATCCGGCCTTCCTGGGGCGGGTAGAAGCCCGTGACGGCGTTGACCAGGGTGGTCTTGCCGGAGCCGTTCGGACCGACCAGTCCGAAGATCTCTCCCTGGCGAATGCCGAGATCGATTCCTTTCAGGGCCTTCAGGCCGCCGAAGCGGCGCACGACCTGCTCACAGGCGAGCGTGACGCCGTCATGCGTCGTCTGATCCGTCGTATCCACGGAGTGGTCCTCTTGTCGCTGCGTTGTTGTTGGAGCCGCTGTTGCCGCGGCTCTCTCCTCCTGTCATCCCCGCAGGGGCAGCGAGGCAGAGTAATGACGCTTACGTAAACGGAAAGTAATTTACGCCCGCGTGCGTCGCTACTGCGCCTAGAACCAGAACATAGGTATCGTTTACGTAAGCGTCAAGTATGACTTGTCGTGCGCTGCGGCAAGTGCCGCAGCGACGGGGTGGGGGAAGGGGTCAGCCCTGGACGTGCTGGGTGTTGCCGCCGTCCACGACGACCTGGGAGCCGGTGATGAAGCTGGCGGCGGGGCTGGCCAGAAAGGCGACGGTGTTGGCAATTTCCTGCGGGGTGCCGAGCCGGCCCATGGGGTTGCGCTTGAGCACACGGGCGAACTGCTCCGGGTCGCCCTGCTGCACGCGGTCCCAGATGCCGCCGGGGAAGAGGATGTCCCCGGGGGCCACGGCGTTGACGCGCACCCCTTTCTTCACCAGCTTCATGGACAGCGACTTCATGTAGTGGCTCATGGCCGCCTTGATGGCGCCGTAGGCGGCAAGCGGCGGCGCCCCCACCAGGCCGGCAATGGAACTGATGTACACCACCGCGGCGCGGTCGGACTCCAGCAGGTGCGGCAGGACCGTATCCACCTCGGAGACGGTGCCCAGGATGTCGGTGTCCACCATCGCCTGCCAGTCCGCCGTCATGGCGCTCACGTTGGGCACGAAGATGTCCAGGCCGCCGAAGGCGTCGGTGACGTCGCCGACCCAGCCGGAGAACGCGGCATGGTCGCTCACGTCCAGAGCCCGTCCGATGGCCTTGCCGGGGAGCGGTTCCAGCCGCTCGAGCATCTGATCGACCTTGTCCTGGCTGCGCGAACAGACCGCCACGTGGCAGCCTTCCCGCGCCAGCGTCTCCGCAATGGCTGCGCCAATGCCTGCCGTGCTGCCGGTAACCAGCGCCCTGGCGCCGTCGAGTCCGAGATCCATGCTGCCTCCGTTACGTTGTTGTGTCCGGGGTGGTTGCTGTCAGGGCTTGGCGTCGGCGGGCTGCCGGACGGCCATGGCTACACCAAACACCGCCACGGCAATGCCCGTCAATGCCATGGGCCCCAGTCGTTCGCCGAAGAGAATCCATGCCTCCACCGCCGTGACCGGCGGCACGAGATAGAACAGGCTCGCGACACGGGACGCCTCTCCGCGCCGGATCAGCGCCATGAGCAGCAGGATGGCTGCGATGGACAGACCGAAGATCAGCCAGCCGAGTGTGAGCACGAAGGTGGGCGTCCATTCGATCTCGCGGGTTTCGAACACGAGCGCGGCGACGCCGAGCACCAGCGAGGCGCCTACGAACTGGATGAAGGTGCCGGTGGTCAACGGCATCTCGGTGCAGTATCGCTTCTGGTACAGCGTGCCGACGGCTATGCCGAGCAGAGCAAGCAGCGCGGCGAGCAGCGCCATGGGGCCGAAGCCGGTAAACAGCGTCGCCGGGTCCGCCAGGTCGAGCTGCTCGCCGAGAACCAGTGTAATGCCCGCCAGCCCCAGGATGATGCCGATCCACTGGTTCCGGTTGATGCGCTCGCCGAGCCAGGAGCGGGCCAGGCAGGCGGTGACCAGGGGTTGCAGGCCGACGATCAGAGCGGTCACCCCCGCGGGCATGCCCTGGTCGATGGCGGAGAACACGCCACCGAGATAGGCCGCATGGACCAGCACCCCGGCGACGGCGATGTGCAGCCACGCCTTCAGCGTGCGCGGCCAGATCTCCCGCATGACCCGGATGATGAGATAGAGCACGACGAGCGTGCAGAGAAACCGGATGGTGAGGAAGGTGAACGGCTCGGCGTAGGGCAGCCCGAACCGGGCACCGATGAACCCGGTGCTCCACAGCAGCACGAACAGGACCGGCATTGCCCGGATCCAGAGACCCTGGGTTGCAGCGGATACGGCCAAGAGATGTCTCCTTCCAACCGGCACGGGATGGCACAGGAGTGTATCAGCTCGGGCCGGGCGGCGATGGCGCTTGGCGCCGGTGCCGCTTCGGGTTAGCCTTCGCGCCCCGGCGTCGAGGAGGGATAACCGGTTCATGGCCTATCTTGTCGGCATTACCGTGCTATGGGCGTTCTCGTTCAGCCTGATCGGTGAATACCTGAGCGGTCAGGTGGACAACGACTTCGCGGTGCTCACCCGCGTCCTGCTGGCCGGCCTGCTGTTTCTGCCCCTGTTGCGCTGGCGCGGGCTGCCCGCGCCCCTGATGGGTGGGTTGGTGCTGGTGGGCATGCTGCAGTTCGGAGTGACCTACCTGTGTCTGTACCGGTCCTTCGCCTACCTCACGGTGCCGGAAGTGCTCCTGTTCACCATTACCACGCCCATCTACGTTGCCCTGATCGATGATGCCCTTTATCGCCGGTTCTCTCCGGCGGCGCTGGCTGCGGCGGTCATGGCCGTGATCGGTGCGGCGGTGATTCGCTACGACGGCGTCACCGGGAGTTTCATCACTGGTCTGGTCCTGCTGCAGGTCGCCAACATGGCCTTTGCCGCAGGCCAGGTCGGTTACAAGCACCTGACCCGCCGCTACCCGGTGACCGTGCCGGCGTACCGCTATTTCGGGTTCTTCTTTGTCGGCGGCGCACTGGTTTCCATCCCCAGCTTCCTGCTCTTCGGCGACACCGGGATGTTGCCGGAGACCGCCTGGCAATGGGCCGTGCTCGGGTGGCTCGGGCTCGTGGCCACCGGTCTCGGGCTGTTCCTGTGGAACCGTGGCGCCTGCAAGGTGGACGCGGGTACGCTGGCGGTGATGAACAACGCCATGATCCCCGCGGGGCTGCTGGTCAATCTGTTGATCTGGGATCAGGACGCCGATCTGGCGCGCCTGGCGCTCGGCGGGACGATCATGGCGGCATCGCTGTGGTTCAACGCTCGTTTCTCGCGCCATGCGGCGCTGGGGTTGCGGCCGGAGTCCCGTTAGTGTCGTCCTGCATCAGGAGCACCGTCGCGTTGCGGCCGCGATCCTTGGCGTCGTAGAGCGCGCGGTCGGCACGGAAGAGCGCCGCCTCGGTGGTCTCATCGGGGGCCAGCAGGGTGATGCCGACGGAGATGGTGAGATCGTGGTCGTCCGGCAGCTCCGGGAACTGCAGCGCCAGGATGGTCTGACGCAGGCGCTCCGCCGTTTGCCGGGCTGCCCCGGGATCGGCGTCGCTGAGGATCAGCAGAAACTCCTCGCCGCCGAAGCGTCCGATGAAATCGTCCTGTCGCAGCGATGCGCGAAGAGCGTCGCCGACCCGGCACAGCACCATGTCGCCCGCCTGATGGCCGAAGGTGTCGTTGACCTGCTTGAACAGATCGATATCCACAAGGCCGACGGCCACGTCCGTACTCCCTGCTCCCAGGAAGCGTGCCTGCGCACTCCGCGTGCGGAGCTGTTCCAGCGCCGCGCGCCGGTTGGGTAACCGGGTGAGCGGGTCCAGCGTGGCCAGGTCCTGGAGCTCGGCCAGAGCAACCTCCAGGCGGGTGTTGCGCTGGCGCAGGGTGCGTCTCAGCCCGGCAATGAAGCCGCCGAGCAGGCAGATCATGATGACCACCAGCGCATAGGTCAGTAGCACCGGCCCCTCGGCGCGCAGGTTGAGGCGCTCCGGCGCCCACTGGGCCAGTGCGCCGATCAGGAGCACGTACGCCAACACATGGTAGCCGCCGAGCCACAGCAGGCGCCGCGTGTCGTAGGCGAGGGCAGCGAACAGCATGCCGACGGTTGCCATCAGCACCACCGCCACGCGCAGCTGCGGATCCTGTAGGTGGTACATGGCGTACATGGCGGGGAGCAGGCTCAACGTGACCTGGGCGCCGGTCATGCTCGGATCGTTCAGGTGGAGGTTCACGCCGGAGCGTATGAGTATCACGTAAACGGTGACCAGGCCGACGTGCATCAGGGCGACGTGCGCCACCCGTATGGGCTCCATGAACCCTGCCAGGGCCATGCTGGCAAGGATCAGCAGCATGCAGAGCTGGGCGAGGAATCCCCAGAGCGTACGCTGCAGCCTCAGGGACTGGGCCCTGCTGACGGACTCGACGGCTTTTTTCATGGTGACGTCGCGCCGACACCCGTCGAAGCAGGATCGCCTCGTGTGAATGCGGCGACTCATTCTCGTTATTGTTCGACATCCGGCCGGGCCGCACCGCGCCCGGCCGTTCACTCGTAGCGCGTCCAGCGTAACCTGCACTGGCGGGATCGCGAAATACGCCGCCTGGAGTAGGCGTCAACCACCTGGACGTCAGCCGGTGCTCATGCCCTGCTGGTAGCGGTCGCGCAGCTCGCGTTTCAATACCTTGCCGATGGCGGACAGGGGGAGGGCGTCCACACACCGGACGTCGGCCAGGCGCTGGGTCTTGCCGAGCCGGTTGTTGGCCCATGAGAGCAATGCATCCGGCTCCGCTTCGTGGCCGCGTTCCAGCACCGCGAACGCCACCGGTGTCTCGCCCCACTGCTCCGACGGGACACCGACCACGGCGCAGTCGTGCACGGCGGGGTGGTCCCGCAGTACGGCTTCCAGATCCGTGGGGTAGATGTTGAATCCGCCGGAAATGATCATGTCCTTCTTGCGGTCCATGATCACCAGGAAGCCGTCTTCGTCGAAGCGGCCGATGTCGCCGGTGCGGATGAAGCGCCGCCCGTCCGGTGAATGCCACTCCGCTTCCGCCGTCTTCTCCGGCTGGTTGTGGTAGCCGATCATCAGGCCCGGGGAGTGGCCGACGATTTCGCCCATCTCCCCGTGCGGGACTTCATTGCCGTCGTCATCAATGAGCCGGATGTCATGGCCGGGCACGGGCTGGCCCACCGTGTGCAGCTTGTCGGGGTGGTGGTGGGCCAGCAGGCTGCAGACGCCGCCGCCCTCGGTCATCCCGTAGTTGTCGATCAGGCGTCCGGGCCAGCGTGCGAGCACGTCTGCCTTCAAATCCGCGCGGAAGGGCGCACTGGTGCACAGCTTGCACTGGAACGCCGACAGATCGTAGGCGTCGAAGTCCGGCACATCCATGATGCGCTGATACTGCACCGGCACGAGAATGGTATGGGTGACACGGTATTGCTCGGCGAGCTGGAGATAGCGCACGGCATCGAACTTCGCCATGAGCAGCAGTGCACCCCCCAGCGCCAGCGTCTGGAAAAAGGGAACCAGCGTGGTGTTCGAGTACAGCGGCGTCGACAGTAGCGTGATGCTCTCCGGCCCGATGCCGTACTCGTCTGAAATGCCCCGGCGGATATGGCCCCAGCGCAGCTGGTGCGGTTGCACGATGCCCTTGGGGGTGCCGGTGGTCCCGGATGAATAGATGATGTTGAACGGCCATTCCGGCTCGATGGCAACCGCGTCGGCGCGGGCGCCTTCCTCCGCCAGCCAGTCGCCGAACGGGGTGCCTCCGGCGCTGTCATCCAGCGTGATCCAGCGGGCGTTGATGCGGTCGCTGGCCGCGGCAAGCGCGTCGGCGTTGGCGGCATCCACGAACAGGTGGCTTGCGCCGGCGTCGGCGATCATGTGCGCGAGACTGTCCGGCGTGGCCGACGGCGCCAGGGGGGCGGCAACGACACCTGCCCGTAGCGCGCCGAGAAAGGCGGTTACGTAGGCGATTGACGTGCCCGCGCAGATGCTGATGACGTCACCCGGTTGCAGGCCGTCCCGTTGCAGGGTCGCCGCGACCCGTTCCGCGGCAGCGTTGAGTGCGCCATAGCTTACGGTGACTCCGTCCTGGACCAGGGCCCAGGCGTCCGGGCGCTCCTCGGCGTGGGTGCGGATCAGGTCGGGTACGGTGGCGAAAGGCTGTTCACTGAGGGTTTTCAGGTCCATGGGGGTTGCGTCCTGTCTCCGGGCGGTCGGGGAAGCCTAGAGGAGAAGATGGACGTATGTCCATTCTGCGAACTTGTATTTCGCCAGGCAGAACAGTGTAGGGTTTCAGGCGGTAGCCCCGTCATCCCTGACCACCCTGTTGCGACCGGCCTCCTTGCCCCGGTAAAGCGCGTTGTCAGCGCGTCGCAGCAGGTCGTTGAACCCGGAGTCGTGGGGTCGGTTGGCGGTGACGCCCACGGTCATCGTGACGTGGAGGGCGTGATCCGCCACCGTGACCGATGCTGATGCCGCCATGGCCCGCAGCTGCTCCATGCTCTCCACCGCAGACTCCAGCGTGGTGTCGGGCATGATGACGACGAACTCCTCGCCGCCGAGGCGGCCGACGATGTCCGTCGCCCGCAGGGCGCTCTGCCACTGCTGGGCGAGGTGCTGCAGTACCTGATCGCCGGCGTCGTGGCCGTGGGTGTCGTTGAGCGCCTTGAAATGGTCAAGGTCCAGCACTGCCACGGCCAGATCTCCGCCATGGCGTTTCACCCGTTCGAATGCCCTGGCCAGCAGGGGCTCGTAGCCGCGCCGGTTATACACCCCGGTGAGCAGGTCGGTTCCCGCCTGCCGTTCCAGTTCCCGTTCCAGGCGGCGGCGCCACTTGACCTCGTCGGCCAGCTCCGCGTTGGTTGCACGGGTCTTGGCGAGCAGCGCAAACTGCCGGCGGCGGAGCATCTGCAGACGGTGTGCCACCAGCAGCCCCACGATGATCGGCAGTGACAGCAGAATGCCGACGGAGACCAGCTCGGTGGCATTGACGTCCAGTACGACGCGGATGCTGATCAGGCTGCCGACCGCGAGATAGGCAGCCAGGGCGGAGGCCCAGGTAAGCAGATTGGGCAGCAGCAGGTAGAGGCCGATGATCATCACCAGGGTGGTGGCCACGTTGTACGGGGCGACGTCCGGTCGCATCAGATACACCAGGAAGAAGCCGGAGATCCCGACAGCCTGCAGGGCGGCGAGCGCACCGTCGTGCTCGCACAACTGTGGCCGCCAGAACGTCAGGGCCACGAACACCAGCACCAGCGCAGTGGTTGCCACGCGCATGGCCATGAGGCTGTAGAATGCGGTGCCGGTGCCGTTCAGGGCGACGTAGTCGGGAATCGCGAACAGCATGACCAGAAACGCCCAGGCGGCCAGCGCGACGCGCAGGTGGCGCCGGGTTGTTCCCGCCTCTGACGCCCTGAAGGCGCGCTCGGTCTCCGGGTCGGAAAAGCGGGCGCGAAGGCGGTCGATGGCATAGGGAGACGGCGACGATGAATCGAAGGCTGACGGCTGGTTTGTCGCGGGCTGGTCGACCATTCGCGGTGCGGGCGCCGTGCACCCCATCCTGTACTGGACCGTTCAGGTCCTAATGTGTGCGCACTATGGTGGGGCATCAAGGGAGGCAACTGTGTGACCGGAGTCTCAGATGACCGAGTAACCCTTTATCTGGTGCGCCACGGCCGTGCGGCCGGCGCATGGCACGAGTCCCGCGATCCGGGCCTTGATGCCGAGGGCCGTGGGCAGGCGGAGGCCGCGGCGGCGACGCTGGATACCCTGGCCGGTCGCCCGCTGGCGCTGTACACCAGCCCTCTGCAGCGGGCGCGGGAGACGGCGGCGCCCCTGGCGCAGCGGTGGGGGGTGACGCCCGTCGTCGAGTCCGGGGTGGCGGAAGTGCCATCACCGGGGCTGTCTCTTGAGGCGCGGGGCAGCTGGCTGCAGGGCCTGCTCCGGTCACGCTGGCCGGATCTGGACCCGCATCTGTGGCAGTGGCGTGACCAGGCACTGGCCACGCTGCGCGCCTGTGAGCGGGACACGGTGTTCATGACCCACGCGGTGCTGATCAACGCGGTGGTGGCTGCGGTGACCAACGATCCGCGTGTGCTGGTGTTCCGGCCCGATTACTGTTCGGTGACCACGTTGCACCTGCACCGGGGCGGGTTGACCCTGGACGCGCTGGGTCGTGAAGCCGAAACCCGTCTGCGCTGACCGGTTGCGCCTCGCTTACTGCAGGTAGTCGCAGTTGCTCTCGTCCAGGGGGCGTACGGTCTGGTCCGCCGGAATGGTGCTCAGGATCTCGTAGTAGTCGCCGGCGGCTTCCGTGTCGCGGGGTGCCTTGATGCGTGCCAGGTGCATGTCGATCACCAGGCGCCCGTCTTCGCGCAGCTCGCCGCCGCGGCCGTAAATGTCATCCACCGGCATCGCGCGCATCTGCTCCATGACGGTCTCCGGGTCGTCCGTCCCCGTCTCCTCGATGGCGCGCAGGTAGTGCGTGACGGCCGAGTAGACGGAGGCGCCGAACTGGTTGCCGTAGTATCCCGAGCGCTCCTGGAAGCGTTCGGCCCAGGCGCGGTTCTCGTCGTCCTTGTTCCAGTACCAGGCGGTAGTCAGCCGCAGGCCCTGGGCAACGTAGAGGCCCAGCTCCTCCGGGAGGGCCTCCGTGGTCAGCAGCCCGGCGAGGATCTGGTCGCCTTCCGGAATCCCGAGCTCATAGGCAGTACGGATGGCCCGGGCCTGGTCTTCACCCGCGTTGGCCAGGGCGATGACGTCGGCGCCCGAGGCGGCCGCCTCGAGAATCGGCCCGACGAAGTCGTCGCCCTGGAAGGGGTGCAGTGAGGTGCCGACGACGCGACCATCGCTGGCTTCGATGACTGCCGTGGAGTCTGCCTGCAGGCTTTCGCCGAAGGAGTAATCGGCGGTGACGAAATGCCAGCTTTCGTATCCTTCCTCCAGCAGCGCCGCGGTGGTTCCTGCGGCCAGCGCGTAGGTGTCGAACATCCAGTGTGCGCCGAGCGGGGAGCAGTGCTCGCCGGTCAGGCTGGAGGACACGGAATCGGTGTGCAGCGTGATGATGCCGTGCTCGCGCGCATAGTGCTGAATCGGGATGGCCGTGTTGGAGCCCACCATGCCGACAAACACATCCACGTTGTGGTTTTCGTGCAGGTCGCGGGCGTGCTCCATGGCGAGGTCCGCATCAAGCTCATGGTCGCGAGAGAAGACCCGGATCCGGTTGCCCAGCACCTCGCCACCGAAATCCTCCACTGCCATGGCGGCGGCGACTTCGGCCCCTTCGCCCACCTCCCGGTAGGTGGACTGCATATCCGAGATCAGGCCGATGCGCACCTCGCCATCCGAGATGTCGGCCTGGGCCGCAAGAGGGGTCGCCAGTAGACCGAGGATTCCGAGGCTGATGACCGAGCGTTGCATTCCGTGTCTCTCCTTGCGCCCTCCGGACGCTGACGTATAACGCATTATTGTTGTGGAGGGCGAGTATGCCATGTTCGCCATTCCGATTGGAGCCCGGTGTCCATGCAGGCTGCGACCGGTCTACTGGTTGCCGAGGGCTTCCTCGAGCGCGACGCACACCCGGTGAAACGCCTCCCGTGCGCCGTCATCCATGGCGCACTCGTTGCCGAGGCGGTCCGCGAACAGAACGCCTACCAGGCCTTTGGGGCCCCGTACCGCCTGGATCAGGTAATCATCGGCCTGGAACAGGTCGCCGCCGAGCGCTTTCAGTTTGTGCCGCAGAGGGGAGGGCTTGCCTGCGGTCACCCGCGCCGGCTTTCTGTCGGGTGGCAGATGGTTCATCAGCCATTGCCCTTCGGCCGGCAGAGCGGTGGTGAGCAATATGGGGTCTGTTTCCGCACCCAGCGCCAGGTAGGGCCGCAGGGTGTCGGCGTTCTTGTTGATGCGGAAAAAGATGGTGCGGTTCATGCCCAGCCCGTGGTGGACGGCTCGCGCTGCCAGCGTCAGCAGGGGGGCGTAGGTGTCCACCCGTTCGTGGCGCAGCTCCAGTTCGTTGCGAATGCGGTCCAGGTTGTCCTGTTCCAGTTCGTCGATCAGGCGCTGGAACACGTCGTGCCGCGGCATCAGGCACATGCCGCGCGTGCGTTCCGGAGCCTCGGGCTGGGGCTGCCTGCGGGTGAGTGGCAGCCACGTGGGCGGGTTCTGCAGGGGGTGCTCCTCCGCCGCCTGCCGTGAGATGGGCGGGATCGTCTCGGCGGCACTCTCGGTGTCTGTCGCGAGATAGGTTGCGAGCACCTCCAGCAGGCGCTCCATGGCCGTCGTCTCCCAGCCGTATTCCCCGATGGATGTCAGCTCCAGGCCGAGGCGAATGCCCAGAGTGCGCCGCGACATGATGTTCTCCGGCAGCACGTACTCCATCATCAGGGTCGGGATGCGCCATGCCTCGTTCAGGCCCATGGCGAGATCCATGGCGGCAAAGCCGAGTGTCACGTACTCCGCTTCCCGGCGGCGGATGCCGGCGCGCTTGCGGAGCTCGTCCATCGTCTCCATGAGCGCCTGGCCCTCCGGGTCGGCCCGCAGCGCGAATTCGCCCGCGTAACGCGCCAGCGCCGCCGCATAGACCTCACCCGGGAGAATGTCCTTGCGCCGCTCCGCCCAGTGTTCCGCCTGCCGGGCCGTGTGATAGGCGTTCGCCAGCGCGACGCGGTACTTCTCCGCCGCGGACGCGGACAGGGCCGAATCGAGGACCGGCCAGCCCTTTGCGAGCTCCATTGCCCGGCTCTGGCCGAGCATGAGCAGGGCCTGATCGGGGGTGGTGGTCTGCGCGTCCAGGTGCCGGTGCTTGTGCCCGTTCGCGGCACGCAGGATGTTCATGGACAGCGCCGGGTCGCGCGCGATCACCGGATGCAGGTCCCGTACGCCGAGGTTGTTGCCTTCCGGCCCGGCCAGGCGCCTCAGCGCCGCTGCTGATGACGGCAGTATCGGCAGGTAGGGCTTCTCCAGGCGGGAGAGCCAGTCCTCCAGGCGTTGTTGCATGGTCTGCTCCTGATGCAAGGGCTCGTGAATCTTGTTCTTGTGCGCCGATTGTCGCCGATGGGTGGGCAACAGTTTGCGAACCAGTTGGCCGTTATGAACACCCGCTCCCGTGTAGCATTCCGTTTGAATGGCCGGTCGGGAGCCCGGGGCAGCGGCCGGGAATCACGAGGACTTTAGTTTCCCGAGTGCCGGCCGATCACAACGTCAGAGTTCAAGCGGACGGCGACGGTGCGTGCGCCCGTCCTCCAACGCGCTTCAAACCAACAAGTCCACTGGGCGTGGGAGTGGAACATGCTGATTCTCCTGGGTGCATTGATTGTGATTTTTTCGGTCATTACCGGGTATGTCGCCCACGGTGGCCAACTCGCAATCCTGTGGCAGCCCTACGAATTCCTGATCATCAGCGGCGCCGCCTTCGGTGGCTTCCTGATTGCCAACCCCGGCAAGGTCATCAAGAAGGTCTTCCGGGTCATCCCGCTGCTGCTGAAAGGCACGGTCTACAGCAAGGCCACCTACATGGATTTGCTGGCGATGCTCTATGACCTCTTCTACAAGGCGCAGCGTGAAGGACTGCTGGCCATCGAGGAGGACGTGGACGACCCCCAGAACAGCGAGCTCTTCCAGAAGTACCCGCGCATCCTCGCCGAAGAGGAGGCCATGACGTTTCTCACGGACTATCTGCGGTTGATGGTGGGGGGCAGCATGAACCCCCACGAGCTGGAGAATCTCATGGACCTGGAGCTGGAGACGCTCCACGAGGAGGAAGAGATGCCCGCCCACGCGGTCAACATGACCGCCGACGCGCTCCCCGGGTTCGGCATCATCGCGGCGCTGCTGGGGATTACCATCGCCATGGGCGAGATTGACGGGCCGGTGACCGTGATCGGGCAGCTGGTGGCCGCCGCCCTGATCGGCACGTTCACGGGGATTCTTGCCGGTTACTCCTTCGTCGGCCCGCTGGGCAAGGCCATGGAGCACCGGGCGCGGGAGAAGGCCAAGCTGCTGGAGATCATCAAGGTCACCATCATGGCCATTCTCAACGGGTACAAACCGGTTCTCGCGGTGGAGTTCGGCCGCAAGGTGATGTACGAAAACGAGCGCCCCGGGTTCGAAGAACTCGAGAACCATCTCAAGGGCCGTGGCTGAGGTAATCCGGGAGCGACGGCATGGATGACAAGACCCAGCCGATAGTCATAAAGCGCGTCAAGAAGAAGCAGGAGGCGCATCACGGCGGTTCCTGGAAGGTTGCTTTCGCCGACTTCATGACCGCCATGTTTGCGCTGTTTCTGGTGCTGTGGCTGGTGTCCGTGGTGGATGATGATCAGCGTCGGGGCATTGCCAACTATTTCCAGAACCCGACGGCGTACCAGGACGCTCGCGAGCAGCCCGGCGATACCCTGATCGACCTGGAAGGCGGCAGCGAGACGCCACTGGACATCGCCGACTCGCCGCGGGCGCCCACGGTGGAGGAGATCAGGCGCGCGGCCGACGACTACCAGCGGGACCGTATGGAGTCCCTCCAGGCCGACCTGGAGGCCGCCATCGAGCAGAGTCAGGCACTGGAGCCGTTCAAGGATCACCTGCTGCTGGACATCACGCCGGAAGGGCTGCGCATTCAGCTTGTCGACCAGCGTAACCGGCCCATGTTCGACCTGGGTGATGACGCGCTGCGCGATTACGCCGAGGCGATCCTGATGGAGCTGGGTGAAGTGATCAATGCTGTGCCGAACAGGATCAGCCTCACGGGGCATACGGACGCCGTGGCCTTCACCGACCCGGACGAGTACGACAACTGGGAGCTCTCGGCGGACCGTGCCAACTCGGCCCGACGGGCCCTGCTGGCCGGCGGGACCGATCCGGATCGTGTGGCCCAGGTGACCGGGCTCGCCGATACCGTGCTGTTCGACGATGAAAACCCGGAGAACCCGATCAACCGGCGCATCAGCATCGTCGTGCTCAATCCGCAGGCCGAGCGGGCCATCATGGAACGGGCGGATACCACGCGGTTCTCTCCTGCGGATGTGACCGAGTGATCGCCGGGGACATCCGCCGGGCCGTTGGGGTACACTGCGCAGCCTGATTCCCACGCGATGCTGCGAGTACCCCATGGCCCGCCTGTTCGTCGAACAACTCACCGTCATCGACTCCTCGCGGCTTGACCCGGTCGACGGTCTGGTGGGCGAAAGCTGGATCGTGGACGTGGAGATCGGCGGCAGTCTCGATGCCCAGGGCATGGTCTTCGACTTCGGCGACGTCAAGCGCGAACTCAAGGCGGCCATAGACGACACCGTCGACCATCGGCTGCTGGTTCCGGAGCAGGGCACCGGGATCACCCACACCGAAGATGGCGTAGCCGTTGCCTTTGCGAGCCGCCGGGGCCCGATTCACATGAGCGGCCCCGCGCATACGGTGGTGGTCGTGCCGGGGGCGCGGGTGGATGCCGCGGCCCTGGAACGCCTGCTGCAGGCCTCCCTGCTGCCGCGGCTCCCCGGCAACGTCACGGATCTCACCGTGCATCTACGGCACGAGGCCATCGACGGGGCCTGGTACGCCTACAGCCACGGCCTGCAGGCGCACGGCGGAGCCTGCCAGCGCATCGCCCATGGGCACCGCTCGCGGCTGATCGTGCAGCGTGACGGCGAGCCGGCGCGGGACTGGGAGCAGTACTGGGCCCGGCGCTGGCGCAATGTCTATCTCGGGACCCGTGATCACCTGGTGACGACAACGGAACGGGATGGCGTGTCCTGTTACGGGTTCCGTTATACCTCGGGAGAGGGCGTGTTCACGCTGGAGCTCCCCGCCGCGGCGTGTGAGTTGCTGGAGACGGAAACAACGGTGGAGCAGATTGCTGCTCACCTGCATGGGGAGATGAAAGACCGCGAGCCCGCCGTGCGCATCACCGTGCGTGCGTTTGAAGGTGTCGGCAAGGGCGCTCTCGCCGACGGTTGACCTGGGTCAATGTCCGCGCCGGGTCGCGGGGCTAGCCTGATCGGGTGCAAGAAACCCGTCAGGTGATGGAGCCCATGCAGACCGTTTTCGACCGCCCGCTGTACGACAAGTACGACGTCCCCGGACCCCGGTATACCTCGTATCCAACGGCACCCCATTTTCATGGTGGCTTCGATGCCGACGCCTACGTCGACGTGGCGCGCGCGAGCAACGATGACCCGGTGCCGCGCCCCCTGTCCCTGTATCTGCATATCCCGTTCTGCCACAGTCTCTGTTACTACTGCGCGTGCACCAAGATCATTACCCGGCACCCGCACAAGGGCGAGATCTACCTCCACTACCTGGAGCGTGAACTGGCGCTGCAGGGAGCCCTTTTCGACGACGACCGCCCCCTCAAGCAGTTGCACCTGGGTGGCGGTACGCCAACGTTTCTGGACGACCACCAGCTCTGGCGCCTGATGCAGACGATCATCCGGCACTTTCCGCCCGCTCCGCCGGGGGAGCGGGAGTTCTCCGTTGAAATCGATCCGCGCGCCGTCGGCCCGGAGACGATGCGGATGCTGGGCGAGATGGGCTTCAACCGCATGAGTATCGGCGTCCAGGATTTCGACCCTGCCGTGCAGAAGGCGGTGAACCGGGAGCAGTCCGCGGGCCTGGTACGCAAGGTGATCGATCAGGGGCGCGAATCGGGCCTGGAGTCGCTGAGCCTGGACCTCATCTACGGGCTTCCGCATCAATCCGTGCGCACCTTCGATGCGACCCTGGACGAGGTGCTCGCCATCCGGCCGGACCGCCTGTCCGTGTACAACTACGCGCATCTCCCCGAGCGGGTGAAGGCCCAGCGGCTTATCGCCTTCGAGACGCTGCCATCGCCGGAAGAAAAGCTCGGTATTCTCGAGCACACGGTGCAGCGGCTCACCGACGCGGGTTACGTCGCCATTGGTCTCGACCACTTCGCGTTGCCGGACAGCGATCTGGTGCGCGCCATGGAGAACAACACCCTGCAACGTAACTTCCAGGGCTACTCCACCCACGCCGAGTGCGACCTGGTGGCCGCCGGCATGAGCGCCATCGGCATGATCGGTGGCCACTACTGCCAGAACGCGGCCGACCTGCGCAGCTACTACACTGCTCTTGATGCGGGCAGGCTGCCCGTGGCCAGGGGCTGTCAGCTCGATTTCGACGATCGCGTGCGGCGGACGGTGATCGAGCGACTGATGTGCAGGACGTGGATGGACTTCGACGCCATCGAGCGGCGCTTTGGGATCCGCTTCGCCGACTATTTCGCCCCGGAGCTCGAGGCCCTGGCCCCCCTGGAAGCCGACGGACTGATCCGGCGGGAGCGTGACGGCATCCGGATACTGCCCACCGGGCGCCTGCTTCTGCGCAATGTCGCCATGGTGTTTGATCGTTATCTGCAGGACGGCACGGCGAACGTGCGCTACTCCCGAACGGTGTAGCATGGCCGTATCCGTGCCGACTGGCGCGCCGTGACCGGGAGATAAACACGTGGTGACGCGCTGGCTCTGGCGGGTGCTCGGTGTGACCTGCGTGGGGATTGGCGCCGCAGGCACCGTCGTGCCGCTGCTGCCGACCACACCGTTCCTGCTGGTGGCCGCCTGGGCCTTTGCGCGTGGCTCGGAGCGCTGGCGCCAGTGGCTGTTGAACCACCCCCGGTTCGGGCCGCCCATCCACGCCTGGCAGAGCCAGCGCGCCATTCCCCGCAAAGTGAAGTGGATCGGCATCGCGTCGGTGGTGGCCAGCCTCGGCATCGCGCTCTGGGCGCAGTTGCCGCCGGTGGCCCTGACGCTTCAGGTGATCGCCCTGGTGTGCGTCACCATCTTCCTGCTCACGCGCCCCGACGCTTAGGTTGTTCGCGGGCGCACCAGCAGTGGCGTGTAGGCAACGGCGAAACAGAGATAGGCCAGCGCCCACCCCAGCCCGGATGCGGCGGCGAGCCAGGGGAGACCGACGGAGAAGGCGACGCCGAGGCGCGCAAGCGCGGCAAGCGTGATCAGCGCGAAACCGGCCACCGCCAGCCGGGGGGCCACCAGCGGACGCCCCGTGTGCCCTAGGGAAACGCGCGCCATCATGCCGATGCACAGCGACCCCATTGCCCCCACCATCAGCGCGTGCAGCCCCGCCGACCAGCCAATTGATGCGCCGGACAGGCTTGCGCCCAGTAGGACAAGGCCCACCGGAATCCAGAGATACCCCAGGTGCAGAATCCACAGCAGCGGCGTGCGCCAGGTCTGCCAGGGCCGCCAGGCGACCCAGCGCGCCAGCAGAAAGGCGGCGGCCGCGAACAGGAGCGGCGCCAGCATGGGGTCACGGCCACCCAGCAGGTACATGGGCACCAGCAGCAGCACCGCCAGGGTCGCGCACCAGTTCAGCGCCGGCCACTGGCGCGGATGGCTGTCCGGCAGCCAGCGCTCCGTGAAGAAGGGAATGACCCGGCCACCCATGAACACCAGCAGCACGGTCACCAGCAGGATGGCCACATCCAGCGCCGGCATGGCCGCGCCGGGGAGGACGCCGTGGATATCCAGGTGGATGACGCCGTTGAGCACGGCGAAGGCCCCGAACAGGGGGATGAACATGTAGTTGCGGATGTTGCGGGCCGGCACCAGGGTACGAGCAACGAAGAACGCCAGCAGTGGCAGAAACGCCAGGTCAACCAGACTGACCAGCCAGAACGGCACCAGCCAGGGCATCAGAAACCCCACGCGGGCGGCCAGCCAGACGCCGACCAGCAGCGTCAGTTCCCGCGGGGTAACCGACTGCCGGCCCGTCCAGTTCTGGGCAGCGGTCAGCACGAATCCGGCAATCACCGCCATGGTGAAACCGAACAGCATCTCGTGGCCGTGCCAGATCATGGGCGGCACCGGCGCCGTGGTGCCGGCGCCGCGGACCAGCAGCGCAACCCAGACACCTATCCAGGCCAGGGACAGCCAGGCCGCACCGAGAAAGAAGGGGCGGAACGCAATGGAGAACAATGAAACAGTCACGGCAACCCCCGGTTCGTGGCGCATTATCCGGATTCTGGTGGCGTTCGCGTTAGTCCGCCTTGATCTGAAACAAATCGGTGATGAACACGGACCAGGCTGCTATGGACCATGCCGGCAACAACCAGGTTGACAGCGACTGGCTCACGGGGATTCGTCGCCTATGGGCGCCGGAAACTTGACGTCAAAATGTTGAAGCGACCGCCGCGTAACCCGGCCTGCGCGTTAAGCCTGACGACGAATTCCCGCCGCCCGGGGCGCTCTCCATGCTGGCATCAATTTTGTATGTGACCTTGTCGTTAACGCCCTCCAGGTGGGCTGCAATCGCTCGCCGTTGCGCATTGGGGCAGTTGGGCCATGTCCTTTTGTGCGCATAAGCGGACATCGAAAAGCCACATGCAGGTACAGGAATGGCCAGGAAACAAAAGCGAAGCGGGAAGGCGAGCCGCTCAAGTCGTGAAGCTTCCAGAAGTAGCTCCGAGCGACACAATGCAGGTCAGGTGCGACCGGAGCTCCACGCAGTAGAGAAGGGGTTGGCAGAGGCTTCCGGAGATCCGGAAGCTGTTGTCGATGCCGCTCAGCGAGTCCTCGATTTCGAGCCCGCACACCGTGAGGCATTGTTGCAACTTGCCTCGGCGCGCATCGAGCAGCAGCAGTTCGTCAATGCAACACGGCACCTGATGCTTGCCAATACCGTTATGCCTGATGACCTCGGCACGTTGAAGCGGCTGGTACACGCTGCCATGTGCGCTGGTGACCTGACAATTGCCTTGTCGGCAGCACATCGGTGGGTGGCCCTGAAGCCAAGGGATCCCGAGGGCCTAATGATGGTCATCGCAATTTACAGCGAACTCGGACTAAACGATGCCACCGAATCCAGTGTGCGGCAGCTCGCGGTCGATGCGCCGATAACCAGTCGCCGCCCCTCTTCACGGCAGCGAATGCGCGTGTTGGTACTCTGTACGACAGCGAATATCAGTTTCCGCTACAGCCGGGAGTCAGCAAAGGTCCACACGGAGGGTGGGCACAATAATCTGATGACAATGTTCGACTCGGACAATGTTGAGCTCATTCGTTTCTGCGTTGAAAGCCTGGAATACAAAGATGATCTGGTTTCCAGTATTCCTGATGTCGATGTGATCTATAACGCCATTACTGACCCGAACCGTTGTGAGCGGGCCCTGGAACTTGCCAGCGGGCTCTGTGATCTTCTCGGACGGCCGGTTATCAACCCTCCCTCCGGTGTTCTCGATACGACCCGCGAGCGGAATGTGGAACGCCTTCGTCACGCTGACTCCGTTCTCTTGCCGGAAACTGTACGGCTTGGGAGTCTGAACGGAGATATCGGCGAGGTTATTCGTGATGCTGCATCTGAAGGGGGGCTCACTCCCCCCTTCATCATGCGTGCGAGCGGGTTTCAGAACGGAAAGCATGCTCACCTGATCCATGAACCGGGCGAGCTTCGTGTCCGCGTCTCTGAGCCGACCGAGGTCTATCTCCTCCAATACCATGATGTGAGTTACGTCGATCCTCGGGCACCGGGTAGCCGACTCTATCCGAAGTACCGGGCTTTTATGGTCGATGGAAAGCTGTATCCGATTCATTTCAGGGTGGCCGAGGATGACTGGAAGGTTCACATGCCCCAGTCTGCGCCAACATATCGGAAGTTCCCCTGGCTTTATGATGTGGCATCGGATTTCCTCGAGAATCCGTCGGGCCATTTTCCGGATGGAGTCTGGAGCGCTCTGGAGCGCGCCATGCAACAGATTCCCCTTGACTACTTTGGTGTTGATTTCGCCGTTTCAACAGACCCCGCAACGGCGGGGAAGCTCGTCGTTTTCGAAGCGAATGCGGCCATGCGTAGCTTTCTCCTTGATTCCCATGAGTGTGTCCCGGAGCACGAGGCGGCGAAGGTGGTCATCAGGGCAACGCATGACCTGTTTTGTAAACGCGCCGGAGTGTCCCCGTGGCAATTCAGCATACCGCGTGGCAAGCGCAGCCCGGCGGTGGAACACGGCTTCGTCGACAGCAATGCGCCTCGTCTGGTCAGGCATCTGTTGATACGGGGCAAGGTTCAAGGGGTGGGTTTTCGGGAGTGGTTCTGGCACGCGCTCTACCGGCACGGATTGAAGGGATGGGTGCGGAACCTGAACGACGGGCGCGCAGAGGCCGTCATCAGTGGCCCGGAAGACGCGGTGACGTGGTTCCTCGATCACTTTGACTCCCCGGAGAAAGCCCGGATACATGAGATCTCCGTTAGTGAATGGCAAGGCGTACCGCCTGATGGGGTCAGCATAGCGGAAGATGTGGAAATGCCCGCCACCGCGGGCAGCAATCTCAGGGGAGCGGTGGTATAGCTCACCGGTCTTGGCGTCATTCAGTCCAGGGGTACCTCCGGAGAGGAACGAGTGCATGCAGGCAATAATCATGGCCGCAGGCCGCGGAACACGGATCAGTAAGGATATTGGGGGCGTGCCCAAGTGTACATTGCGCCTGGGGGATGTCCCGCTCATTCGGCATACGGTGCTGTGGATGTTGGCGCACGGGATAAACGTAACGGTCGTGGTTGGCTACGAGGGCGACGCCGTCAGACGCGAGCTGGACGATCTGCCGATTGAATTCGTGGTGAACCCGTTCTACGACGTAACGAACAGCATCGCATCATTGTGGTTTGCGCGTGAGAGCCTCACCAAAGGTGGCGATGTCGTACTAATGAACGGTGACGTGTTCGCGGATGAATCGATACTGGAGATGACATTAGCCGAACAGAGAACCCCCGTCATGCTTGTTGATACCAGGCGCACGCTTGAAGGGGATTTCTTCTTCGGTTTCGGCGAGGACAACATTCTCCGTCGCTTCGGCAAGAACCTGCCCCCGGCTGAGCGGGCAGGCGAGTACGTCGGGGTCGCTAAAATTGACAAAGCACATGTTCCTGGATTCGCACGCAAGCTTGATGAGCTTATCCATGAACAGCGTCACGACGCTTGGTGGGAGGACGTCTTGTACAGCACGACCGCTGCAGGGGGGGTGGTGTACGTACGTGATGTGGGGAATTGCTTCTGGTCGGAAGTGGATCACATTGGTGATTACCGTGCTCTGCGCTATCGGTTTGGCGAGTACGCAACGTCCTGAAAGACTTGTTCACTAGTCAACGGATCCGTTCTGCCTTGATGGATAAAGAAGACATTCTTGATCGCGAAGCGATACATAGACGCTTATTGTGGATGCTGACCGAGGTTTCTTCCATTTTGGAGAATGCCGGTGTTTGCTTCTTTATTAGCCATGGCACCTTGTTAGGAGCAGTGCGACATAAAGGTTTCATTCCGTGGGATGATGATATCGACCTGCATATTCTTTCAGACGATCTTCCCTGCGCGTTGCAAGCACTGCAAGATCATCTGCCCCCGGAGCTGACCGTTCTCCATCGCGACCCGGCCGGGCTCCCCGTCGACGTTGATATGCGGATCAGCGACCGCGCCACGGTTCTGTCGCCGAGTTCGGTCGAGGAGGAGACGAGTCGCTCCTGTTCGCACTCGGGCGGCCTTTTTGTGGATGTTCTGGAAATGCCCCGTATACGGAGAAGTCAGCGCTGGGCGTACTCAGGCATCAAATGGGCGAGAAACCGTTCAAGGTCTCAGCCCCCGGGGCTGCGCAGGATCGCCACGAATCTGGTCGGAGCGGTCTCTTCCCGGGTATTCGGGATAACGGCTTGTCTACCCGGGCGGTACGTCTTCGTGGTAAGTGACCGCTGGAGTGGTGGCATGTACGACGTGGAATCGATACTGCCTGTGACAGACTTGTGGTTCGAGGGAGAGAAAATGCCCGCTCCACGCGACTATCGAAAGGTGTTGAGTGGGATGTATGGCGATTATGAGAAAATCCCGGAAATGCATACGCGCAAAATGCACTTCCAGGAGTGTTACCGTAAGAACTCAGACGTTTCTTGATTGCGGTGGTTCCTTGTATGAAGCTTTTCACGCTTGGACCGGTGGAAATGGATCCGGAGACTCTCGCTGTTGGCGCTGAGGCGCTGCCTTATTTCCGAACGGACGAGTTCTCCGAAAAGATGGTTGCCATGAGGGACCGGATACAACGCGTCTGCCGCGCTTCGGCGTCATCGCGCCTGGCAGTGATCACCGGATCTGGAACCGCGGCAATGGAAGCTGCCGTAGCGAGTATGTTCGGTGGAGATGACCGGGTCTTGGTCATTAACGGCGGCGGGTTCGGAGAGAGGTTTTCTGAATTATGCCGCTGTCACTCCATTCCGTATAACGAGTTGATCCTGGCGCATGACGAGGAGCTGGATGCAGCTCACTTCGAGGGCGTGGATGGGCGGCAGTATACGGGGCTGCTGGTTAATGTTCATGAGACGAGCACAGGGCAGCTCTACGACATGTCATTGATCTCTGGGTTTTGTAGAGAATATGGGCTGACGCTAGTGGTTGATGCAATAAGCTCGCTTCTGGCCGATGACTATAGAATGGACGAGTGGGGTGTCGATGCGACCATTTTCAGTTCACACAAGGCGCTGGCAGTATCTCCTGGGTTGTCTTTCGTTCTGGTTAACGAGGAAACGTGGCACTCCCGTATCGCCGGTAAAAGGCGTGCGGGAGTTTTTTATTTGGACTTGAGAGATCACATCATGAATATGGAGAGAGGGCAGACGCCGTTTACTCCGTCGGTGGGTGTGGTTCTTCAGGTTGAGGAGAAGCTGGCCCGTGTGGAAGCCCGCGGGGTGAGTTATTTTCTTCATAAAACACGCTGTCTTGCAGAAGGTTTTCGAGAAGATATAAAGAAGAGAACGAATTTGGTTGTTCCCGGTTTTCGTATTTCAAATGCCCTCACTCCATTGTTCTTCCCTGATGGCGGCGCTGAGAAGTGTTTCAGCAGGCTCCGTGATGACCATGGACTCATTGTTACGCCGAGCGGGGGAGAGAATAAGGATAAAATGATCCGGGTTGGGCATATGGGAAACCTGACGCAAGATGACCATGATACTTTGGTGAGCGCACTTGCCGTGTGAGCGATTTTAAATCGATTAATAGAATGGAAGGTGGGGTATGGCGGACGCGTCGGTAGCGGTTTTGTCCTTTGAGCGACACGGTAGGTTGGCGGTCTCGGGGCGGGCAACGTTCAGTTTCGTTCGTAGCAGACTGTTTCTGCCCGTTTTTGCGGGTGAAATGATGGACGCCGCGAGGTGTTACCCGGTCGGGTTTGTAAAGGAGAGTACGCGATGGGCCGCGGTTGCCATTCTAGGCTTGCGTTACGGGGAGAACATGTTCGTCTCGGACTCCGGTCAATGGTTGGGGCAGTATTTACCGGTGGCCCTGCGGTCATATCCGTTCGTGCCTGTCGATGTTGGTGAGGGGCAGGATGCGAAGACGGTTCTGGGTCTCGTCGAGGGGGACGAACGAGTCGTCGTAGCGGGGCAGGGCGGTACGGATGAGTCCGAGAAACGGTTCTTTGAGGAAGACGGTAACCTGACAGCGTTCACGGGTGGTATGCAACGGCTCATCGGCCAGATCGTGAAGCACCGGGCCCTCACCGGGCGGGTTATCGCGGAACTGGAAGAGCTGGGACTGCTGGCTCCGTGGAGGCTGCCTCTCCGGGAGGAGGGGTCGGACAGGTCGGTGAATGTGGATGGGGTTTACTGTGTGGACGAGCACGCATTCGAACAGCTCTCCGATGAGGCGTTCCTGAAGCTTCGCCGTACCGGAGCTCTACCTTTCGTCTATGCGCACCTGATGTCCACCGGACTGATCACGCGGCTGGAGAACACGTTGGACCCCGTGGAGACAGGCGCGGACGATGATGCGCGCGGGGCGGGGCGTTACGGATCAGAGGCGAACAGCCTCTTCGAGTTTTATTGACGAGGGCGTCGCCGGCTGGCTGGCGGATCGCCTCCGTCCCGGCCGGAACACCTTGGTCACTGATCCGACTGGCCTCGGAGTCAGGGCCAATGACCAGGGCGTCCGGCCGAAGGCGCGGACTCTGTCAGTGGTACCCCTCGCCGGCGCGTACCTTGCCGCGGAAGACCCAGTAGGTCCAGGCGGTGTAACCCAGGATTACCGGCGTGATGAACAGCACGCCAAGCAGCAGGAACAGCTGACTTTCAGGCGCTGAGGCGGCATCCCAGAATGTGTGCTCCGGCGGCACGGCCAGCGGCCACATGCTGATCAGCAGCCCCGCGTAGAAGGTGATGAACAGCGTCAGCGTGGCGATGAACGGAATCCCTTCGCGACGCTTCTCGATGGCCTGCCACAGCCACGCCGCCGCGGCGAGGGTGACCAGCGGGAAGATCCACAACCACTCGATGTTGCCGAGCCAGCGCTCCATGACCCGGGCCTCGGCCAGCGGCGTCCAGATGCTGATGACGGCGAAAAACAGCATCACCGCGCCCAGCATCCAGCGCGCCACCGAGTAGGCCCAGTCCTGCAGCGCGCCCTCGGTCTTGAGGATCAGCCAGGTGGCGCCGAGCAGGGTGTAGCCGCATACCAGCGCCAGACCGGTCATGACCGTGAACGGCGTGAGCCAGTCCAGCGGGCCGCCCACATAGGTGAATCCGTCCACCTCGAAGCCCTGGATGTAGGCGCCCACCACCGCCCCCTGGGCGAAGGAGGCCACCAGGGAGCCGCCGAAGAAGGACCAGTTCCAGAGATACTTCGAGCGGTTCGCCTTGAAGCGGAACTCGAACGCCACGCCACGGAAGATCAGCCCTGCCAGCAGCAGGAACACGCCGATGTACAACGCCGGCAGGAACACCGCGTAGACCAGGGGAAAGGCCGCCAGCAGCCCGGCACCGCCAAGAATCAGCCAGGTCTCGTTGCCGTCCCAGACCGGGGCGACGGTGTTCATCATGGTGTCCCGGGCTTCCTCGTCCGGGGCGAAGGGGAAGAGAATCCCCACGCCCAGGTCGAAGCCGTCCATGAGCACGTACATGAACACGCCCAGGCCGATGATGGCGATCCAGATCAGTGTCAGGTCAATCAGTTCCATGGTCATCTACCTCCGCACGCCTTCCGGGGTCGCGCCGTCGTCAAAGCTGGTGTCCACGGCGGAGAGCGGGCGCTTGGGCCGCCCCTCCGACGTCTCCGGTGTGTGCTCCAGGGCTTCCGGGCCGGCCTGGATCAGGCGCACCAGGTAGTACAGTCCGGCAGCGAAAATGACCGCGTACACGGCGATGAAGCCGATCAGGCTGAACAGCGCCATCCACCCCGTGAGCGAGGGCGTGACCGCCTCGGAGGTGCGCATGATCCCGTGGATCACCCACGGCTGGCGGCCGATGTCGGTGACGAACCAGCCGGCCAGGACCGCCACGAAGGGCAGCGGAATCATCCACGTAAAGACCTTCAGCAGTCTCGGTGACTCGTACAGGCGTCCACGCAGCCGCTGCACCAGTGCCACGGCGGCGACCGCGATCATCAGCAACCCGATGGCCACCATCACCCGGAAACTCCAGAACACCCAGCCCACCGGCGGGCGGTCCTCGGGCGCCCACTCCTTGAGGCCGGGCACTTCGCCCTGCAGGTCGTGGGTGAGAATGAGGCTCGCCGCGTTGGGGATGGCGATCTCCAGGTAGTTGCGTTCGTTGGCCGCGCTGGGAATGGCGAACAGGATCAGTGGAGCGCCCTGTTTCGTCTCCCAGGCCCCTTCCATGGCGGCAACCTTCTCCGGCTGGTGCTCGAAGGTGTTCAGCCCGTGCAGGTCGCCGACCACGAGCTGCGCCGGCGCGATGAAGGCAAGCAGGACAACCGTCATGCCCAGCGCTTTTCTGTTGATGTCCGGCGCCCGCCCGCGCAGCAGATACCAGGCACTGACCCCCGCCACCACGAAGCCGGCGGTGAGGAACGAGGCCAGGGCCATGTGGAAGAAGCGTGGCCAGAGCGACGGGTTGAAGATGGCCTCGCTCCAGGAGGTGACGTAGATCAGACCGTCGCGTATCTCGATCCCGGCAGGCGTCTGCATCCAGCTGTTGGCGGAGAGGATCCAGAACGATGAGATGAACGTGCCCAGGGCCACCATGCAGGCGGCGAACAGGTGGACCCCTTTCGGTACCTTGTCCCGGCCGAACAGCAGCACACCCAGGAAGGTGGCTTCCAGGAAGAAGGCGGTGACCACCTCGTAGCTCAGTACCGGCCCGAGGAAGTTCGCGGAGGCGTAGGAGAACGCACTCCAGTTGGTGCCGAACTGGAACGCCATGACGATACCCGAGACCACACCCATGCCGAAGATGACGGCGAACACCCGCGTCCAGAACCGGGACAGCCGGGCGTAGACCGGGTTGTCAGTGCGGTAGAAGAGGCCTTCCAGGGTGGCGATGTACGCCGCCAGACCGATGGTGAACACCGGGAACAGGGCGTGGAACGACACCACGAAGGCGAATTGAATGCGTGAAAGCAGAAGTGGATCCAGTTCCATGACGGCCGTGCACTCCACAGTTGAAGGACGGCAGTATTTTGCGGTGCGTCATGGCGCTGGTTGTTGATGCAGATCAACCAAAGAGATAGTCCCCAAGGGGTACACGATGGCCGATCGCTCCGGGGTCAGTCGGCGCGCTGATACATCCAGTGCCAGGGCTCGAAGATCAGCCCGTTGTCGTTGTCTTCCGGGTACGACAGGGCGAAGCAGAACGCCTCGGCGTGCGCCTCAAGCCACTCGAAGGCGTCCGTCTCCGCGAACTCGCGGGTCAGCCCCGGCCCGCCGGGAGTGGCGATGTCGATGGCATCCCCCGTGTGGTGTTCGCTGAACCCAGGGGCGGCACTGGTGCGCAGGATGTCGGCGATGGCCTGGCCGTTGTCCAGGCGCCGGCTCAGCAGTGTCGTCTGCTGGTAAACACTGCGGAAGGTGGACGCCGGGAACAGCTCCACGCCGTCCATGCGCGCCGCCGCCTGCATTCGCAGCCAGGCACGGGCCGCGTCCGGACTCATGAAGAAAGCCCCGCGGCGCTGGTCGATGGCAATCAGGCGCAGCTCCTCGGCCTGGGGTTGCATCGGCAGCCCGGTGCGCTCCGTGTAGTCGGCGGGGACGTCAAGCTGACGGTGCAGGCCATGGACCAGCGCCTTGTAGCCAGCGTCCGGCGTTTCCAGCGCAGGGGATTCACAAGCCGGGTCGGCGGCCAGCAGCGCAGGTGCCACCAGACCGATCAGCAGTAGAGGTCGATAATCAGGCATTGTACGAGTATCCGTCAGCCGGTGGTGCGTCGTCCGCGAACGCAGTCACGGATGGACCATGGGACGCTTGCGGGGTTCGGTCCCTGGCGACCATCCGCTGGCGCGGCGGGGCTCCTGAAGGCGAGCACGGGCCTTGAGTTTCCATGGACCGCGCCGACACTCTCCTATGGGTGCGGGAAGCACGACGGACGCGAATCGCCCCGGCCGGGCTGACCGGGCATTGTCAAGGGGCAGGGGTTCTGCAACGCTAAAGGACAAGGGTTCGATCCATAATTGCGGCGATCACGAATCAGAATGCGCCCGCGTGCCGTCCGCGGAGTGCGATGCCGCCAACAAGCTGAAACCAGGGCGTCTGCCGGGTGGGGCGTGGGCATGCACAGACTCACAGGTGCCCACGACGGCATTCAGGGGGTGAGTGGATTGGACGCGGAAAGGATGAGCCTGCCGCGACTGACGCGGTGGACGGATGGCACGTTCGTCAGCCCGTTGCTGATCGTGCTTCTGCTCCTGCTGGCGCTCTGGGTTGTCGTTCTGGATGGCGGCACGCCATCCGCCTATGCCCACTTCATGTATGCACCGACCATTCTGGCGGCCTATCGCTACCGTGCACTGGGAGGGGCTCTGTGCGGCTTCTTCGGTGGCTTTCTGGTGGGGCCCGTGGCGGCATGGATTGCCACCGGTGATCCTGCCACGGAGCTGAGCTGGGTGGTGCGTGCCCTGTGGATCAGCGTGGTGGGTTTTACACTGGGGGCATTGTTCGAGTACGTCAGCCGGCAGAGCGGGCTACTCGAGCGGCAATGGCATACGGACACCGGCACCGGCCTGCCCAATCTGCCTGGCCTCAGGCGCCTCATGGCGTCCGCGCAAGAGAATGACACCGGCCACGAGGGGGGTGAAGTGGTGGCCACCGCGTTCAAGGTGGTGAACTACGATGCCCTGGTCGGCAGCTTCGGTTATAAGGGCGCCGACGAGATCATGCACGCCCTGGGGCAGCGCGTGTCCAGCGGGCTGCCGGGATCGGCAGTGCTGGGGCGGACGGCCCCGGATGACCTTGTTGCGCTGGAGCGCGTGCCGCGTGGCAACGACGTCTCTGTGACGCCCCAGAGCCTGCCGTCGACCCTGGAAATCGGGCACATGCAGGTCTATGCGGACATCGCCGTCGGCTACGCCAGCGCCGCATTACCACTGAATCACCCGGATGAACTGCTGCGTCAGGCGTCGGCGGCGGCCGGGCGTGCGCGGGACCGGGGTCGGCGGATGGACATCCACAACAGCCATGATGAGCAGGAACGCCGACACGCGCTGCACTTGCTGGCCCAGGTGCCGAGGGCACTGGATGCGGGGGAAATGTACCTCGTCTATCAGCCTGAGCTGGACCTGCGCACCCGCACGGTTGTTGGCGTCGAGGCACTGATCCGCTGGAACCACCCAGAGTACGGGCTGGTATCGCCGGACCAGTTCATTCCACTGGTGGAGGGGACGGCGCTGATCGAGGATCTCACCCACTGGGTGCTGGATCGGGCCGTGCATGACAGCCAGACCTGGCAGATCGACACGGCGCCGAGGCTGGCCGTGAATATCTCCAGCCGTAACCTCATGAGCCCGGCGCTCATCGGCCACGTCCGGGACCTGTTGGCGCGCACCGGCTTCCCGGGTGATCGGCTGGAGCTGGAGGTCACCGAGACGGCACTCACCGAGGTGGAGCACGCCCACCACGAGCTGCTGGCGGAGCTTCGCGGTATGGGCGTGCGCATCGCCATCGATGATTTCGGTACGGGCTACGCATCGCTGGCTTACATTCGCAAGCTGCCGGTGGATGTTCTGAAGCTGGACCGGTCGTTCATCCAGGCCGCTCCGGACCAGCTCAAGGACCACCAGATGCTGCGGCGAATCGTGCAGATCGCCAGCGATCTGCAGCTCAAGGTCGTGGGCGAGGGCGTGGAGGACCGGCGAATGCTCGATCTGCTCGCCGACCTCGGCTGCGATCAGGCGCAAGGCTATTTCATCGCACGGCCATTGCCCTCGGCTGAACTGGGCGCGTTTCTGAACGACGCCCAGGGGCTGTCTCGGGTCCAGAGGCCCGGTGATTCATGACGGTTAGCCACCGGTCGAGCCCAGTGATATGACGCGTAAACGCCGTATTATTGCTCTTCTCGCCGCCGCAGTCTGTGGTGGGGCACTGCTGTGGGCCACCACACACTGGGTGATGGTGCCCCGGGGCGAATCCGACCCGGCGGCCACGACGCCCCCTGAGGCGCTGACGCCGGACCTGGACGGTGAGCGCCTGGTATTCCTGTCCGTGAACACCGACGTGGCGGCGGCGCGTCTGCTGGCGTCTTGGTTCCATGAGGACACCGGCGCCGTGGTCAAGGTGCGGGAGGTCGCCTATGACCGCATGCTCGACGCCGTTCTGGACGACGTTCACGCCGCGTCGCCCCGGTACGACGTGGTGGAGGTCTGGTATCCCACGATCGCGCGTCTGGCGGAAGAGGGCGCGATTCGCGAGCTGAGCGCTCTGCTCGACAGCTACGCCGAGGTCATCCGGCCAGGCGATTTCCTTGCGCCCGTCTTCGAGGCCTACGCGGAGTACGACGGTGGCGTCTGGGCCATGCCGTACGACGTGGACATTCAGCTGCTGTTCCACCGGCAATCCCTGCTGGCGCGGCATGGCCTGGAGGCTCCCGAAACCTGGTCCGAGTACCGGCATGCCGCCCGCGTCATCACTGAAGCCGAGCGGGGTGACGGTGTCTACGGTGCCGCGACCATGGGTTACCCCACGGCCATCATCAACGTCTCCCTGTTTCTCAATCGGCTGTCGGCCTACGACGGGCGATTCCTCGATGCCGTCGGGCAGCCGCAGCTGGATTCCGACGAGGCGGTCGCCGCTCTGGAGGAGGTGGTCGAGCTCCTGCCGTACGCCATGCCTTCGGCTCTCGAGACGGACTACGAAGTTGCCCGGGATGCCTTTCTCGCCGGGCGCGTCGCCCTGGTGGAACAGTGGTCGGATGTCGGCGTTTCCGCGAACGATCGCCGTTACTCCACCATCGCCGGGGACTGGGGTGTGACGCCCCTGCCCGGGGTCGCGAAGGGCGAGGGCGCCGGGGCGACCCTCAACGCCGGATTCAGTCTCGCCGTGTCGAGCGTGGCACCGAATCCCGATGCAGCAGAGGCGTTTCTGCTGTATGCATCATCGCCGCAGATCCAGAAACGGCTCAACCTGTCGGGCACCGGCATCGACGTCGGGCGCCGCTCCGTGCTGGATTCGGCAGCCTTCCGCGAGCGCTTCCCCGAACTGGCAGACGCGGTTGACGCAGCCTTCGCAGGTGATGTCACGCGCTGGCCCGTGCTGCCCGAAACGCCGGAGCTCATGGCGGCGCTGTCGCGCCATATTGCCCGCGCAATGGCGGGCGACGTGGAGCCTGCCGACGCCCTGGCCGAAGCACAGGCGGACTGGGAACGTCTGCTCGACAACGATCAGTCGGAGACCGTCGGTGAGGCGACACGGTGACGGCCCCACGATTCAGTCTCTGGCACAAGATCGTGCTGCCCGCAGTGGTGTTGGCGATCTGTCTCAGCGGCGGCCTGCTGCTGGTCGCCCTGGTCGCGCTGCAGAGCGCCAGCGAGGAGATGGAGCGCCAGGGCAATCGCCTGCTGGAAGAGCAGACGGAGCGTTTCCTCGGCAGCCTGATCGGCGGTGTCGTGGATGGCGCGGATGCCAGTCTCAATCTCACCCGCGAGGCCCTCACCATGCGTGCCCGGGGGGAGTCCATTCGGGACCCGTCGCGGGTGCCCGAGTTGCTCGACTCCATGGTTCAGGCCAGCGATCTGGTGATCGCGGCACACTACCAGCGAGCGGATGGCGAAGTCGTCCCCTGGTTGAGCAGCCCGAATGATGACGATGACCTTGCCGTGCACCTGAAAGCCGTCGCCCGGTCGCAGACCATCGCGCCGTCGCAGGTCATCTGGCCGGCGCCGCGGGAGAGCCATTCTGCACGGGTGGGCGGGCTGGTCGTGGATCCGATGATCGCGGTCCACGGTGACGATGGCACGGGCTACCTCTCGGCCACCGTGTCCATGGGTAAGCTGGCGCGCAATCTCAACCGGCGGTTGCCTCTGCCTGCGAGTTACTTCTTCATCATGAACGGGGAACGGCAGCTGGTCGCGGCGACACCGCACAGCCGGCTGGAGCTGGCGTCGGCCGAGGCGTTCCGGGAGCGTGGCGTCATTGACCTGTCCACCTCGGCCTCGCCATCCCTGGATCGCGCCCTGCGCCGCATGGCCGATGGTCAGGCCCTGATGGAGCGCGTCACCATCCGCGGTGAGGACAAATACATCGTCTATGAACCCATGGCCAGTGCCGACTGGCACGTCGGGCTGGTGGTCCCGGTCTCGATTGCGCAGCAGGTCTCGGGTGAGCTCGTGGAGGTGCTGGATCGCGGAGCCGAGCACGCATTGCGGACCATGGCCGTCTGGGCAGCCGTGCTGCTGGCCGGGGTGATCCTGCTGACGACCCTGGTCGCGCGCCGTATCGCCGCACCCGTGCAGCACGTCTCAGAGGTGGCCGAGGATATCGCCCATGGCAATGTCGGCCGCCGGGTCGTGGTGCGCGGATCGGACGAAATCGCCCGGCTGGGCCATTCGTTCAATACCATGGCAGATCAGCTGCAGGGCTTTATCGGCAGTCTTGAAGAGCGGGTGCGGCAACGCACCGCGGAGGCGCGTGACGCCCGCGCGCGGGTGCAGCGTATTCTCGAAAGCTCTCCGGTCGGCATCGCGTTCATCGATGCTACCGGCGTGATTCAGGAGTCGAACGCCGAGTTCCTCCGGCTTGTCGACCCGGCTGGGGTCGGGCACGCACCCCACTCTTTTCGGTGGCACGACCTGCTGCGAGACGACTTCAACCGCGTGACCGACGAGGCGGAGAGGACGTTCGCGAAAGGTGAAGCGTACGACACGGTGGTGACGATTCACCGGGCCGACGGTACGGCCTTCAAGGCGTCACTGCGCGGCGCGCTGGCCCATGCCGGTGATCCGCACGGCGGCTTTATCGTTGTGCTTCAGGATGTCAGCGAGCAGAAGCGTCTGGAGGAGAGACTGAGCTGGCAGGCGAGCTACGACCAGCTAACCGGCGTGCTCAACCGCTGGCGGTTCCAGGAAGTGCTGGAGGAGGGCGTGGCTTCTGCCCAGCGCGACGACCGCGTGTTCTCGGTGGCACTGGTGGACGTCGACCATTTCAAGGGCATCAACGACCGCTATGGCCATACCGTTGGGGATCAGGTGCTCCAGGAGGTGGCGGCACAGCTCCAGGGCGCGCTCCGGGAAACCGACAGCATCGCGCGCTGGGGTGGCGAGGAGTTCGCCCTGTTGCTTGCAGAAGCCGATGAGGCGCTTGCCCGGCAGTGTGCGCAGCGACTGTGCGAGCACATCGCGTTGCTGCGGTTCGGGGGTGGCCTGCGCCTGACCATCAGCGCGGGCGTCGCCGTGTACCGCGCTGAAGATGGACCGGACGAACTCATCCAGCGGGCCGACGAAGCGCTCTACACCGCCAAGCGCACGGGCCGCAACCGCGTGGTGTCGGCGGAGTGAGGCTGTCGCAGGTTCGGCTGTGCTTTGGGGCAGGCGTGTCATTCGGCCCCATGCCTTGGGCCAACCTTTGTTCATGTCAGGTGACTGGCGACTATCGACCCTGAGCGGACCTCCGCACCATATCCGCCAGTGTCCGCTGTTCAGCAGCGTGCAATGCACGCCGTCAAATGATTGAATAGTACGAACTACAACTATCGCGGTGATCTTCTGGTACGGTGCAAAGATTTCTTCAGCGGTGCAGAATCTGGTCGCGGTGCTGACTTGGAGCACCGACTGAGTCATCGTGAACGCCAGAAATCTAAGATTAGGTCATCTCTTGGCTTGTTAAAAAAGGATGCTGAATCGATGAAAATGAAAGAATTTTCACAATCTCCAGCCGTAAGGTCGACAGGCCGACTGTAGGTTTCCAAGCCGCAGCCAATTCGCAGCTCGAATATGTCGCTTACACGGTGTGACGCCAAATTCTTCGAACGTTGCAAGGGCATGTAGAGGCACGCCGGCTCGATGCGTTTCCTGCTAGATACTAATATTCTGATTCCGCTTGAGGACTCAATGCTTCCGCTTGAGCCGAGCTATGCGCGTTTTGTCCAGCTGGCGCACCGTCACGGCCATCAGCTGATGTATCACCCCGCATCGGAACGTGACATCAGACGTGACGGAAACGAGACTCGGCGGCGCAAAACGTTGGAGAGACTCACTAAGTATGACTGCTTGAAAACCTCAATAGTATGTCCATGGAACGATGTTGGTACCAAACCTAACGACGCTTGTGACAACGAAATTCTTTATGCCCTTCATTGCGATGCTGCTGATTACCTCGTTACGGAAGATAAGGGGATACACGAGAAGGCGCGCCAAAGAGGCCTCTCCTCACGGGTTCTTGCCATCCAGCTTGCCGAAGATCTACTGCTGCGGTTGCATGAGCAGGCGACCATTACCCTGCCGCATATTGATCAAGTGCCATTACATGACCTCACGCCCCTGCTGAATGGAGACTTCTTCGATAGCCTACGTGAAGGCTACGATGGGTTTGAGGATTGGTTCAGACGTAAAGCACGGGAGCAGCGTCAGGCTTGGGTGTACTGGGAGGAACCACAGCAGGAGCTCGGTGCGCTGTGCGTCTTCGACCAACAGCGAGATGAAGTGATTACGGACGATGGACAGGTTGCGCAGGGAGACGCGCTCAAGCTCTGCACATTCAAGGTTGGAGAGACCTCCCGAGGCAAGAAGGTTGGCGAACTTTTCCTAAAAATGGCGTTCCGTTACGCCACGGCCAATCAGCTTCAGACCATATTTATTCATGCAGATCCAAGCCGACACAATTATCTTGTCTCACTGCTAGAGGATTTCGGGTTCCTCCATGTGGGTGCGTACAAAGGCGATGCCGTCTATGCCAAGGCGCATCCGGTAGAAGTGCCCGCGGATCCTGCCGCACTAGAACTAGGCCCGCTGGAGTTCCATCGGCGCTACTACCCGCACTTCCGTTCAGATAGAACGGTGGCAAAATACATCGTTCCGATTCGCCCGGAATTCCATAGGGTGCTCTTCCCGGACTGGAATCCGAGAAGAATGTTGCAGGGCTCCCTGTTTTCAGGGTTTCTGCCAGAGAACAGCGCTGGGAACGCTATCAAGTTGGCTTACTTGTGCCACGCACCGACGAAACGAGTAACCGAAGGAGACATTGTTTTGTTCTACAGGTCACACGACGACCGAGCTCTCACAAGCATTGGTGTGGTAGAGGAGTATCATACCCTTAATGATGTGAACGCGATTGCTCGAGCGGTTAGCCGAAGGACCGTGTACGACATGAAGGATATAGCTGAAATGGCGAAGAAAGAAACCCGAGTCATGCTGTTTCGGCTTGTCGGACATTTTGATGATCCCGTTCCCCACAACTGGCTCCAAGACAATGATATTGTGAAAGGCAGTATTCAGAGTATCCAAGGGTTAGATAACGCGGAATTCCAGAAGGTGATGGCACATGTCGGCATGTAGTACCGTTCTCATCTCCCTGCGTCCCCGACATGCAGAAAAGATCCTGTCCGGAGAGAAACGCCTAGAGTTCCGGCGTGTATGGGCCACGAAGCCAGTGTCTAATATCGTCATTTATGTAACGGCTCCCGTTCAGCGCATTGTTGCAGTGGCCGACGTAGGGCGGGTACACGAAGGCGCCCCTGGAAGGCTGTGGGCTTTAGCCAAAGAGGCGGGGGGTGGCCTGCTTCGGCGAGAGCTGTACGCCTACTTCAAAGGCCGAAAAACAGGCTACGCAATAGAGCTCGCTAATGTACGCCGATGCATCTCTCCGCTTAATCCCTGGGAAGTTATCCGTAATTTCAGACCGCCGCAGTCTTTTCAGTATCTTACTCCGATGCAACGGGACATTATCCTGCAATCTTTAGGCAGTGGCACCCGGGGCCAAGTCATCTTCGTGGCGGGTATACATGGTGTGGGGAAGACTAGTTTGTGCGCGGCGATAGCTGGTCAAGAGGGAATGCAGCACCATAGCGCCGGCCGAATTATTCGCGACGAAGATGCGGCCGCGTTATCGGGCGAGACGAAGGCAGTCAGCAACATCAATCACACACAACGCCTATTGGTGAATGGTGTAAACCGCATCCGTCAGGGAGAGCGAGCTTTGCTGCTCGACGGGCATTGCGCTCTAGTCAACGGGTCTGGACAGGTGGAAGCGATAGGGCAAGAGGTGTTCGACGCACTTGATCTCGCAGGAATTATTCTGGTCTATGATTCACCTAAACGCATCTATGAGCGACTGGTTGCACGCGACTCGACATCGTTCACCGTTGCTACGCTGACGAAGCTGCAGTCGGTTGAGATCGCGGCTGCCGATGCCATAGCCCAAGGATTAGGGATACCGATTATTCGAGTTCGCGCCGCTGATAGGGCTAGCATTGAGAAGGTTCGCGCTAGAATTTGGCGAGAGCTAGAACTTAAGTCGAGCCCAGTTTAAACAGGCGGTGTTCCGCCTTTCATTCGCGACAAGTGGTCTGTTCTCTCGGCGTCAGAACAAAAAAAGTTCTGTGGCCATGCCGACAAAGGGTAGGTATCTGGCCTTCACAATGATCGAATCATCGTGAAGGCGATTCATTCACTGTTAACCATATGATCGCGTATTTCGTACCATTTGTTGCAGTTGTCGTGCTGACCGTTCTAGCGAGTCAGTCGGCGGAAGTCGCACGTCAGCGCGACGAATTACTTCCGCTCCTCAACTTTGAGCCGTTCGTTTATGTGCTTTTTGTGGGGGCTGGTGTTTCGCTCATTGTTTCGCACCGTTCCCGTATACCAGAGATTTTGGGAACCGCCCTCGTTGTTCCGTTTTCTGGGGCGCTTACTGGGTGGGGTGCAGGTCTCACTATTGTGGAGTTGCTGTCAGGGCACTGGCAAAACGTCCTAGTCGGTATTTCACTGTCGATTTTAATGGCTGTTATCACGCTTGCGCCTGTTTTCATTGTTGGCCACGCTGCAACATTCACAGCCGACGTGCGGGACCGCTTGTTCCGAAAGCCACTGCATGTGGGGCTGGCGCATCTTATGGCTATATCCTTGGTTGTTGGCGGCCTAGTCGGTCTATGGAGTGTGTATGGTTAACCAGTCGGTCAACCGGACGCCAAAAGCGTACCGCTTTTGGTTCCCTACGCTAGCGCTTCGGCGCCGGTTACCTTCGCGGTTACTGGGGATCAAAGCGGACGCTCAATGGCTCAGGTGTGGGCGTCCACTCCGGGTCGGACAGCGTCCTTCCATGGACGCGACCACACCAGAGGTATCGCTAGACTTCGGTTTGTTCCGACATCTCGAGTGCGTCGTCCACCTCGATCCCAAGGTAGCGGACGGTGCTTTCCAGCTTTGTATGGCCAAGAAGTAGCTGCACGGCGCGGAGGTTCCTAGTGCGCCGGTACACCAGGGTCGCCTTGGTTCGGCGGAGCGAATGGGTGCCGTACTCGGCAGGGTCGAGCCCGAGCTGGGTAACCCACGATTTCACGATTCTTGCGTACTGTCGGGTGGAGATGTGCGGCGAGCCGTGGATTCGGCTCGGGAAAAGGAAATCCCCGGATTGCAGATGGGCCGCGTCGACCCACTCCTCGACAGCCCGTCGGGTATTAGGAGTGAGCTCGAACTGAACAGGTCGCCCCGTCTTTTGCTGGATCACGGCTGCTCGTTTCAGTGCTCTCCCGCCGTGGACGACGTCTCGGACCTGGAGACTCACGAGATCACAGCCTCGGAGCTTACTGTCGATCGCAAGGTTGAACAGAGCAAGCTGCCGCGTGTTGTTGTCTAGCTGGAGTCGGATGCGGATTCCCCAGACCTCCGGGAGTTTCAGAGGTGGCTTCGGGCCGATCAGGTGGCCTTTGTTCCAAGGGGCGCAATCGGGGGCACGCTGGCGGGGCGGGTTGGCGGTGGTCATGGCTCGATATCTCCGCAGAGGGTGGGAGATTAAGCATTGACCATAATGTGCTCTCCCGCCGTGATCGAGCAGATGCAGGACCTGGATTCAACGTGCTGAGACTGACCAGTGCCGGCAACTCTGCATAACGGCAACGACTCGTCTCTTTGGTGACCCAAACACTCGGGGGTACACTGAAGCGGTAGATACTTGACGAGGACGAGACTCGTGGCGACGCCCAAAGAACAGATGGTTAAGGTCATTGAAGCCCAGCCAGAGGACAGCTCCTACGATGAGATCCTTCGGGAGCTCGCGTTCGCGAGGATGATCGACCGCGGTCTTGCCGATTCAGACAGTGGACGCACGATCAGCAATCAGGAGATGCAGGAGCGCATCCGGTCGTGGCAGAGCTGAATTAGACGAGGGAAGCGCAGCGTTGGCTGCAGGACGTTCATGACTACATCGCCCAAGATGATCCCAGCGCCGCTACTCGCGTTGTTCAGGGTATCTACCGGAAAGCGCAGATCCTGACCGATTTTCCGGAGATCGGGCACCGCTACGAATCCCTACCTGGTCGGGAGATTCGTATCCTTCACTACGGCCACTACCGCATCGCCTACTTGGTCAGGGGAAACGAGAGCATCGACATCCTCGGTGTATTCCATGGAGCCATGGATATTCACCGCTACCTCACGTGACAAGTACCCGTGAACCCGATCGACGGCCGGAAATCGACCCGTACGGGACAGTGGCCGGATCAAAACGGGCGTCCGCTATCGTTCCCAAGTCTTGATATCTCCGCGGATACGGTGAGCGGCCGCGAAAGCGGCTACACGCAGAGCTTTTCCATAGAGACGAGGCTATTCCGGACAAGCCGTCGCTGTAACCGCCTTCTCGACACCTCGGCTATACATTTATGTCAATTCTTTCAGGGAAATACGTTCCATCTACTCTCTTCAGGTCTTCAAGAACTGCATCCAATCGGGCCGTATCCTCTCCAATATGATTCTGGAAGGCGATAGTTTCTTCAACCTGACCTAAAAGATCTACCCGATGATTCCCAATAGCGTCCGGATCATAGTCGTATTGCTGAAGAATGTGTGGAGATATAAAGGGGGCAACACCAACACCCTCAAACTCGCCTGATTTTATTAAATCATTGAGTTCGTTAATTGAAATATCACGCAAATCCACCTGTTTTGCACTTTTTGTAATAGCTTCTGAGTTGCCATCGACACTTTCCTTTTCAACTGGCGGCAGATTTCTTCCGCTTTGAGGGTTTGAGGCGGCAAAATCTTGCCCAATCGGTGCGATATTCATGTCATATACTCCGGTTGTGACCCAGGGAGCCAAATATTTGCAGAAAATGTGCCACGCAAGACGAAAACCTGTTCCTTCGCTTCTTCGAGCTGGCGGATACGGCTATGCCCACAGATCAACGAACAAGGTGTCAGGTCGAGAAGGGGGCTTCTTCATCAGTCCCCTGCCTGAACCCGCGCTGAACGATCGTCCATACGAGATCAGACATTAATGTGCATAGCGCGACCGTCCGCTTTGGGTCGGGCAGCGCCCTTCCGTAGGCGCTGTCCGGGGGAGGGCTCTGTTAGAACCCGGTTTATCCCGATATCTCCAGCCTGTCATCTAACTCGGTCGCGCGCGGTCCCTGTCAGATCAAACCTTCGCGGCGATTGCGAGCAGGTCCTCCATCGTGAAATGGTCAACTTTCTTGCGGTCGAGGGTTGGTCGCCAGCCGGGAGCCTGGTTCATGTAGCTGGCGCGGTCCCCTTCAAGCAGACCGATCATGACCTCGGCGACAATGCGGGCACCGACCGCGCCCAGGTGCTTCCCCCTCTCGCGCACTTCTGCTTCCCTGAGTATGTAGAACCACAGGGGCGCGGGCACGGGCAGGGGGGTGGGCATGTCCGGCACATTGGCCCAGAGTTCGTCCTGCGTGAGGGGCTTCTCCCCCATACAGGCTGCGACCGCTTGCCCTGACGGCAGCGAAAAAGCCGCGCCTCGCTTTAGGTTCCTTGTGGCCAGGGAGCGCGCCTCGTCCGGAATATCTCCCGGTACGACTGTCTTCGGAAGAAAGAGAAGCGACTCACTGAGTTTGGCGTTGATCAGTCGCCCTGGCTGAACGTTATCGCCGTCGCCGAAGAAACGGCTCCAGTCGACAGTATGTTCCTCGTTAACCGGCACACCACCGCGAAGATCCGTCAGCTCCTCGCTGTCTCTGGGCGCATCCGCTTCCTCCGGGAAAAGCCCCGCACCAACATCGCCATTGATCGCATACCCGTCGCGCACCTGGGCATGTCCGAAACGGAATGCCGCAACGCTGAACTCCACCGGGATGTATGGCTCATGTTCAAAGCGGAAGAAAAGACGTCCGCGCTCGAGCACGTCGTCAACGATGTCGTCACCACAGATGAGAGGGAGGTACTCGTGCAGGACGATCCACTGAAAGTGCCAGCGTACGAGCCGCTGCGCTTCCTCGAAGTCACCGCCGGTCTCATCGTTCAGCACCTGGTTGTGGAATTTGAGGAACGCGAGGTGGAGCTGGGAAACAACCAGGTTCTCGTCGTTTCTCGGATCACCAATGATCGCGGTGCCGTGGTGGTTACGCAGCAGATCATGGTCGCCCTGCTCAGAGAGAGCGAACCTGTCGGAGTCATCGTACAGGTACGGCTGGCTTGCCGGTCCCGCCCCGTAGACGGCATCCAGGTCGAGGCGGGGTGTTCGGAAGTTCCTCACCGCTTCAGGGTCGTTCTGGGATTCGAGGCTTGAGGTGGGGTCGAAAGTAAACGTGTGGTCAATGAATTGGCCCAGAAAGGTAAATCCCGCAGGTATCCGGGCATTGTCTCCTTCTTCCTCCAGGGCATCCTTCATCGGCCCGTCCGCGGCGCCCAGATATTCAGGCCGGGCGGGCTCGGGCAACCACTCCTCCTTCAGAGAGCGCAGATGGGGAAACATCCGACCGAACCGCCCGATGCGCGCAAACACCCCCTTCGGCACGGCGTGGCCGCGCAGATAATCACCATGCATGATTTCGACTCCTATTCCGCCTCCGTGACGTGATACGCCGCCGCGTCCATGTCTTGCCGGCACTTCGGAGTCATTTGCCTGAAGGGAGTTATAGAAGTGATCGAACAAATGTCCAATACATCCGGACGGGCGTTCTCGAGAGGCTGTAGCCGTGCCCGTCAAACCGTCGATCCTCGCACCGAACACGCTCAATCGGGGCTTTACCGTTGAGCGCCCGGATCAGGCCGGGGTCACCGACATCACCTACCCGCGCACCTGGCAGGGCTGGCTGTACCTGGCGGTGCCGGTGCATTCAAAAAAGTCGAGAATTCCGGACATCGATATTCGTTTTAGCTCCGATTGGAGCATCTCTTCAGCGTAAGCAAGGCCGCCGCGCCGTCAAGCGGGGTGTAAGCCGCTCGCGCGGTTGAACCACTCTGGTCGGCGGCTCTCAAGGAGATTCCCAGTACGTTCCTGTGGCCATACTTACCCGCTATGCACGAGGATGAGATTGCAGACAGGAGTTGCGAATCATTCGTATTCGCATTACTGTTGGCTGCGGATCTCGGTAAAGGGAAGGCAAATGACTGCTAAGCAACCACGGGTGAAAGTTGGGGGGATTCTGTTCATCGCGTGTGTGCCGTTGGTGGCGGGCTGTTTCAGCAGCGGGTCCTCGGGTGGTGGGGCTTCGGATCGCGTTTCAACCGGAATCGAAGTGCTCGTCACTGATCCGCCGGTACAGGGCGCAAGTACCCGGGTGGTGGACCATGATGGTGATGCGCTGAGCACGGTGCGGCGAACAAGTGAGTCCGGGACGGTAACGCTCAGCGTGGATGACACGGCTGAGCTGTCCGGTGCGACGGTCCAAGCATCCGGCGGACGGGACATCGAAACGGGCGCTCGGTTCTCCGGGATACGTCTCCAGGCACCGGTCGCGACGGACGGGGTGAGCGTCGTCAGCCCGCTGTCGACACTGGTCGTGCTGGAGGCGGATGACCTGGGCATAACAACGGATCAAGCGGCCGAGTCGGTCGCCGGCCTTCTCGGACTTCCGGTTAGCGCGGTGCTTGGTGACCCGGCGGAGTCCGGGGCGGCACAACGCGCCAGCCTCAAATTAACCCGTCTGGCGGCGGCGCTTGCGCCGGAAGGCCAGCCCATGGTTCATCTTGCTGAGGCCATGGAGAGCGCCGGTGGTGATTTCCAGGCAGCGGTCACCAACGTGCAGATGGATTCGGGGATTAGTGAGGAAACCCGCGAAGCGCTGGACAACGCAGTGCCGGAGCTGGACGCGTTCGCGGCGATTGACCCACAGATGAGTGCCGAGCAGGTCGTGACGCAGGCCAACCGAGCTGTCTTAAGGATCGGCGTTGACCGCTATCTGCGGGAGGCGCTCAACGTGGCTGGTGCCGAGCAAGCGGTGCACTCCTTTGCTGACGCGCTCTGGAAGGCCAACGGCCGACGCGGCATTCCTTCGGGAACGCCCCAGCTTACGAACGTGATCCGATTCGGGCTACAGCGAGGCAGCATCGCGCCGGACGATTTCACCGACCCGGGATACCGCGTTCCGGAGGCACTGGCGCAGGCCAGTGCCGTGGCAGACATTGCTGCACTGGATGCAGTGGATTCACGGCTCCCACTCGCCGCGGGAGAGGAGCTTGGCTCCGACAATGCGGCGCGGGCTGAGTACTTCTTCGGCTCTGATCGGTCGCCGCTGTTCCGCGCCGAGCGTCTCTTTGACGATGTCCTTGATGACAACGTCCTGGACCCGGTGCAGGCGGGTGTCGCCGAGGGGCTTGCCCGCGCCGGCCGCTTCGATGAAGCGGAGGTCGTTCTGCGGTCACGTATCGCCCAGGCGGAGGAGCGCGCGGGTGGCTATCGATCCACCGGTGCAGCGCTCACGGACTTTGGTCAGATCGAGCAGGCGGAGCGCTTCTTCAATGAGGGCCTGGCCATTTATCAGAGGATCATCGACGCCAAAGGCGTCGAGAATCTTGCCGAGGACGACGCCGAGTTCTATCAGGGTATGGCCAGGCGGCTGCGCGCTGCAGGCCTTGGTAACCAGGTTCCGGAAGCATTGGAACCGTTGCAAGCGTTCATTGACAGTGCAGCGGGCGAGGAAGGCTTTAGTCCAACCTACTCCCGCGTCGTCATCTCCTTGAGGGAGGCCGCCGAGGAGGCAGTGGAAGAAGCTGAGCTGGCCGGCCTGACGCCGTCAGCAGTCGCCGAGGCGACCGAGGCTGTGGACCTCCATTACCAGGCAGGATTGGGGCACAGCGAGACGCCGTTCCCGGATGGCGCACTGTCCCTGCGCGGACTTGCCGTGACCAATGCTGCCGGATTCTACAGCCGCCTGGGACTGGAGGCGGAGACGCTTCGTGCCCTCGACGAATACGAGCGCCTTGCACGGCTGGATATGGACCGCGTGAGCGCCGGCGAATCTCAACAAGTACTCACCTATGCACGCGATGTTGCCTTCGCCTACGGCACACTTGACCTCAACGACCGGTTTCGCGATCTGATCGCCGACATCGAGGTGGCACAGGGGGAGGACCCGTCGTCCGATTATGCGCAACGCGCCCGATCCCAGTTCGCGATCTTCGAAGGCATGGAAGAGGTCATTGACGGGCGTCTGGAGGTCGGTGTCGAGTTGGTGGAACAAGCCGCCGGTGGGGACATTGGCGACACCATCGAGGCGTTGACCTTCCGTGGCAAGGGAACGCGTGAGGCGGGCCTTCGATTTATGGCGCTCCAGCTGTTCGATCGAGGTCTCCAGGAAGAAGCGGTCGCCGTCGCCGATGCCGCCTGGGAGTTGGCCCGCTCGGAGGCGTTCGCTGCCGAGGCCTCGTCGATGAACGAGTATGTCTCCCAGGGATGCCGAAAGATCGCCCGGATGTACGAGTGGATCGAGGCGACCGAGCGTGGCCGGGACCGCATGCGGACGTGCTGGGACCTCGCGCGGAATCGCGCCGCCGGCGGTGGAGAGCGGGCCCGGGCGGCAGAGCAGCTCGCGAACGGCTACATCTGGCTGGGTATGAATGATGAAGTCGGTCCCATTGTGGATACGCTGGCGAACCAGGGCGCGAGCCTTACGGACCCGGGGGAGCGACAGAGCAACCTGCGCAGTGTCGCGGAGCTGCGAGGCCTCGCCGGAGACTACCAGCAGGCGCTGACCTCCCTTGCAGAAGCGGTCGATCTTCTCGTGGATATCCGCAGTACCGGCGGCGAGGACGCGGATAAGGCGAGTCTTTCGGCGGCCGCAAGTACAGCGCTGGCCTATACAGACCTCGCCACCGAGATCGGTCGCGCCATTGCCACGGGTGACGCCCGGGGTGAGCAGGTGCAGGCAACGGTGGAGAGCGCCCGCGCTGCCGGCGTTGCGGTGATCGTGGGCGGCGACGATACACCCGGATCCGGCGCATGGCCCGGTTATCAGGACGTCACCCAAGGCCTTCCCTCGCCGTCGGACCGTGCCACCCGTGAGAGGACTGCGGTGATTCGGCTTGCGGGGCTCCGTGCGTTTGATGAGGCGGAGACACTGGCCCGCAGCGCCGAGGATCACCCGGAGCGGAACCGGCGCCTCAAGAGTGTCGCCGACGCCTTCATATCCTGGGATGACTTCCCGGGCACGGGGCTGGCGTCGTTCGACTACGACGGCGACGGCCGCCCCGATTTTTTCTCACCCGCCACGTCGCAGGCGGAACGGGACGCCTCCCCGCTGGTCCTGGATACGGATATCGACGGGGACGGGATCGCGGACGACGTGGATCGGACGCCGTACTGTGCTGACTGCTGGTCGCTCTGATCATGAGAGACGGGCTACTCCAGCTCGCCGTCGTGGCCGGCGGCGGGGCACTTTGCTTATGCGTGCCGGTCGTGCCGCTGGCCGCCGCGGAGACCGAACATCTTGCACCGATCCATGTGCTTTCGGACTACTCGGATGCGGTAGGCACCGAGGCGGAGGGCAGTTACCGGATCAATCGGCGCGATCTTGACGAGTTCGGTGCCGCTTCCGGGGATTTCACCAGCATTCTGGGTCAGCTACCGAACATTCAGTTCTCTGAGGATCGGCGTGATCCAGACCGCCTTCACGATCTGCGGCCCGACTCGGTGTCGATCTCGGGTGGGCGGTTCTACGAGAACGCGTTTCGGGTGGATGGGCTCGGAATCAATAACCAGCTCGATCCGGTCAGCGATAACCCCAATGCGATCAGCGATGTGCCCGGTCATGAGCAAACCCTGTTCATCGACGCGGATCTCATCGAGTCCATCGACGTGTACGACAGTAACGTACCAGCAGCGTACGGGCGCTTCACGGGCGGGGTTGTGGATATCGACACCCGGCGCGCGGGGCGTGAGCCGGAGACGAGCCTGGGCTACAACACCACCCGGAGCGATTGGGTCAACTACCGGGTCTTCACCCCGGAGAGCGACGACACTGAAGAAGGTATCCCTCCGACGCCGCCGGAGCCAGCGGAGTTCAAGCGTGAGCGCCTTACCGCGCGACACGAGCGTCCGGTTGGTGAGGCCTCGAGCATCGTCGTCAGTGGTGCCGGATCGCGATCGTCCACACCGGAGGTCACATTGGGGGAGAGTCGAGCCCAGACGCAGGAGAATGTCAACCTGCTCGGGAAGTTCTCAACTCCGGTAACAGAGGCCACCTATGCCGATATGCAGGCAGCGGTTGCGCCTTTCCGGTCAGAGCAGTTCATCACCAATGCACGCGACAGCGACTTCACCATCCGTGGCGGCGGTGCCAACGCAAGTCTGGGCCTGGACACCGTGTTCGACGAGGGGACCGAACTGGATACGCGGCTGAGTGCCCGCTACAGCGAAAACAGCCGCAGGGCCCCCACGGACTTCTTCAACTGGGCCCGGACGCGCAGCCGCAACTGGGGCAATCTGGGTGGCATCGCCACCAGCAACCAGGGTGGGTTCGGGGATCTGGACAAGGAGCAGTTCGCCCTGGGGCTCTCGCTTCGTGCCCGGACTCCAACGCGGGAGCTTCTCGGGCAGCGCGTGCGCTTCGACTACGGCGCAGAAGTGCAACACAGCCGCCTGCACTTCACCCGTCCCGAGACGCTGTTCGTGTACCAGGATGCGCGAGTGAACCCGGATGTCGAATGTCGCGGCCGCAGCGAGGACTGTGTCGATGGCGAACAGTACTTCCGCCAGCGAACCCGCTATCCAGCCGATGACGTCTCGGTCGGCCTCACCGAGACGGCCGCGTTCGGTGAGGCGACATTCCCCGTCGGGGCACTCGATCTGACCCTGGGGCTTCGTTACGACTACAACGACTTCCTGGGCAATCACGACTTCGGCTGGCGCACGCGCGCCGGCTACGACGTCTTCGGCAACGACCACACGGTCCTGATCGCCGGTCTCAACCGGTACTACAGTGGCGCCCTGTTGACCTATCGGTTACGCGAGGCGCGAGAGCCCTGGACCCGTGAGTTTCGAGGAGCAACGCAGAACGTCGTCAACGACTGGGAACGGGATACCGGTGCGGGGCAACTGCGTTTCGAGGGCCGGGATGTCGATACGCCCTACAGCGATGAACGCACCATTGGGGTTCGCCAGCGTGTGCTCGGGGGGGTGGCGTCGCTGAACTACGTTCGCCGGGATAATCGCGACGAATTCGCTCAGCAGGAGGAGGACGAAACACGGCCTGACGGCACCCGGGCGCGGTTTCTCACCAATGAAGGGCGCAGCCGGTACGAGAGTTTCTCCTTTTCATGGCGGCGGCAATGGGGCAGGACGACGCTGGGGATTTCGGCGACCTACTCGGAGTCGGAGTCGAGCAACGCGACTTTTGACGATGCGGTGGAGGAGGCCCGGCAGAGCGAGTTTGTGTTCTACAAGGGCGAGCCTATCCGCAGGAGCCGCCTGAGCGTTCTGAGGCAGGACTTCAATCGTCCGATTACCGGGTCCGTGTCCATCGCCAGGACGTGCATGGACCGCCTCCGCCTTAGCCTGGTTACCCGCTACCGCGGGCGTTTCACCAACGTGGTGGAGACGGGCAGCACCGAGACCGTCACGGTTGATGAGGGAGGCATACAGCGCGAGCGGGAACTCACTGTTTATGCGGAAACCGAACAACCGCCCACGCTGATCTCGGACCTCAGCGTGAACTACAGCGTGAATCTCGCCGATCGCGCGCGCCTGGGGCTGGAAGCCGAGGTCGGCAATGTCTTCAACTCGCGCACGCACACGGTGGCATCCGGGCGAGGTGGCATCGAGACCGGGCGGACGTTCTGGCTGGGCGCCAATGTCACCTTCTAGCATTCAGTCGATGGCCGATCAGCGTGCGCGGCGTCGCAGCGTCGCGGCACGGGTCGCGGTGGCGCTGTGCGTACTAGGGGCCGTGATCTCCATTGCCAGCGCTGTGCTGCCGCCGCAGGGATCGGGGTATGACGGCCATGCCCCGGATCAAATCAACGGGATCGCATGGCAGGACGTCGCCCCGGGGCGTCACCCGCTGCGTATCTGGCAGCATCATTGCCTGCCCGTGCCGGATGGTGCCTCAGCGGATGAGCTTCGTATCGTGTACAGCCAACCTCGCGCATGCTGGCCGCGGCCGCAACTGGCCAAGGGTGTCATCGCCCCCGAACTGGGCCATCTACCCGCCATGCCCTATCCAGAGGATAACCCCCCGACCGCGGAGAAGGAGGAGCTCGGGCGGCATCTCTTCTTCGATCCACGCCTTTCGCGCTCCGAACAGCTGGCCTGCGCCAGCTGCCATGATGCCGACCTCGGTTGGTCCGACGGTCGCCGCGTCCCTTTCGGCCACGACCGTCGGACAGGAGATCGTAACTCCATGTCATTGCTCAATGCAGGCTACCAGGAAGCTCTGCTCTGGGATGGTCGGGCGGACAGTCTGGAGGAGCAGGCGTTGCTGGCGCTGGAGGACCCGAGGGAAATGAACGCGGATCGACACGAGGCGGCCGCCCGCATCGGGCGTATCACCGGTTACGCCGGGCGATTCGAGGCAGCCTTCGGCGATCCACATGTCTCGCCCGAGCGAATCGCCAAGGCTCTGGCGACGTTCGTACGCTCCATCACGAGCCGGACGAGCGATTTCGACCGGTTCCTCGATGACCAACCGGACCGGCTGAACGACGACGAGATTCGCGGCCTGCACACGTTCCGGACCAAGGCGCGCTGTATGAACTGCCACAGCGGCGCTCTCATGTCCGATCAGGCCTTCCATAACCTGGGTCTTCACTTCTTCGGCCGGACACACGAGGACCGAGGCCGGTACAACGTCACCGGTGAACCGGAAGACGTTGGTGCGTTCCGGACCCCTTCCCTGCGGGACGTGACCGAGCGCGGCCCCTGGATGCACAACGGGTTGTTCACCAGCCTGGAGGCGGTGCTGAACCTGTACAACGCCGGTGGGGCGCATCCGCAGCCACGCGAGCATGTTGCCGATCACCCGTTATTTCCGGAGACCTCGCGTCGCCTACAGCCACTCAGGCTTACTCAGGCGGAGCTCGACGAGATTATTGCGTTCCTGGAGTCGATCTCGACCCGTCCGCGCCGTATAGGGCCACCGGAGGACCGCCCGGAATAGGGTTCGGCCCGACGTGAGCCGCGACAGGCGGCGCCAATGGGATCCACCGGCGCCGCCTCAATCGAGCTGGTTATGAGGTTGACACACCATAACCGAGTACATAGGGAGCGTTTGTCATGATTAAACTCCGCGTTGTCGGCTTGCTCGTGGGCCTTTGGCTGATCCCGCTGAACCTCGTGGGGCAGCCCGTTCCGGAGACCGACGCGAACCTGGTGATCGATTGTCGCCACTGGATCGACGATCACGAACGGCACGCGGAGGTTCTCGATGATGCGGCGCTAAAGGATTGGTTTCTTGATGAAGTCAACCAGGCCTGCAGGAGTGAGGGGCAGGTTGCCTACACGGATCCAGTGCCGAGACGGGATGCGTGCCGATTGTTTGAGATCGATGCCACCAACGCCCTGTCCCTGGAAAATCGGCCCCTCGGCGATTGGTGCAGGTATTAGAGATCGGACCTGACTGTTCAATATTGCAGGCTCAAGTGCGCCGTGGGCACGCGCGACGTTCGGTCGCATGCCTCGGGGGTAATACTGGAATCTGGCGCCCCGGGGCAGGCGTCAAATAAGTCGCCTAAGAAGCTGTCTTGCCAATGAAACAATGTCATAGAATCTAAGGGGTACCCCCGCAAGTACCCCCGGATCGTTCAGTATGAATTGCACACGTGCTTACTTGATCGCGCAGCCTCTTGCTCCCCAAGTGCTTTGGCCTGCATCGATGACACGACTAAGTTCTTAGCCGGGCCCGCCTTGGGCTGGATTGAACCGTTAGACTAACGTGGAGTGAAGGAAGAGTTACAGAGTAACGGCAGGACGTCACATCCAAGGCACGTTCACGTGGTGCCTTGGATGTGTGAGGACCGCTGCGCCGATGATGCGTGCATCACGGGCGTCGACTCTCGATCCATTCCCTTACGTCGCTAAGCCGCCACCGGACCGCCCGGGGGCCGACAGAGACGGCTTCTGGGAACGCGCCTTCGCGTAGGCGTTCGTAAAGTGTCGACCTTGGGAGCCCTGTCAAGTGTTCTACCTCACGGCGAGCGAGGAGGCGGTCGCAGTAGTGATCGGTCATTTACGGATTCTCCTTGCGCAGATTGTCAGTTGGCCTTGAACGATGCCCTGCGGGGAGCGTGTCCTTAGGCACGAGGACTATTGTCCCGCTTTGCAACCGTGAAAACCTGCAACACGACCGCCGTCAGCGACAGATTTATTGCGGAATGTGCAGTTTGGGTCCGAGATCTCAGCTTCGCTCGCAGTAAACCAACTGTATCTCGGCTCGTCAGGGTGGACAGGTTACGGGATTCGCGGTAATGAAACGAGTTTCCGTTCAGTAGTAGCGCTGCGACAGCGTACCGTCAGAACGGCAGTCCGGACTGCGCTAACTGGTGGTGACGTCGGTGAAGAAGCAATCAGATTAATTCCTTCTTCCCACCGGACGAATTATCCAGAACCAGCAACTCCCCTAAAGCACTTGGCAAACTTCTCGCAAAGTTACCCCTACTTTCCGTTGCCATTCTGATCTGCTTTCGAGAGTAGTCCGAGATGCGATCACATATAATATCTTTTTTATCTTGAATCTCATCGAGAGTATAAAATTCTTCCCCGAAACATTCTGCCGAGTATTTTCTCGCTCTGATTAAGTCTTCTTTGGATATATACCCAAGGGGCCCTTTCGGAATGTTTGCCGCGCTCTCGAGAATCGATATGTTATTTCTTTTGTAAACCTCTAGTTCGTCAAAATGTTTTTCATAGTCTTCATTGAAAAAATCTTAACACATTCTTCTGGCTGTGAGGCGCCACACAAATACGCTTGAAGAATAGCGACTGCTCTTTCTTTTCTTGCTGAAAAGTAAACGAAGTTACCAAAATAACCAGCTGCGATAATAAAACTGTTGGGGATCCTTGTCGTGCCGCCATTTGAATCGAGTAAAATCTGCTCCCCGTTCGGGTCAAGGTGTGTGCATTGCATGAAACGCGTTCTTGCCATACGCATTTCGTCAACTTGCGATTCAAAATCTTCACATTGATTCGCTGTCGCCATATGGTCAAAACCAATCAACACTTCTCTGAAAGCCCTTTTGCTTGCCTCCGCTTCTAAGTTATCCGCTAGCTTGTGGAATCGATTTATAACCTCAATTTCCCGGATTTTTGCTATTAAATCAGCGCCTTGAGTTAGTATTGAAAGAATCTCTAGTGACATGGTGTTATCTCCTCTGAACTTGGAAGAGTGCGGTATCGCAAGCTATCGGTAGCGGCTGTTGCAGCGGCAGGGAAATGCTGATTTATTCGTTCGCGGGCGTGCCAAGGGCGGGCCTGAGTTGAGATGCTACGCGCTGGTGCGCAGGAGCGAGTCAGAGGCCGGTGCAGAAAAGTCTCTCTGATCTTGAGTATGCCGGGAAGCAAAACGTCACCCGGCGCGAGCGTTTCCTCAAGTGGATCAACGCTGTCGTGCCGTGGACGGCACTGGTCGCTGAGCTCGAAGCCTTCTACCCGAAGAGCGGCAAGCGCGATCGGCCAGTGATCGGCCTCGAGCGCATGCTGCGCATGCATATTGCACAGCAGTGCTTTGGGGTCTCTGACGAAGGCATCGAAGACACCACCGATGACCGCCAGGCAACCCGGCAGTTTGCCGGCATCGACCTTGCTCGGGAATGTGCCCCGGACGCGACCATGCTGCTTAAGTCCAATGGGCTCACCCGCGCCATCTTCGAGGTGATCAGCGCGCACCTGGCTGAACAGGGCCTGATGCTGCGCAAAGGCACCGTCGTGGACGCCATGCTTATTGTCGCGCCGCCGCTGACGAAGAGCCGCGATCGGGCCCGGGATCCGGAAATGCACGAGACCAAGAAGGGCAATCAATAAGACCTTGGCATGAAGGCGCAAGTGGGAAGCGATGTCCACACCTGCCTCGTTCCCTCGTTGAAGTGGGCGGCGGCCAACGTGGCGGACGTCACCCAGACACATCACCGTGTTCCACGGTGAAGAGGATGACGTGTTTGGCGGCTTGGGCTACCAGGACGCCGATAAGTGCGCCGAGACCGCGAACGCCGTTGTTGACTGGCACATTGCCATGAAGCGCGGCCAGCGCCGGATGCTCGCAAATAGCGCCGTCGACTGGCTGCGTTATGCCACCGAGAAGGTGAAAGTTAGAGTCCCGGCGCGTGGCGAGCATTCCTTCCATGTCGTCAAGAACCTCTTGGGGCACCGCAAAGTCCGCTACCGGAGCATTGCCAAGAGAGCTTATTATAGATCACCGTCACATTCGGGGCGTTACACGTCTACTCGCTAAAGTCCTCATGTTGTTGAGGAAAGCCGCTCGGTACTTTGCCAAGAACCCCAAGTGAAGTACCGGTTCATCCGGTGACCACCACGACGCGTAACGGGTGGCCGAGATGCGTCGTGTGCTCAGCGTTGCCCGCAACGGATTCTATTGACCTCCCTCCGCGAAACTGGCCGATGGCGTATGTAGAGGAATCCGCTGCGAGCAAGAATCCTTGGGGGAGAGGACGCGCGAAGAAGAAATCGAAGCTCACCCTTGAGCAGAGTGCGCTTGCGATCAAGCACGTCGAGATCAGCACGGCGGCGACGGAGGTCTGTCGCAAGGTGGGGATCTCCGAGGCCACGCTCTGCAACGGGCAGAAGAAGTTCGCCGGCCTGGGCGCGCCGGAGGTGCGTCGGCTCAAGCATTTTAAAGGCGAGACCCGGCGCCTCAAGGGCGTTGTCGCCGATCTCACCCTGGACAAGGAGATGCGCCAGGAGGTGCTGCGAAAAACTCTGAAGCCCGCCCGACGACGGGCTCTGGCGGGCTGGATGGTGGAGCGCTACCGCGTGAGCGTGCGGCTGGCGACTGCGCTCATGCGGCTGGCTTGAGCGTTGTACTACTACAAAGCACATCCCCGCGCCGAAGGGTGGCTGCGATCCATCGCGAGGCGAAGCCCGAGGTCACCGCAGTGAACCAGGCCTGGGCCGTGGACTTCGTCTCCGACGAGCTGTTCAAGGGGCGCCGAATCCGGGGCGTTAACTGTAGTCGATCATTTTAGTCGCGAAGCCCTTGGCATCGACGTCGACCGCGCCTGCGTGGCGAGGACGTTGTTGTCGCGATGGAGCGGCTCCGTCTGACGCGTGGCTGCCCGTAGCGCATTCACGTCGATAACGGCAGCGCGTTCATATCGCGTACGTTCGACAAGTGGGCGTAAGAGAACGGGGTTGGCTTGGACTTCTCAAGGCCCTGAAAAAAAGAATAATCCGTTCATCGAATCGTTCAACGGCAGCTTCCGGGACGAGTGCCTGAATGTTCACTGGTTTCTCAGCCTGGAAGACGCCCGAGAGAAGATCGAGGCTTGGCGGCGCGAATACAACTGTGATCGCCCGCACAGCTCCTTGGGAGATTGCACTCCGGAGGAGTTCCAACGAGACCACTCACAAGCCGGAATTCTCGACTTTTGACCGGTCAGATATCCGGGGGGACCTCAAAAGGCCAGTGGCTCCAGGAACTCACTGTCTACTTGGCGGGGAAGGCTACGGATAATCACCATGCATGATTTCGACTCCTATTCCGCCTCCGTGACGTGATACGCCGCCGCGTCCATGTCTTGCCGGCACTTCGGAGTCATTTGCCTGAAGGGATTTATAGAAGTGATCGAACAAATGTCCAATACATCCGGACGGGCGTTCTCGAGCGACTATAGCCATGCCCGTCAAACCGTCGATCCTCGCACCGAACACGCTCAATCGGGGCTTTACCGTTGAGCGCCCGGATCAGGCCGGGGTCACCGACATCACCTACCCGCGCACCTGGTAGGGCTGGCTGTACCCACCGAGATGGTGAAGGCGAACGTCCGGATCCGTCTTCCCTGGCGACGATATTCGCACCTTCCTTGTTTGTCAGTCGTGTTTATATAAAAAGCCGTATCTCTTTATAAACGAAGACGACAAGAAACTCGATTGATATCCAGAGAAACCAGGCTATATATCCCAAGGCAGTGACCCATAAAGGGGATAGGGCAGCAATGGCGGCAATTTTCCAGAAAAGGCCATCGATCACACTCAAAAAAATAAAGAAATAGAAAAGAAAAGAAGTGACTGCGATTGCCATTCCGAAGCACAAAAGGTATGCACCGAAGCCGAATCCATGCGCACTTTCTATGAATGACTGATACTCGTCACTTTGTTGGTTGAAAGTCGGGCGAGGTGGTGGTGCTGAGTCTTTTTTATTAGCCCACCCTTTGTTTCCGGTGGGCTCCTTGTGGGCAGGCTCAATATAGGGAACTTTTGCATTTGACTTTGACTGAGACTGCTCGTATTCCTCCAGTCCATCAGCGGATTGATGGCCCATAATGTAGGCGATATCGTCTTTGTCGAGTCTGCTTTCAAGAAGCTCTGAGCCGACATGATGGCGCATCGCCGCAAATGTTGGCTTGAACTTGCGACGGGCGACAAGGACTTCGGTCAATTCTCCCAGGCGCTTTTCGACGCCTTGAATATCGCTTGGTGAAGGTAGGTTTGGGAGCGCTTCCTTGGCCTGTCTCAACGGCTCGCCAATCAGTCGTATCCTCCGTGTGGAGGCATCTTCGGATTGATCATCGTGCGTTGGAATGACGATTTCATCACAGTCGGTGACTGTAATCTCTGGAATCTCAGATAACCTTGCGCCGGTTAACATGCACATGGTGACAGCAGCGTGCGCCTGCTTATCGTCATTGTCTTCGAGATGAGCCAGGATATTCTTGATGTCATGTTCGCGAATCAGTGTCAGCCAAGCGTGCTGATCCCAGTTAATTCCATCGCCGTTGGCAGTTTTTTGGTCATTTGATGACATAGCATAGAGTCCTGAGACTTCTTCTATTTCGACAAAGTCAATAAAAAATATAGGCTCTGTTCAACTTACAGGTTGATCGTCTGTCGTCCCATTGCCGAAGTGACAATTTCGTCCGCGTCGATGCCCTGATGTTTCCAGTTGGTTAACCGCACCCAGTCCAAGTAGTTCGGCAGATACTTCGTGGCAACGCTACGAAGGCGGTGGAGAATCCAGCTCTGGAGGCGGCCGTGGAGTTGTTTACGTTCTGTACATGGAAGCCGCCCTCGCAGATGTGGCCGCCGCAGCCTTGCCCGCCGCCATACCGGCGCGGCGCACGCGCCATCTTGCGCGAACCTTTCTGGGAGCGCCGGAAGTAGGTCTCGCCGACGTCCAGCAGGCCACAGCCTTTTTCAGGCTGGTGGTTGACCGCGTTTTCCAGAAAGCGGCGACGCCAGCGGAACGCGTTGTCGATGGTCACACCGAGTTCACGCGCCGTCGCCCGGATGGTCATCCCGCGCCGCATGCACTCGGCGTAAGCAGCGAACAGTTCCTTGCCGCGCAGCCGGGATAACGGCGTGCCGCTGGTGGCGTTCGATGTCTTTCCACAATCCCGGCACAGCCAGCGCTGAAGCCCGGGACGCCGACCATTGCGTACCACTCGCTGGCTGTCGCAGGCGGCGCACACAGGTGACCTCGCGGCTTCCGCGTCGCTGCCCTTGGGAGGCTTTGCCATGAATCGACCCTTGCGGTATTCCTTCTTCCAGCGTGACAGCATGAACGGGTGGATGCCTAGTCGTGCAGCCATGGCCTGGGGCTGGACGTCAGCTTGCAGCGCGAGCTCGACGGCCTCAACCTTGAACTTGTCAGCGCCGGTCCATCACCGATCACATGCCGGAGGTTGAAAGTCTCGTCGGAAGCAAGGCGTCGAACCTCCACATCCAGCCAGTCGGCTGCCGCGGCATTCGCGCTCAGAGTGAAGAAAACTGCCCAGACGGGCAGCGCCACCCAGAACTTCACCACACCCGAAAACGAGGACCGTTGCATCTGTCTTCCCGGTCAGTTCGTTCAGTCGTGCCGACGCCAACAACTGGCAAGCGCACCACAACACTGGACATCTTTCTTGGACTGTTTCGGAAAGCCTAGGAAGGGCTGATGGCGCCCCGGGCAGGATTCGAACCTGCGACCTACCGCTTAGGAGGCGGTTGCTCTATCCGACTGAGCTACCGGGGCTTGGGCTGCGCAGTATAGCGGAGGCGGGCGGCGGGCTGAACCCGCGGCCTTGTAGGCGGGTTCAGCCGGTGCGATCCATGGCCTGCTGCAGGCGCATCCCGGGCTGTTCCAGATCGGAGCGGCGCAGCTGTATCCCGCCGATTGCGGGGCGGGTCCACGTGTCCGGCAGGTAGGGGATGATGCCCCTGACCCGTCTCACCATCTCCTCTTCGCCCTCCCGGGGGGCGGCGGTGACGGCGGCACCGAGGGTGCTTGGCCCGACGCGCCCCACCCGGCTCCGCTGTCCCAGCTGGCGGATCAGTCGGTGGGCCACCTCGTTCAGGACGCGGGCGGATGGGCGCGGGTCGCGTTCCGACGCCAGGTTCACAACCCCAAGGAGCACAGCCTGGTTATCGGCGTCCAGGTCGCTGAGCATCGCCTGGAGGACGCGGCAGAAGCCATCGTGATCCGGGAGTCCGGTTTCCACGTCCAGGCCGGCACGCTCAAGCGCCAGGCGATCGGGGTGGGGCGGTGTCGGCGCCTCGGCGATGCGTTTCTCGAGTGTGCTGAATGGCGTTTCGTCCGGAGGCGGGGTGTCTTGATCGGGGGAGACCAGAATCAGGAGCACGGCGTCATGGCCGGCTGTCGGTATGCGGCGGATCCTGCAGGCGGGATAGCCGGCTTCCGCCGTTTCCGCAGCAACGATGGAATGCAGGCCGCTCTCGCTGAGATGACGTAGCGGCCCGGCGCGTTGCCGCAACACGGCACCCAGTTCACCCAGGTGCTGTGGTGCCAGGCTGACGGCGCGCCCGGGCCAGGGCATCTGGTAGATCAGCAGTCCCTGCCAGGGTGATGCCAGGTGCTGGAGCTCCTGAAACAGGGCCTGGTGGGTCTCGCTGAGCTTGCCGTTGCTGCTCGCGGGCGGTGTTAACGCTTCGCCCATCGGTCGCACCCGGGTGTTCGCTTTACGTTCGTTCAGGGTGCCACGGGGGTGGACGGCAGGCAAAGCCGGGTCCACCAAACCTGACACCGGTCACAAAACCGAACGAGGAAACCGAAACCCCGGGCGAAAAAAAACCCGCAACGCGAAGGCGGTGCGGGTTCGGGCCACTGGCGTGGCCTTGTCTGGTGGAGCCGAGCGGAATCGAACCGCTGACCTCGACAATGCGAATGTCGCGCTCTCCCAACTGAGCTACGGCCCCGAAAAACGGTGCTTAATATACCATCGCCTGGCGGCTGGACCAAGCCCGGGAAATCCGGCTTCCGCCCGTCGGCATTCCTGCCTACTATGCGGGTATGCGAATCAGCGTGATCATTCCGGTACTCGATGAGGCGGCGGGCATCGCCGACACACTGGCACCGTTGCAGCCGGCACGGGCAGCGGGGCACGAGATTGTCGTGGTGGACGGCGGCAGCAGCGATGGCACTCCGGAAATCGCCGCGCGGCTCGCGGATCGTGTGGTTGAGGGCCCGCGCGGTCGGGCGGCCCAGATGAATCGCGGTGCCGAGCTCGCTTCCGGTGATCTCTACTGGTTTCTCCATGCCGACACCCGCGCGCCGGACGGCGCGATCGAGGCCCTTGTCGACGCCTGCTCCGGCGGGCGCCGCGTCTGGGGGTTTTTCCAGGTCAGGCTCAGCGCACCAGGCGCCGCGTTCCGCGTCATCGGCACGGCCATGACCTGGCGTTCCCGGCTGACCGGCATCGCCACCGGCGACCAGGGGCTATTTGCCTCGCGGCGGCTTTTTGACGGTGTCGGCGGCTTCCCGTCGGTGCCGCTCATGGAGGATGTGGCGTTGTCCCAGGCCCTCCGTCAGCGCCAGCTGCCCGTGTGTCTGCCGCTGCAACTCCATACCTCGGCCCGTCGCTGGCAGGAGCACGGCATTGTGCGTACCGTGCTGTTGATGTGGCGTCTGCGGCTGGCCTACTTCCTGGGCGCCGATCCGGCCCGTCTGCATGAGCGCTATTACGGAGCGCAGCCCTGATGGCGGACTGGCTGTTCCCCGACGGGCGGCTGCTCCTGTTCGCCAGGGCGCCGGTGCGTGGTCGCGTGAAGACGCGCCTGCAGTCGACATGGGGACGCCGTGGTGCGCTCCGGATCTACCAGCAGTTGTTTCGTCAGACCCTGGGTGTTGCCGTCGCCAGTCGGGTCGCTCCGGTGGAGATCTGGTGCGCGCCGGGGTGCGGCCACCCCTGGGTGCGCGCCCGGGCGAGGGAAGCGGAGGCCCGCCTGCGCGCACAACCTGCGGGCGGGCTTGGCGAGCGGATGCAGGGTGCCTTCCGGGAAACACTCCGCAGGGCCCCTTACGCCGTGATCGTCGGTGCCGACTGCGCCGCGCTCGGTCCCGGCGCCATTCGCGCTGCATTCGAGCGCCTGGCGGCGGGTGATGATGCCGTATTCGTGCCGGCGCACGATGGCGGATACGCGCTGATCGGTCTGCGCGCAGTGGACCCTGCACTGTTCACGAATGTGCCCTGGGGGAGCAGTGCCGTCATGGGCGAGACAAACCGCCGACTGCGCCGCCTCGGGTGGCGCAGTACCCGGCTCGCGCCCGTCAGCGATGTGGATCACCCTGCTGACGTTCATCATCTGCGCCAGGCCGGCGTTCTGCGGATGTGGTGATTGTGAGCGGCCACGGCAGCCATTATCCTGAGCGCTCCGCTTGCCCGAGGGCGCCAATGGGATCTTGAGGACGCCGGATGTTTCTGGAACGCAACCCCCGCTTCGTCAGCCGTCTCACCCGGGACACCCTGGCCATGATTCTGGCCGGCGGGCGTGGTGGCCGCCTCGCCAACCTCACGGACTGGCGGACCAAACCGGCCGTGCCGTTCGGCGGCAAGTTTCGTCTCATCGACTTCCCCCTGTCGAACTGCATCAACTCCGGCATCCGCCGCATCCAGGTCCTGACCCAGTACAAGGCGCACTCGCTGATTCAGCACGTCCAGCGCGGCTGGGGGTTTCTGCGCGGGGAATTCGGCGAGTTCGTGGAGCTGGTGCCGGCCCAGCAGCGGCTGGATCGCCCCCTGTGGTACGCCGGCACCGCCGATGCTGTCTATCAGAGCCTGGATATTGTCAAGGCGCACAACCCGGAGTACGTCCTGGTGCTGGCCGGCGACCACGTCTACAAGATGGACTACGGCCCCATGATCGCGCGCCATGTGGAGTCCGGCGCGGACATGACCGTGGGCTGCGTCGAGACGCCGCTGGAGAAGGCGCGCGCGTTCGGCGTCATGAGCGTGGACGAGCACGGGCAGGTGCTGGCGTTCACCGAGAAGCCGGAAAGCCCCGAGCCGGTGCCGGGGGATGATGCCACGGCGCTGGTCTCCATGGGCATCTACGTGTTCAACCGCGACTTCCTCGAACAGGTCCTGCGCGAGGATGCCGAGAACCCCGCGTCCACCCGGGATTTCGGGCGGGACGTCATCCCCACTGCGATTCACGATGCGCGGGTCGTGGCCCATCCGTTCCGCGACCCCCAGACCGACCAGCAGCCCTACTGGCGTGACGTGGGCACGGTGGATGCCTTCTACGAGGCCAACCAGGAGCTGATCGGCTCGAGCCCGGAGCTGGACATCTACGACGAGAACTGGCCCATCTGGACCTACCAGGCGCAGCTGCCCCCTGCCAAGTTCACCACCGGCACGGTGGCCGGCGAGCAGGTGCCCGGCATGGCCGTGGACTCCATGGTCTCGGGCGGTGACATCATCAACGGTGCGGTGGTCCGTCACTCGCTGCTGTTCTCGCAGGTGGTGGTGGAGGCCAACTCCGTGGTCGAGGACTCCGTCATTCTTCCGGCGGTGAGTGTCGGCCGGAACTGCCGTATCCGCAACGCCGTGATCGACGAGGGCTGCCGCATCCCGGACGACACGGTCATCGGCCATTACCCCGAGCAGGATCGGCGCTACTATCACGTCTCGCCCCGGGGCATCGTGCTGGTCACGGCGGAGATGCTGGGGCAGGACGTCAACCACGTACGTTGAGCGGCTGCGGAGGAGCGCCATGCTTGGAGCGATCACCGGCGATGTCATCGGCTCCGTCTACGAGCACTGGCCCGTCAAGCGTACGGACTTTCCGCTGTTCCACCACGAATGCGCCTTTACCGACGACACCGTGCTGACCGTGGCCATTGCCGACGCGCTGCTGGATGACGAGTCCTACGCCTCGGCCATGCGCCGCTGGGCCAGGCGGTTTCCCACCCGCGGCTACGGGATCCGTTTCGCCCGCTGGTTCATGTCCGCCGACGCGGAGCCTTACAACAGCTTCGGCAACGGATCCGCCATGCGCGTGAGCCCGATTGCCTGGTGGTTCAGCGACGAGGCCACGGTGCTGGAGCAGGCCGAGCGCAGCGCCGCCTGCACCCATGACCACGAGGAGGGAGTGCGGGGAGCCCGTGCCACGGCACTCGCGATCTTCCTCGCGCGCACCGGCGCCACCCAGGATGAAATCCGCTCGCGCGTGGCGGAGGAGAGCGGGTATGCGCTGGACCGCTCCCTGGATGCGATCCGGCCCGAGTACGGATTCGACGTCACCTGCCAGGGGTCGGTGCCGGAGGCGCTGATCGCCTTTCTCGAGGCGGACAGTGTCGAGGGGGCGGTGCGCAACGCCATCTCCCTCGGTGGCGACGCCGACACCCAGGCCGCCATCGCCGGCTCCATCGCGGAAGCCGCCTGGGGTGTGCCGGACACCATGGCGCAGACCGTGCTGAAGAAACTCCCGGACGACATGAAGGATGTTATTGCGCGGTTCCGCGGGGAAGTGGCCCTGCGTGCCTGAGCCCGGGAACCGCGCCGGGTGACCGCCCCATGAGCAGCAAGCGCCCCGGCCAGCCTTCATTCCTCCAGCACCCGCTGACCCGTTACACCCTGCTGCAGGTGCCGGGGTGGCTCCTGCTCGGGTCCGTTCTCTATATCGTCCACAGCTGGGGCTGGCTCGGTGGCCAGAGCGTGTTCTGGGTGGCTCTGGTGTGGCTGATCAAGGACGTTGCGCTCTATCCGCTTTATCGTCCGGCTCTCATGCGGCCAGCCCAGCAGAATGTGGCAGAGAGTTTGCTTGGTGCTACCGGTACCGCACGAACCGACGTGGCCGAATCAGGCCTGGTGCTGGTTCGCGGCGAATTCTGGCGGGCCTGTAGTGCCGGGGCGGCAATTGCCGCCGGCAATCGTGTGCAGGTCTGCGGCGCTCGAGGGCGGGTGCTGGTGGTGTGCCCGGTGGAGACGCGCAGCCGGTGACCCCGTATCGGGGAGGTTTTGTGAAGTGGTTCACAAAAAAGTGTCTGGCAAGCCTAAAGTCCGGATCGATATGGCCGTTAACCCGTGTGAGCCGGCGGAACCGACTGCGGAGCTGCAAAGGAAAACCGGCTACGACACTATCGGGACAACGTAGGGGTTAAAACCATGTCTCAGATCATCAACACCAACATTGCGTCGATCAACGCACAGCGCAATCTGTCGAACTCCCAGAGTGATCTGGGCGTGTCGCTGGAGCGCCTGTCCTCCGGTCTGCGCATCAACAGCGCCGCTGACGATGCCGCCGGTCTTGCCATCTCCGAGCGGTTCACTGCTCAGATCACCGGTCTGAACCAGGCCAGCCGCAACGCCAGCGACGGCATCTCCTTCGCCCAGACCGCCGAAGGCGCCCTGGGTGAGGTCGGCAACTCGCTGCAGCGTATCCGCGAGCTGGCCGTGCAGTCCGCCAACGACACCAACTCCGCGGGCGACCGCGAAGCGCTGGACAACGAGGTGCAGGAGCTGATCTCGGAAGTCAACCGTATCGCCGAGTCCTCCGAGTTCAACGGCCAGAACATTCTGGACGGTTCCCTGGAAGAGCTGGTTTTCCAGGTGGGTGCGAACGCCAACCAGACCATCACCTCTGATGGCGTCGATGTCACTGGTGACAGCCTTGGCGCCCGCGTACTCGAGGGCATTGCCGTTGAGGACGCTGGGGACACCCTGGGTGATCTGGGCGAGGACGCCCTGACCATCAACGGTATTGATGTCGACGTCTCGGACGTGAGCAGCATCGCCGAAGTCGTGGGTCAGGTGAACCAGGTGGCCAACGAGTCCGGTGTGACCGCGCGTCAGGACTCCCAGACGCAGGCCGTGCTGGGCGACATCGGCGACACCGATGACGAGTCCATCACCATCAACGGCTCCACCATTAATATCGACGGCCTTGATGATGACGAAGTGGTGCAGGCCATTAATGACGCCTCTTCGCGCACCGGCGGCGTTCGCGCCTCGATGGGCGATGATGGTCTCGTGCTGACCAGCTCCTCCTCGTCCATCGACATTGAAGCGGCGGACGACGTGTTTGATGACGGCGACTTCAGCGACGGCGTGACCTTCGAGGCCGGCATCGTTCTGGAAGGCGATGTGGGTCGCGAGATCAACATCGGTGGCGACGATGACGCAGCCCAGGCGCTGTTCGGTGTTGACCAGGGCGACATCCCCGAGGGCGAGGACCGGACCCTGAACGACTCCGTCGACGTCCTCACCCGTGCGTCGGCGACGCAGACCATCGAGGTGATGGACTCCGCCCTCAACCAGGTGAACAGTGCTCGGAGTGAGCTCGGCGCGGTGCAGAGCCGCTTCGAGTCCACCATCGCCAACCTGGACGTGAGCTCCGAGAACCTGACCGCTGCCCGCAGCCGGATCCAGGACGCGGACTTCGCCGAAGAGACTGCAGCCCTGACCCGTGGTCAGATCCTGCAGCAGGCCGGCACCTCGGTGCTGTCCCAGGCCAACCAGATCCCGCAGAACACGCTGTCTCTGCTGCAGTAAGGGATTCGTTGGCAGTCCGGTTCCCGGGGCGGTTCGCCCCGGGAATCGCTGATAGGCGCCTCACGAGGTGAGCCGTCAGGAGAACAACAATGAGTGAGTCAATCGGATTTGTACCGTCGGTCTCCAGCGCTGGCAGCAGCAGTGGCGGGAGCGATCCCACGGTAACCCGTACAAGCGTGGAAAAGGCAGGTGATCGACAGGGGCGGCCGCTGGAGCAGGCTGTCCGCGCGATCGAGAACAAGGTACAGGCCGGGGATCCGGCCTCCAGAAATGAAGTCCAGGGCGCGATCAACCAGATCAACGAAGCGGTGCAGCTGGTGCGTACCGATCTGGAGTTCAGCGTCGATGATGATACCGGCAGGGCCGTGGTGAAAGTCCTCGAGTCCCGGTCGGACGAGGTCATACGGCAGATTCCCGCTGAAGAGATTCTCACCATTGCTGAGAATATCGAGGAAATGCGGGGCATTCTGTTCGACGACCAGGCCTGAACCGTCGGTCCGGAGTGGCCGCCGACAAGCAGTGCAAGGGGATGAGCAATGTCTTCAGTAAGCTCGCTGGGTGTAGGATCCGGTCTCGACATTCGCCAGATCGTGGACGATCTGGTGGCTGCCGAGCGGGCACCGGCCGAAAACCGGATTGACCGCCAGGAAGAGCGGCTCGAGACGGAGATTTCTGCGTTCGGCAAGGTGCAGAGCCTGATGGGGGATTTCCAGTCCACTGTGGCCGAGCTCCAGGATCCGGACAGCTTCGTCAGCCGCGATACCTCCTCCAGCAGCGAGGCGGTCGGCATCTCCGCCGGCGACAACGCCGAGGACGGCTCCTGGGAGGTCGATGTTCAGCAGCTTGCCCGGGCACAACGGTCTGTGCTGAGTGTCGACAACATCGAAGAGCGGGATGAACCCCTTGGCACAGGCGAGATCACCATCTCGTCCGGTGACCGGGTCAGCACGATCACCATCGATGAAGACAACCAGACGCTTGAAGGCATCCGCGACGCCATCAACGGGTCCACCGCCGGGGTGTCGGCGTCCATCATCAACGATGGCAACGGCCAGCGGCTGGTGCTCAATGGCCAGGACGAGGGCGCGGACAGCGCCTTCACCATGGATGTGGAAGGTGATCTCGCCGCGGTGCTGGATCCGGACGGTGACGGCGCTCTGGACGAGTTGCAGGCGGCCCAGGATGCCGAGTTCACCGTCGACGGGCTGACCATGACCCGGTCCAGCAATGAGGTGGATGACGTCCTGGATGACATCACGCTTGATCTGGAATCCGTCACCGACAGCCCCGCCACCGTGAGCGTCACCACCGACAGTGCCGGCATCCAGTCCCAGGTGGAGAGTTTCGTCGAGGCATTCAACACGTTCCAGGGCGGCATCGCGGAACTGACCGATTACGATCGGGAGACGGAAGAGGCGGGGCCGCTGAATGGCGAGTCCTCCGTGACCGGTATCGTCTCCCAGCTCAGGAGCGCCATCACCGAGCCGGTGGAGGCCCTGGAGGGCCGTGCGGTGCGCTCCATGGCGGATATCGGCATCCTGACCACGCGCAGTGGCTCTCTGGAGCTGGACGCGTCGCGTCTGGATGACGCCGTGCGGGAGGACCCGGAAGCGGTGACCGCGTTGTTTGCCGAGACGGGGATTGTCGACGGCGAAGGTTTCGAGTTTGACGGTGCCGGATCTGCCTCGGAGGCCGGGCGGTATCCGGTCAACGTGACCGAGCCGGCGACCCGGGGTGAGGTGGCTTTCAGCGGTGACGGCTTCGACCTGTCCGGCGGGGACAACGATATCCGCGTGGAGATCGACGGCGTGCGCTCGGGCCTGCTCAGTCTCCCTGCCGAGGAATTCGATTCCGGAAGCGATCTAGCCCGCGCGCTGCAGGCCGCCATCAATGGCGATGACCAGCTCAATGACGCCGGCGTTGGGGTCACCGTCGGCTTCGATGAGGACACCGGCGAGTTCACCATGGCGTCCGAGGCGTTCGGCTCTGCCTCAACGGTGGAAATCGCCGAAGCAGGAGCGACGCTCCAGGAGCAGCTGGGTCTTGCCGTCGGCATGACCGGCGAAGGCCAGGATGTTGCCGGCACCATCGGCGGGATTGAGGCCGAGGGCTCGGGGCGGACGCTGACCGGGAGCATGGGAGTTGCCGATGGGTTGAGTGTTCAGGTGGATGAAGGGGAGGTAGGCGACCTTGGCGTGCTCACCTTCTCCACCGGTCTGATGTCCGACCTGGACAACCGCATCAACGCGCTGATCGGGCCTGAGGGCAGTCTTACCTCGCGCGAGAGCTCGCTGAATAACCGGTTGTCGGACCTGGAAGACGATCGCGCGCGACTGGATCAGCGCATGTCGCGCGTGGAAGACCGCTACATTCAGCAGTTCACGGCCATGGACCGCATGGTTGCAGAGCTGCAGCAGACCAGTGAATTTCTCAGCCAGCAGCTGCCGGGCGGCGGCATGAGTGGCGTTTCCCTCTAAGGGAGAGTACAAGGAGCGAGCCATGACCTACGCGAACATGAAGCTCAACCAGTATCAGCAGGTGAACAACCAGTCCGCCGAGTACGCGGACCCCCATCGCCTGATCCAGATGCTCATGGAAGGGTTCATCACCCGCACGGCCGAAGCCAAGGCCGCCATGGAGCGTGGCGATATCAATGCCAAGAACACGGCCGTGAAGAAGGCTTGCGGCATCCTGCATGGTCTGCTGGACTCCCTGGACTTTGACAAGGGTGGTGAGTTGGCGAGTAATCTGGCGTCCATGTATTTCTACCAGGAAAAGACGCTGTTGCTGGGCCATTCGCGCAACGAGCCGGAGAAGTTGGACGAAGTGATGCGGCTGATGCGAGAGGTCAAGGCCGGCTGGGACGGCATCCGGGATCAGGCAGCCAGCGAGCCCGACCAGCGCCAGACGCCGCCGCCGGAGTCGGTGGGCAGCATCAGTGTCAGTGGCTGAGGAGCAGGTGGATGACCGCTGACGACAAGAAACAGGCTGCGCGTCGTCTGCTCGGGCTCACCGAGCAGATGCTGCGGGCGGCGCGGCAGGGCGAGTGGGCCACGGTGACCGAGCTGGAGGTGCAGCGCCGGGAGCTGAGCCAGCAGCTGTTTGCCGAGCCGGTGCCGGCCGAGGCGTCCGAGGTGGTGAATCACTGCATCCGCGAGCTCCTGGCTCTGGATCCGGAGTTGATCCAGCTTGCCGAGGCGGCCCGGGATGAAGCCGGGGAAGCGGTGCGCCGGACCCAGACAGGAAAGGTCGCATTGTCGGCTTACCGGCGGTATTCACGTTGATTCTCACCATGTGAGCGTAACTTCAGCCGTTGATAACGACAAAACAACACGTTACGTGTTTTTTGTGATGTAGCTGCTCAAACCCCGCCTGCGTTCCCGCCGAAACCCGCGTGAACCGCGTCGCATTCCCGACGCCGGATCGTTGACACCCCTCTGGCCTGATCCTACTGTCGAACCATTGGCGTCGCCGGTGTGCGATGCAACAACGAATTGACCGGGGACGGAGCCCCAACAAGGTCATCATCAGACAGCGTCGATCACACCCTTTGGCAGGGGTGGGTCAGCAGGGATTTCTCTGGGGGGTGCGTGTGGTTAGTGTGATCATCTTTGATGAGGATCGCGAGCGGGCGAATGCCGTGGAAGCGATCCTCCGCTTCCAGGACCATCATACGGCCTGCTTCGGTGATCCGGCGCAGCTCGAGGCTGCGGTTCGCGAGAAGGAGCCGGCGCTGGCGCTGTTCACTGTCGAGGAGGGCGACTCCGGCTGGCTGGCTGCGCTGGAGCGACTGAACCGTGAACTCGATGACCTTCCGGTATTTCTGCTCGTGCCGGAAGGTGCCGCCCGCATCGCGGCGGAGAACGTCGCCGGCAACGTGCTCGGCACGCTGGACCTGCCGCTGCGACAGGCCCAGTTTACCGCGGCGCTGAAGCAGGCGCTCAAACACAATGCCCGGCGCCGTGATCAGTTCGCGCGCAAGGCGGGCGCACCGAGGCTGGTGGGCGACAGCCGGCCCATGAAACGGGTCAAGAAGCTCATCGACCAGGTCGCCGGGACGGACGCCAGCGTACTGATCCTCGGCGAGTCAGGTACCGGCAAGGAAGTGATCGCCCAGAACATTCACGCGCGCTCGTCCCGGCGCAGTGGCCCGTTCGTGCCCATCAACTGCGGCGCCATTCCGCCGGATCTTCTTGAGAGCGAGCTGTTCGGTCACGAGAAGGGGGCGTTCACCGGTGCGATTACAGCCCGCCAGGGCCGGTTCGAGATGGCGAAAGGCGGCACCATATTCCTCGACGAAATCGGCGACATGAGCCCCGACATGCAGGTGAAACTGCTGCGGGTGCTGCAGGAGCGCACCTTCGAGCGTGTCGGTGGCAACAAGCGCATCGAGGCCGACGTCCGGGTGCTGGCGGCGACCCACCGGGACCTGGAGGCGAAGATCCAGGACGGCTCCTTTCGGGAGGATCTCTTCTACCGCCTGAACGTCTTCCCCATCGAAACCCCGCCGCTGCGCGAACGCGCCAGCGACCTCCCGGTGCTGGTCAAGGAGTTGACCAAGCGGATCGAAGATGAAGGGCGCGGCTCGGTGCGGCTGTCCTCCGAGGCGTTGTCGGTTCTCAGCCGTTACGAGTGGCCGGGTAACGTGCGCGAGCTGGCCAACCTGATCGAGCGGCTGGCGATCATCTGCCCGTTCGACGAGGTGGTGGTGGACGAGCTGCCGGAGAAGCTGCTGCGCGACATGGTTGCGGAGGACAGCGAAACCGTTGGCGAGGCGGGCAGTGATGCGGTCGATGAGGGGGCGTCCGCTGCAGACGATACGGACACCTCCGACGCGATCGAGGTGCGTGACACGATGAGGGACGCCGGCGCCATGGAGCAGCTTCCCGCTGTGAATGGCAAGGCTCCACGGCATCCCGATGCGCGCCTGGTCAAGCGCACTGATGGCGGACTCGATATGCGCTGGTACCTGGGCGAGCTGGAACAGCGACTGATCCGCGAGGCGCTGGAAGAGTCTGATGGCGTGGTTGCCAAGGCAGCCGAGCTGCTTCAGCTCCGGCGGACCACCCTGGTGGAGAAACTGCGCAAGTACGACATCCAGCGTCCGGATGTGAGCTGATCCGCTCCGGGCGGGCTCCCGCCCGGGCCATTTCTGGCACGTCTTCTGCATTAATCATCCCTACAACGCGGAAACCGTCGGCGAAATGACGCTGCGGTCCGGAATGCGGAGGGTGCGCCGTGTCGGAAAACAAAATCCTGGTAGTCGCAGCGGACGAAGCTACGCGCGAGGCGCCCTGTGCGGCGCTTGACGCTGCCGGTTTCGAGCCCGTGCCTGCGGCATCAGTCGATTCCGCCTGCGATCTGGTGGCGTCCATGCCTGTGAGTCTGGCGCTGGTCCACGGTGCCTGCCCCGGGGACTGGCGCCAGTTGCGGCGCCACGCGGGTGCGCCACCGGTGGTGGTCATGGAGGCCGGCGCGGAGGTACCGCGCGCGGTCCAGGCGATTCGGTCCGGTGCTGTCGATTTTCTGACGAACCCCGAAGACGCATCGGCCGTGGTCAGCGTGACGCGGCGCCACGCCGTGGTCATGAACAGTCGCGGCGTGATCGCGGTGGATGAGCGCACCAGGGGTGTGCTGGATCTTGCGCGGCGCGTGGCGCCGAAGCCGGTCACCGTGCTGCTCAACGGCGAGAGTGGCACCGGTAAGGAGGTGTTCGCGCGCTACCTGCACGAACAGTCGGATCGGGCCCGGGGCCCGTTCGTGGCAGTGAACTGCGCGGCGATACCCGAGAACATGCTGGAGGCGCTGCTGTTCGGTTACGAGAAAGGGGCGTTCACCGGCGCCACCCGCAGCCACCCCGGCAAGTTCGAACAGGCCGCCGGCGGCACGTTGCTACTGGACGAGATCTCCGAGATCGCGCCGGAGCTCCAGGCCAAGCTGCTGCGGGCGCTGCAGGAGCGCGAAGTGGAGCGGCTTTGCGGGACCGCGCCCATTCCCGTGGACGCGCGGGTGGTTGCCACTACCAACCGCGATCTTCGTCAGGCGGTGCAGAACGGGCAGTTCCGGGAGGATCTCTACTACCGGCTGCATGTGTTCCCGATTCAGCTGCCGCCTCTGCGGGAGCGGCGTGACGACATTCTGCCGCTGGCGGACGCGTTCCTGCGCAAGTTCGGCGACGGCGGCGCGACCATGTCGCCCGGGGCCCGGCACATGCTGCGGGAGTACGAGTGGCCGGGCAACGTCCGCGAGCTGGAAAACGTGGTCCAGCGGGCCCTCATCCTGGCGGACGACGGCTGCGTCGACGCCGAGGATCTGCGGTTCGAGCTGGGGCCGCTGTCGAGTGCGGCGCCGGAGGCCGATGCCTCCCTGGATGACAGCATGAAGGACAGCGAGCACCGCCTGATTCTTGACACCCTGCGGCAGTCCAACGGCAGCCGCAAGATGACCGCAGAGCGTCTGGGCATCAGCGTACGCACGCTGCGCTACAAGCTCGCGCGCATGCGCGATGACGGCGTGCCGGTGCCCGACAGCAGTGCCATGGCGCAGGTGGGCTGAAGGTCCGCCCCGGCGCCAATGGCGGAAATCAACATGAAACGGCGGCCTGTGTGGGCCGCTGCCAATGGAGGTTAGACGATGAACCCGGTGACCAACGACAACGTCACGCAGGCACTTGAGCAGATGCAGGCCATGGTTGACCGTGCCGGCGGTGCACAGGAGACCGAGCAGGCGGCGGACGGGCCGCAGTTCGTGGAGGCACTCCGCGAGGCGCTGGACGGCGTCAACGACGCTCAGCAGGAGTCGGCTGCCCTGCAGGATGCCTTTATTGGCGGCGAGGACGTGGACCTCACTGACGTGATGGTGTCCATGCAGAAGTCGTCCGTCGCGTTCGAGGCGACCAAGCAGGTCCGTAACCACCTGGTCGAGGCGTACCAGGACATCTACAACATGCCCGTGTGATTGAGGTTAGTTCAGCATGGCTGAGTCACAGGCACTGAGCTCCCGGGACGCCCAGGACCTCTCTGCAGACCCCCAGGGGAGCGCCGACACGGGCGCCGGGACAGCCGGTCGTCCCTGGGAGCGTTTCCTGCGCCGGCCGACGGATTTCCGTCAGGCGGGGCTGATCGGCGGCGTGGTGGCCGCTGTGGCCCTGGGTGTCGGTGTGTTCTTCTGGGCACAGCAACCGTCCTATCAGACGCTCTACAGCGGCCTGGACGACCAGGACCGTGCTCAGGTGGTGGAATCCCTCCGGGAGTCCGGTGCCAGTGTCCGTCTGAATCAAGACACCGGCGCCGTGGAAGTCCCGCGTGGCGACGTGCATGAGGCGCGGCTGCACCTTGCAAGCCAGGGGTTGCCGGAAGGTCAGGGGACCGGCTTCGAGATGCTGGACGAGGACCAGCGTTTCGGAACCAGTCAGTTCATGGAGAGCGCCCGCTACCAGCGTGCTCTGGAAACGGAGCTTGCACGCTCTGTCCGTTCCCTGAGCGCGGTGAGCAACGCGCGTGTGCACCTGGCCATTCCCGAGGATTCCGTATTCATCCGCGAGTCCAGCCAGCCGACGGCGTCGGTGGCGCTGGAACTCCATGGCGGCCGCCGTCTCAGCGAGGGGCAGGTCCAGGCCATCGTGCACATGATCTCCAGCAGCGTGCCGGAGATGACGGAGGACAACGTCTCGGTCGTGGACCAGAACGGCAACCTGCTCACCCGGGACGAGGATCGCGATGACGGCATGTCCGGCAGCCAGTTCGAAGTGCGCGAGCGGCTGGAGCGCGACTACCAGCGTCGCATCGAGGAGCTGCTCACGCCCATGGTCGGCTCCGGACGGGTCAAGGCGCAGGTCAACGCGGACGTGGACTTCTCCCGGGAAGAGACCACGGAGGAGATGTTCGATCCGGATGCCACGGTCATCCGCAGCGAGCAGACCAGCGAGGAGCGGGGTTCCGGCTCCGACATGGCGTTGGGCATCCCCGGTGCGCTCACCAATCAGCCACCGGGAGGTGGCGAGATCGGTGACGGTGACGACAACGGCGGCTTCATGGGGCCGGGGGTCGATATCACCAATACCGCCACCCGTAATTACGAGGTCGGGCGCATCCTGCGCCACCTGCAGCGGCCGGAGGGTGCTGTCGACCGGCTGACGGTCGCCGTGCTCGTGGACCAGCCCATGGTCGAGGGCGAGGAAGAAGGGGAGATGGTCCGGGAGGCCATGTCCGCCGACCAGATCGAGCGCATCACCCAGCTGGTTCAGGACGCCGTGGGCTTTGACGAAGACCGGGGTGATCGTGTGAACGTGGTCGATGCTGCCTTCGAGGAAGTGGATACCGGCGATGTCGTCCCCGACGTGCCGCTGATGGAGCAGCCGTGGATGCAGGAACTCCTGCGCTGGCTGATCGCCGGCGTGGTCGCCCTCGCGCTGATCCTGTTCGTGGTACGGCCGCTGGTGCAGGCGCTGATCGGCGGTGGACGCGCCTCGGAAGAGGATGCCGATCCGGATGTGGACGGCCTGCCGCCTGGCGCGGCCGTCGGGCCAGATGGCCAGGTGCAGCAACGCCTGACCGGTCCGGACGTGGAAAGCGGGTCCATCGGCCAGAGTTCGGCCATGGCCGTGGACCAGAACGAAAAAGTGGAAGCGGCACGGGAAGTGGTGCAGAGCGACCCGACGCTGGCGGCAAGTGTGGTCAAGGGCTGGTTGAACGAAGATGAGTGACGGCAACAACATCACGGCGCAGAATCTGACTGGCGCAGAGCGCGCCGCCATCTTCATCATGAGCCTGGGCGAGGACGACGCCGCCTCGGTGCTTCAGCACCTGGGGCCGCGTGAGGTCCAGGTGCTCGGGCAGGCCATGACCGGGCTGCAGAATGTCAGCCGGGAGCAGGTTGGCCGGGTGATGGAGCAGTTCGTCATCGGTGTCAGCGAGCAGACCTCGCTGGGTATCGGCAGCACCGACTACATCCGCTCCGTGCTGGTGAAGGCGCTGGGCGAAGACAAGGCCGGCGGCATCATCGACCGCATCCTCATGGGCGGCAACAGCCGGGGCCTGGAACAGATCAAGTGGCTGGACGGCCGCACAGTGGCGGAGATGCTGCGGCTGGAACACCCGCAGGTGACGGCCATTGTGCTCTCCTATCTGGATCCGGATCATGCCGCCTCCGTGCTCGCGGAGATCCCGGAGCGCATGCGCCACGACGTGGTCATGCGCATTGCGACCCTGGATGGCGTTCAGCCCGCCGCGCTGCAGCAGCTCGACGAGATCATGGAGAAGCAGTTCTCCGGCAAGCAGCGGATCAAGTCCTCCTCCATCGGCGGCATCCAGGCCGCGGCGAACATCCTCAACTTCCTGGATACCAGCGTCGAAGGCGGCGTGATGGAAGCGATCAGCGAGGTGGACGAGGAGCTGGGCAACCAGATCCAGGATCTCATGTTCGTGTTCAACGACCTGGCGGCGCTGGACGACCGCAGCATGCAGACGCTCATGCGCGAGGTGAACACCGACAGCCTCGTGCTGGCCCTCAAGGGCGCCAGCGAGGGGGTCAAGGACAAGGTCTTCCGCAACCTGTCCCGGCGTGCCTCTGAGATGCTGCAGGACGACCTGGAAGCCAAGGGTCCGGTGCGTCTCAGCGAGGTCGAGGGTGCGCAGAAGGACATCCTGAGTATTGCCAAGCGGCTGGCCGACGAGGATCAGATCTCCCTGGGCGGGGGTGGCGATGAGTTTGTCTAAAGTCCTGCGCGGTGCGGAGGCTGAAGCCGTCAGCCTCTGGGAGCTTCCATCCGTTGCTGGCAACGTGGTCAATCCACGTGATGAACCGGCTGAGTCACCGGAGCCGGAAGAGCCGGAAATCCGGCTCCCCACGGAGGACGAGGTGGAGGCCATCCGCGAGGAAGCGCGCCAGGCGGGTTTTGCGGAAGGGCGCGAAGCCGGCTACGCGGAAGGCGAGCGCAAGGGGCAGGCGGCCAGCGAGAAGGCCGCGAAGAAGGTCGAGAAGGAGCAGCGCCAGCGCCTGAAAACCCTCGACAGGCTGATTCAGGCGCAGACCCGTCCGCTGGAGCAGCTGGACGACGAGGTCCATGATCAGCTGCTCAGCCTGGTGCTCACGCTTGCGCGTCAGGTCATCCGACGGGAGCTGCAGATCCAGCCCGGCGAGATACTCGGAGTCATCCGCGAAGCGGTGGCGCTGCTGCCGCTGTCCGAACGGGATGTGACAGTGCGTGTCCATCCGGAGGATCACCGCTTCCTCCAGGAGCTGCTGGGTGAAGAGCGTGAAGAGCGCGCCTGGACGCTGGTGGACGATCCGGCCCTCAGTCGCGGTGGCTGTGTCGTGCAGGCGCAGCGTGCGCGGGTTGATGCCAGCCTGGAGACGCGGCTGGCGCAGCTGGCCAGTCAGCTGCTCGGTGCCCGGGAAGAGGACCTCCGTGATGATGCTGCGGCAGCGGACGACGTGGAGCCGGTGAGCGAGCCGGAGCCCGAGCAGGAGGACGACGCCGTCGAGCCGACCGCGGCCGACGAGCCACCTACCGACGACGGGGCGGATGACGTCCCCCCTGGCGAGCAGGACACCCATGACGACGACACACCACCCGCGGACGAATCCGCCGGCCACGACAGCGCGCCGGGTGGGGATGACGCTCCGGGGGACGAGGATCAGAACCCGGCAGGGGAGCGCCCATGAGCGAGCCCAGCGCCGTACGCCGGGATGAGTGGCTGGAGCGGCTGCGCTCGGTGGAGACGCGGGTGGAGCGGCCCCGGCCCGTGCCCAGCGGTGTGCTGCGCCGCATGGTCGGGCTGACACTTGAAGCGGAGGGGTGTCAGGCGCCGGTGGGGGCCCGTTGCCTTGTGTCCACCCCGGACGGCACGGAAGTGGAAGCCGAAGTGGTCGGCTTCGGTAATGACAGCCTCTATCTCATGCCCACCGGCGACGTGCACGGCCTGACCCCCGGCGCCACGGTGACGCCCCAGGAAGGGGTCTATGAGGCCACCGTGGGCAACGGTCTGCTGGGGCGCATTCTTGACGGGGCCGGCCGCCCCATTGACGGGCGCGGAGGCGTCGCCGCCACCGAGCGGATGCCCCTGCTCGGCGAAGCACTGAACCCGCTCTCCCGGGCCCCCATTCGCGAGCCCCTGGATACCGGCGTGCGTGCCATCAATGGCCTGCTCACCGTCGGCCGCGGTCAGCGCATGGGGCTTTTCGCCGGCAGCGGCGTTGGCAAGAGTGTGCTCCTGGGCATGATGACCCGCTATACCAACGCCGACGTGGTGGTGGTCGGCCTGATCGGTGAACGTGGCCGCGAGGTCAAGGAATTCATCGAGGATATCCTTGGAGAGGAGGGGCTGAAACGCTCCGTGGTCGTTGCCGCCCCGGCGGACGCCTCGCCGCTCATGCGGCTGCACGGCGCCATGCAGGCCACGGCCATTGCCGAGTACTTCCGTGATCAGGGGCAGCAGGTCCTGCTGCTCATGGATTCCCTCACCCGCTACGCCCAGGCGCAGCGGGAGATCGGGCTGTCCATTGGCGAGCCTCCCACCACCAAGGGGTATCCGCCGTCGGTGTTTGCCCGCCTGCCCAGGCTCGTGGAGCGCGCGGGGAACGGCGAGGTGGGCGGAGGGTCCATCACCGCGTTCTACACCGTGCTCGCCGAAGGGGACGACCAGAACGACCCCATCGCCGACGCCGCCCGCGCCATTCTTGACGGGCACGTGGTTCTCAGCCGCGACCTTGCCGATGCCGGTCACTACCCGGCCATCGACATCGAGGCGTCCGTGAGCCGGGCCATGCAGAATGTCGTGGACCCGGAGCATCGAGTCATGGCACAACGGTTCCAGCAGATCTACGGTGTCTGGCGGCAGAACCGGGACCTCATCAACGTGGGGGCTTACCAGCGCGGGACCGACCCGCGTGTGGACGAGGCCATAGAAATGCGGCCGAGTCTGCTGGAGTATCTGCAGCAGGATCTGCATGCGGCCGAATCCCTCCACAGCAGCATCGAGAAGCTTCAGGCCGTACTGCCCACTCAATAACGTCAGGCGGGGGATCCAATGTCGCGGTTGAAACGCTTGCAGACGGTTGAAGGGGTGATGGACGACAACGCCGAACGCGCCGCGCGTGCGTTCGGACAGGCCCGGGCCGCGCTGGAGCAGGCGGAACAGCGGCTGGTGCAGCTCCAGCAGTTCCGTGCCGATTATCACAACCGCCTGGCCGAAGGGCAGGGCGACGTCATGGACGCCTTCCGGTTGCGGGACTTCAACGCCTTCCTCGTACGCATTGACGGCGCCATCGAGCAGCAGCGCCGACAGATCGACGAAGCACGTCGACAGGTGGAACAGGCCCGGCAGAACTGGAACGCCGAGCGCAGCCGCGCCGACGCCATGGGCAAGGTCGTGCAGCAGGAGCAGCGCTCCGAGCAGCGGGTTGCCGCCCGCCGGGAGCAGAGCGAGGCCGACGAGCTGGCCCAGCGCATGTTCATCCATCGTAACGGCATGTATTGAAACGATAATTTTCTGCTTTTGCCGGCCCGGAGTGTCAGTGTCTTAAGGTTGGCCCCTCTCTTGCAAGTAAGCCTGTCAATACGTCCTTCATTGGGAGAATGTCATGCAGGGGCTGCAACTGCTGGAGTCCGCGTTCAGGGAGATGAACGGGCAGAAAGGCGAAGGACTGGCGCCGGATAGCAAGGATGGTCGCGCCTTCCTGGAGGCGCTGCTTGAGACGGAAGGGTTGCGGGATTCCGGCCTGACCGTCGAGGATCTTGAAGCCTGGGTTGCCAGTCAGGGCGGCAAGGGCTTGCCGCTGGGTGGTCAGGACTTGCCGCTGGCGGGCAAGCCCGGCATGCAGGCGGGTGCCCGGGAAGCCACCGGGCTGCAGGGGCAGATGGCCGCGGCGGATGGGCAGATGGCCGGCACAGAAGGGCAGGGCGGGGCGTTTGTGTCCACCGACGCCATGCTCCAGAGCGGCATGCCCAGAGGCGAGCCGCCAGCCGACATGGTCATGCAGGCCGGGCGTGCCTCCGCGCTGGCGGACCAGCCGCTGGACCTGGATGATGCGACCATCAAGCAGCTGCTGGACGAAGGGTTTGCCGTCCAGGAGCTGGTGGATGCGGGCGTACCGGCGGACCGTATTCCGACTGACGCGCTGGTGGCCGAGGGTGTTCCCCGTGACGACCTCATGCGCGAGGCGGCCCGCCGCGACACCCAGCAGACCGAGACCGTGCGTGCCGACGCGATCCGCGCCCGGGCCCAGGCCATCCAGCAGGGCCGTGGCGCAGATGACGCCCTACTCAACGACATGCTCAGTTTCGGCGGTGGCATGCCGGGGCAGATGGGGGGCAATGAGGACACGCTCGAGATTGCCCGTCGAGACACGCTGACGCAGTCGTCCATGCGCGCCGCGCAGCTCCAGGGTCAGCAGCAGTCGGCTGATCTGGTCCAGGCGCAGGCGCGCAGTGGCGACAGCGAGGCGCAGCCGCAGTCCGATAACTCTCGGCATGCGCAACTGCAGTTCCAGCAGGTTTTCCAGACTGCGAACGCTGCCCCACAGCAGGCCGGCATGCCCACTTACAATGTGGCCCAGTCAATGGATCAGGCCGGGTGGGGGCAGGCCGTCGGTGAACGCCTGGTGATGATGGCGAACCAGAACGTGCAGCAGGCGCGGATCCAGGTGAACCCGCGTGAGCTTGGGCCCCTGGACGTGAACATCCAGATGCGCGACGACAAGACCATGATCACGTTCCAGGCCCAGAACGCCGTGACCCGTGAAGCGCTGGACGCGGAACTGCCCCGCCTGCGCATGATGCTCAGCGACAACGGCATCGAGAATGCGGAAGTCACCGTCGGCGAGGAACAGCCCGGTCATCCGCAGGACGGGACTGAACTGGCCGAAGGTTTCGACCGCGGCAATACAGGTGACGGCGACGAGTCCGAGGAGGATGAGAACGGCGTGGCCGTGGACAGCGACCGAATTCGCCGGGGATTGGTGGATCACTACGCATGACCGGCGTCGCCGTGGTGTAACCGTGCTCCAGTCATCGGTTTCGATGCCGATAACCTGACAGGATAAGGGTGTGGGCCCCGGCGGGCCGGGAACGAGTAAAGGGAGAGGGCATGCGTGTCACCAGCAAGGCCGCTCAGCGCGGCTCCGGTAAACTTGTACTGATTCTTCTGGTTGTGTTGATCGCGCTGCTGCTCGCAGTGGGATCGGCTGCGGCGCTGTATCTCACCGGGGTCATTTCGCCACTGGGCAATGGTGGCAATGATGTCGAGGAGGTGGCAGAGAGTGAGGCCGGCGAGCAGCGTCCGCCGGCGCCGTCCCGCGGGCAGGCCAGGTATCTTGAGATGGAAGACGCCATTACCGTCAACATCTCGCGGGAAGGCGGTCGGCGTGCCATCCTGCAGGTGAACCTGCAGCTGATGGCCCGGGACGAGGAGATTCTCGACAGCGTCGAGGAGCATATGCCGCTGATCCGCAATAACCTGATCAGCCTCTTCGGTGACCAACAGTTCGAGGACATCACCTCCCGCGACGGCAAGAACGCGCTGCGGGAAGAGGCGCTGGAGGAAGTCAACCGCGTACTGGAAGATGAAGGCGAGTGGCCTCACGTGGAGGCCGTCTATTTCACCAACTTCGTGACGCAGTAGCTTATGGCCCAGGAGGACATACTCAGCCAGGACGAAATCGACGCGCTGCTCCACGGCGTCGATGACGGCAAGGTTGACTCGGAGAACGAACGCCCGCCGCGCGGCGAGACGCGCCCGTTCGACTTCCAGCACCAGGAGCGCATCGTCCGCGGGCGCATGCCCACGCTGGAGATGATCAACGAGCGTTTCGCGCGGCTGTTCCGTATCGGTCTGTTCAACATGCTGCGCCGGACGCCGGAAGTCTCCGTACAGGGCGTGGACATGATGAAGTTCGGTGAGTACGTGCACACGCTGTACGTGCCCACCAGCCTCAACATCGTCCGCATGCACCCCCTGCGCGGGATGGCGCTATGCGTGGTGGACCCGAAACTCGTCTTTGTGGTGGTGGACAACTTCTTCGGGGGCGATGGTCGGTACTACACCAAGATCGAGGGCCGGGAGTTCACCGGCACCGAGTGGCGCGTCATCCGGATGGTTCTCAATCAGGCGTTCGAGGATCTGCAGGAGGCGTGGGCGCCGGTGCTGCCCATGGAGTTCGAGTACATGAACTCCGAGGTGAACCCGCAGTTCGCCAACATCGTCAGTCCGTCTGAAGTGGTGGTGGTCTGCCGCTTCAATGTCGAGCTGGACGGCGGCTCGGGCGAATTCCAGCTCGCCATCCCCTACACCAATATCGAGCCGATCCGTGACCAGCTCAATGCCGGTGTGCAGAGCGATCGCAACGAGGTGGACGAGCGCTGGACCCGGTCTCTTCGCGAGGAGATGAAGGGTGCCGAGGTGGAACTCACCAGTACGCTGGCCAACGTGCAGATCAGTCTGCGTGACCTGCAGCGCATGAAACCCGGCGACGTGATTCCCTGCGAGATCCCGGAGATCGTCACCATCGAGGCCGAGGGGATTCCCGTGCTGCGGGGTCATTACGGCGTCTCCAACGGGAACGTCGGCATCAAGATTACCGAACAGATTCACGCCCCCGAGCCCGAGGGGCCGCTGGCGTTGAGGAGCAAGCAGAATGAGCGAGGACGACCAGAAGACTGAACAGGAAGCCGCCATGGCCGAGGAGGCGGCTGCCCAGTCTGCAGAGGACCAGGATTCCCAGGGTTCTGCCGAAGAGACGGCCGATGCCGGGGGCCAGCCGGGTGGCGTGAAACCGCCGGGCATGGATACGCTCCAGGATGAGGGTGTCGAGCTGGACGACGAGAACGTCAACCTCGACGTCATCCTGGACATCCCCGTGAACCTGGCCATGGAAATCGGACGCACGAAGATCAGCATCCGTCACCTGCTGCAGCTCAACCAGGGCTCGGTGGTGGAGCTGGACCGTCTGGCGGGGGAGCCGCTGGACGTGCTGGTCAACGGCACCCTGATCGCCCATGGTGAAGTCGTGGTGGTCAACGACCGGTTCGGCATCCGTCTGACCGACGTCATCAGCCCCCAGGAGCGGGTGAAGAAACTGAAATAACACCCGCGGTGGACCTCCGGGTCCGAGGGCCCGGCGCCCATCGGGCGCGTGGCATGGCCAAAGGTGGACCTGAAGGTCCACCCTACGCAGGTTGAACCATGCCGGCCGAATCACCGTGGATGCGTCGGGAACGACGGAGTAGGGCGGACCTTCAGGTCCGCGGGTCGTGCCCCATCGGCCGGGGTCGCATCGCGACAATCGAAGTAGGACGGACCTTCAGGTCCGCGGGTCATGCCCCATCGGCCGGGGTCGCATCGCGACAATCGAAGTAGGGCGGACCTTCAGGTCCGCGGGTCGTGCCCCCATCGGCCGGGGGTGTATCGCGACAATCGAAGTAGGGCGGACCTTCAGGTCCGCGGGTCATGCCCCCATCGGCCGGGGGCGTATTGCAACAGTTGGAACAGGGGAAGTCGCCATCCAGTACCAGAGCCACCGTTCCCGCCGCATTGCGCGCCTGTTCTCCGGCGCTGTGCTGGTGTGCGCCAATTTTCTGGCGTCGGGGCTGGTGCTGGCCGGGGAGGCGGAGGGCAGTCCCGGGGTGGATGCCACGGCATTGACGCGTGTCGTGATCGGGCTGGTGGTGGTGCTTCTGCTGGTGGTGGTGCTTGGCTGGGCCATGCGCCGTTTCGGCAACTACGGTGCGGCGTCGTCCGGTCAATTGCGCGTACTGAGCGGGGTATCCGTCGGTACGCGCGAGCGTGTCGTCCTGCTACAGGTCGGCGAACAACAGCTTCTCGTCGGGGTTGCGCCCGGACGGGTACAGACTTTGCATGTGCTGGATAAGCCCCTGGAAGGGGCCTCCGGTGACGCGGTGCGCCAGGGCGCACCGGGTCAGCAAGGTTCCCCGTTCGCGCAACGGCTGCGTCAGGTGATGCGGCCAGACGAGAAGCGTCAGCAATGATTCGTCGATTACTACCTGCACTGTTTCCACTGCTGCTCCTCCTCTTCCCGGCGCTGACCCATGCCCAGATCGGCGGCATTGAGGCGCTGACCGTCGAGGATGGCGAGGATGGTCAGACCTACAGCGTGACCCTGCAGGTTCTCCTGCTGATGACGCTGCTGACCATGCTGCCGGCGGCGATTCTCATGATGACCGCGTTCACCCGCATCATCATCGTCCTGGGCATTCTGCGGCAGGCCATCGGCACGTCCCAGACGCCCTCCAACCAGGTGCTCGTGGGGCTCGCCTTTTTCCTGACGCTGTTCGTCATGACCCCGGTGCTGGAAGAGACCTACAACAACGCCGTCGAGCCCTATCTCGCCGAAGAGATCACCCCGGAGGAGGCGCTGGAGGCGGCGCAGGAGCCGTTCCGGGATTTCATGGCCAGTCAGACCCGTGACGAGGATCTGGCCATGTTCCTGCGCATCTCCAACACCGGCGAGGTGGAGTCCATCGAGGAGGTGCCGTTTACCGTCCTGGTGCCGGCGTTCATGACCAGCGAGCTGAAGACGGCCTTCCAGATCGGGTTCATTCTCTATCTGCCCTTCCTGGTGGTGGACCTGGTGGTCTCCAGTACGCTCATGTCCATGGGCATGCTCATGCTCTCGCCCATGATCATCTCCCTGCCCTTCAAGATCATGCTGTTCGTCCTGGTGGACGGGTGGTCGCTGATCATGGGCACACTCGCAGCCAGTTTCTTCTAGGGAGGCGCCATGAGTCCCGATTTCGCGATCAACCTGGGAATGCAAGCGCTGTGGGTGGCCGTGCAGCTTGCCGGGCCGATCCTGCTGGTGGCACTGATCACCGGCCTGATCATCGGCATGTTCCAGGCGGCGACCCAGATCAACGAACAGACGCTGAGCTTCGTGCCCAAGCTGGGCACGCTGGTGATCACGCTGTTCATCGCCTCGCCGTGGATGCTCAGCGTGCTGCTGGACTTCACACGGAACCTGTTCATGAACGTTCCGTCCTGGGTTGGCTGAACGGGAGCTGTCGTGACCTTCACCACCGCGGAGGCCATGGCCTGGATCGGGGCCTTCTTCTGGCCGTTCATGCGCATCGGCGCCATGGTCATGCTGGCGCCGGTCTTCAGTGATCAGCAGGTGTCCGCGCGCATCCGGCTGCTGTTTGCCGTGGCGCTCACGGTCGGTGTCATGCCGGTGTCCGGCCTCGGCCCCGAGGTGGAGCCGCTGTCGGCGGACTGGTTTCTGATCTGCCTCCAGCAGGTGCTGATCGGCATGTGCATGGGCTTGCTCATCGCGCTGGCGCTACAGACCGCCAGTATTGCCGGCGAGAGTGTGGCGCTGTCCATGGGGCTGGGGTTCGCCAACATGGTCGATCCGGTGACCGGTCAGTCGACGCCGGTGGTCTCCCAGTTCCTGATCGTGCTGGTGACGCTGCTGTTCCTGATCATGGGCGTCCACCTGATGCTGATCGAGTTGATGGCCGAGAGCTTCCGGGCCATGCCCGTCGGCACCGAGGGGCTGGTGCAGGAGGACTTCCGCACGGTGGCGGAGTGGGGCGTGCACATGTACGCCGGCGCCGTACTGATCGCGTTGCCGGCGGTGGTCCTGCTGTTGCTGGTCTACCTCTCCCTTGGCGTGATGACGCGTGCGGCGCCGCAGATGAACATCTTCTCGGTGGGCTTCCCGGTGACCATGCTGGTGGGGTTCATCGCCATCATGACCATTGTCATCCCCTCGCTGCCGGGGCGCATGTCCGACATCTGGAGTCACGCCTTCCAGACCATCGGCACCATCATCGGAACCAATTGATCGGCTCGCCTGGTTCGGTTCTTGCAATAACTGCGAGCAGATCCCTTGAGCGCGTCGGAGTCACGTCATGGCCGATGAGAGTGAAAACGGTCAGGAAAAAACAGAAGAGCCGACACCCAAACGACGCCAGGATGCCAAGGACAAAGGCCAGGTTCCCCGATCCCGCGAGCTGAATACCACCATGATCATGGTGCTGGGCGCCGGCGGGCTGCTGGTGTTCGGCAGCTACATGGCGGGCCAGTTGTTCGAGGCCTTCAACCTGGCGTTCCGCATCGATCGCGAGGACGTCTTCGATCCCGAGGCGCCTTTTCATTACCTGCGCGAGGCCATCTGGGTGGGTCTCAAGGCGGTGGCGCCGTTCGCATTGGTGATGCTGGTCGCCGCCATGCTCACGCCGGCGCTCATGGGTGGGTGGACCATGAGCGCCAAGGGAATGGCGCCCAAGCTGGAGAAGATGAGCCCGATCAAGGGGCTGGGGCGCATGTTCGGCACCAAGGCGCTGATCGAGCTGGTGAAGGCCCTGGCCAAGGTGCTGGTGGTCATGAGCGTGGCGCTGATGCTGTTCTGGGCCATGCACCAGCGCATCCAGGGCATCACCACGGAGCCATTGCATCAGGGGATGCTGCACGGGGCCACGCTGTTCTTCTGGGCATTTTTCGCCCTGGCGTCCTCCCTGATTCTCGTGGCTGCGGTGGACATCCCCTACCAGCTCTGGGACCACACCCAGAAGCTCAAGATGACCAAGCAGGAGGTCAAGGACGAGAACAAGGAGACCATGGGCAAGCCCGAGGTCAAGCAGAAGATCAAGCAGCTGCAGAACGAGATCGCCCAGGGGCGGATGATGGAGAACGTCCCCAAGGCGGACGTGGTGGTCACCAACCCGACCCACTTCGCCATCGCCCTGCGCTACGACCAGGAGCGCATGCGCGCACCGCAGGTTGTGGCCAAGGGGATGGATGTGCTGGCCCTTCGGATCCGCGAAGTGGCGCAGGAGAACGAAATTCCGCTGTTCGAAGCGCCGCCGTTGGCACGGGCCTTGTATCACACCGCCGAGCTGGAGCAGGAGATCCCCGCGGGGCTCTACCTGTCCGTGGCGCAGGTGCTGGCCTACATCTATCAGCTGCAGTCCGCGCGCAGGCAGGGCGGCAAGCGGCCTGAGCGGCCCGAGCCGGGGGTCCCGGACGAGTTCGCCGGTTACGCGGCCACCGACACGGACGACCCTGGCGCGACGCGCCACTGAGGCCACCGGCGCCAACTTTCTGACACAACCGCATCACTGACGCCGTGAAGGCGCTGGAGACCTGGAAACCCATCATGGCAACAGCCGTGCTCGACAATCTGCGCATGCTGGTGCGTAACGGTCTGGGAACGCCGATTCTGCTCATGGCCCTGCTGGCCATGATGATCGTGCCGCTACCGCCGTTGGCGCTGGACATGCTGTTCACGTTCAACATCACGCTGTCGCTGGTGGTGATGCTGGTGGCCGTCTACACGCCGCGGCCGCTGGAATTCGCGGTGTTCCCGACGGTGCTGCTGATCGCAACGCTGCTGCGACTGGCGCTGAATATTGCGTCCACGCGCGTGATTCTTCTCGAGGGCCATACCGGCACCGACGCCGCCGGGAACGTGATCCAGGCCTTCGGGGATTTCGTGGTGGGCGGCAACTACGCCGTGGGTCTGGTGGTGTTCGGGATTCTGGTCATCATCAACTTCGTGGTGGTGACCAAGGGCGCCGGGCGTATCTCGGAGGTCACGGCGCGGTTTACGCTTGACGCCCTGCCCGGCAAGCAGATGGCCATCGACGCCGACCTCAATGCCGGCCTCATCGATTCCGAAACCGCGAAGAAGCGGCGCGAGGAAGTCGCCCAGGAGGCGGACTTCTACGGCTCCATGGACGGTGCCTCCAAGTTTGTCCGTGGCGATGCCATCGCCGGCATTCTGATTCTGTTCATCAACATCATCGGCGGACTGTTCATCGGCATTCTCCAGCACGGCATGCCGTTCCAGTCCGCCATGAACAACTACACGCTGCTCACCATCGGTGACGGGCTGGTGGCACAGATTCCCTCCCTGGTGCTGTCCACCGGGACCGCCATACTGGTCACGCGCGTGTCGTCCTCCCAGGACATGGCGGGCGAGGTGGTCCGCCAGCTGCTGGGTAACCCCAAGGCGCTGGCGGTGAGCGCCGCGGTGCTCGGCATCATGGGGCTGGTTCCGGGCATGCCGAATCTGGCGTTCCTGACCCTGGCCGCCATTGCCGGGTTCTTCGCCTGGCGCATTCACAACAACCCGCCGGTCGAGGAGACCGTGGAGACGTCCGCGGCACCGCGGCGGGCCGGGCCGGCGGGGCGCGCTGCAGCCGGGTCGGGTGGCGACGGTCAGGCACCGGTTGCCACGCAGGGCGGCGATAACCAGGAACTCACCTGGGACGATGTGCCGCCCGTGGATACGGTCGGCCTCGAGGTGGGGTACGGGCTGATCCCGCTGGTGGACCGCAACCAGGGCGGGCAGTTGCTGAACCGGATCAAGGGTGTGCGCAAGAAGGTCTCGCAGGATCTCGGCTTTCTGGTGCCGTCCGTGCACATCCGGGACAACCTCGACCTTGGTCCCAACAGCTATCGCGTGAGCGTGCTGGGTGTCCCCATGGCCGAAGCGGAGTTGCAGCCCAGCCGGGAGATGGCCATCAATCCGGGCTCCGTGAGCGGTGAAGTGAAAGGGCAGGCGGCGCGGGACCCGGCGTTCGGCCTCGATGCGGTATGGATCGAGCCGTCCCAGCGTGACCTGGCCCAGAGCCACGGCTACACCGTGGTGGATGCAAGCACCGTGGCGGCCACGCATCTCAGTCAGATCATCCAGTCCCACGCCCATGAGCTGCTCGGGCACGAGGAGGTGCAGAAACTGCTGGACATCCTCGCCCGCAAGCAGCCCAAGCTGGTGGAGGAGCTGGTGCCCAACACGCTGCCCCTGTCGACGGTGGTCCGGGTGCTGCAGAACCTGCTGGAGGAGCGAATTCCCATCCGCGACATGCGCACTATCGTCGAGACGCTAGCGGAGCACGGCCAGGCGATCAAGGACCCCTCGGCGCTGACCGCGCGGGTGCGCGAGGCGCTGGGGCGGATGATCGTGCAGAACGTGGCCGGCATGTCCGACGAGCTGCCGGTGATCACCCTGGATCCGCAACTGGAACAGTTATTGCTTAGTTCAGTGCAGGGCAACGGTGACGGCACGGCCGGTCTTGAACCCGGACTGGCGGATCGTCTGCAGCGGTCCCTTGCGGATTCCGCGCAGCGTCAGGAAGTTGCGAACCAGCCGGCGGTGCTGCTGACGGCGCCGCAACTGCGAAGCTGGATCTCGCGTCTGACGCGGCACAACATCGAAGGGCTCAATGTCCTGTCGTACAACGAAGTGCCGGACGAGAAACGAGTCAAAATCGTGGCGTCCATCGGTCAACAACAGGTGGCTCAGGGCAGCTAAGGTGAATTCATGAAGATTAAGCGCATCCACGCCGATACCATCCGTCAGGGGATTCGCCGGGTCCGGGAAGAGATCGGGCCGGAAGCGGTGATCCTGTCCACGCGCGAGCGTGGCCAGGGTGTTGAGGTGATCGCGGCCATGGACTTCGACGAGGACAGTCTGCGCGAGCAGGCGGATCGCGATGATCGCCGGATGTCGTCATCGACGCGCCGCACCTCGGGGAGTGCCGCGGATACCGAGGCGACCAGCGGCACCGCCGACTTTACCGAGATGCTGCGGCGTGCAAGGCAGCAGTCCGGTGTCGGCGCCCCCGAGCCCGGGCGCCGTCAGCGGATTGACGTGCACGTGGACGACCCGTTGACGGAAGACGATCTGAATTCGGGGTCGGCCGAGTCGGCAGCGGTGACCGAGCTGCGCCGGGGGCCCGAGCGGACGGAGCGCCCGGATGAGGTGGCCGGCCGGGACGACGAGTCCGTGGAAGCCATGCGCAGCGAGCTCAAAGTGCTGCGGACGCTGTTCGAGAATCAGCTCTCCATGATGGAGTGGCAGCAGCAGGGCAAGAGTCATCCGGGGCGCACGACACTGCTGCGGCAGCTGACCGAGATCGGTTTCGGCCCGGATGTGTGTCGCCAGCTCGCCAACCGCGTGGACGAGAAGCTGGAGCCCGAACTGGCACTGCGGCATGCGCTGCATACCGTGAAGCGCCATCTGCCGGTGAAAGAGGATGACCTGCTCGACCGCGGCGGCGTGGTCGCGCTGGTGGGCCCCACGGGGGTCGGCAAGACCACGACGGTGGCCAAGCTGGCAGCCCAGTTTGCCCTGCGTCACGGTCGACGCAAGGTTGCACTGGTGAGCACGGACAACGTGCGCATCGGTGCCCAGGACCAGTTGCGCAACTTTGCGCGGATCCTGGGCGTGACGGTACAGACCGCGAATTCCGCCGAAGAACTGGAGACGGTGCTCGCCGACCTCTCGGACAAACGCCTCGTCCTGGTGGACACTGCCGGGGTCAGCCAACGGGACATGCGGCTCGCGGAGCAGTTCACCACGTTGAAGGGCGTGGGTGATCGCATCCGTAGTTACCTGGTTCTGTCGGCGAACACGCAGCTGGCGGCTCTGAACGCGACGGTGAAGTCCTATGGCGGCGTGGCGCCGTCCGGATGCATTCTCACCAAGACCGATGACGCCGCCAGCCTCGGCGCAGCGCTTACCGTGCTGCTGCGCCACCGGCTGCCGGTGAGTTTCCTGGGCAACGGTCAGCGGGTGCCGGAGGATCTCATGCCGGCCGATGCCGGCCGTCTGGTGCAGGATGCGCTGAAACTTGTGGAAGAGTACGGCCAGGAAGTGGACGACGAGCAGATGGCCGTGACCTTCTCGGTGGGTGGGTCGCACTGAGCGGCGCACATCATGGGGTCCCCGCGTCGCAGCGGCAGGAGTTCCCGGGGGGGCGCGCCATGACTGAACAAAGAGCACAGCGTTAATGGATCAGGCATCGAGTCTGACACGGGTCAAGGTGATCGCCGTTGCCAGCGGCAAGGGCGGAGTCGGCAAGACCAGTGTGTCCGTCAATCTGGCCGCTTCACTGGCGAGCGCGGGGAATCGCGTGCTGCTCATGGATGCGGATCTGGGGCTTGCCAACGTGGACGTCCTGCTGGGTCTCGAGACCCGGCACAACCTGTCCCACGTGGTGTCCGGGCAGGTGGAGCTGGAAGACATTCTGATTGATGGCCCGGGTGGCGTGCAGATCATCCCCGCCTCCTCGGGTGTCAAGGGAATGGCGGCACTCAGCGCCGCGGAGCAGGTTGGGCTGATCCGGAGCTTCAGCGAGCTGACCGGCGACTGGGACTACCTGATCATTGACACCGCCGCCGGCATCGCCGACAACGTGCTGACGTTCGCCCGGGCCGCCCGCGAGGTGCTCGTGGTGGCGTGCGACGAACCGTCGTCCATCACGGACGCGTACGCGCTGATCAAGGTACTCAACCGCGATTTCGGTCTACACCGTGTGCACATGGTCGCCAACATGATAGCCAGTGCCGCGCAGGGCCAGGAGCTGTACGGGAAGTTGCTGAGAGTGTGTGAGCGCTATCTGGACCTGACCGTCGCCTACATGGGCGGGATCCCCAGTGATGACGCGCAGCGTCGGGCGGTGCAGCAACAGCAGGCCGTGACCACGCTCTATCCCGGCAGCCCCTCTGCCCGGGCCTTCCGGGAGCTGGCGAAGCGCGTTGACCGGCTGCCCGCGCCAACTCGGGCGGAAGGGCATCTGGAATTCTTCGTGGAACGTCTCATTCAGTACAGTGGTGAAGCTGGGGAGGTGCTGTCATGAGTTCGCGCGCCGCAGCGTACTCGCAGGTGCAGGCGCAGACCGGGGAGAACGACCTGGTCGTTCAGAACGCCCCCCTGGTCAAGCGAATTGCCCATCATCTGCTTGCCCGGCTGCCCGAGTCCGTGCAGCTGGAGGATCTGATCCAGGCCGGCATGATCGGCCTGCTGGAGGCGGCCCGGCAGTTCGACGCCTCCCACGGCGCCAGTTTTCCGACGTATGCGGGGATTCGCATTCGCGGCGCCATGCTGGACGAGATCCGGCGGCTCGACTGGACGCCGCGGTCCGTCCATCGCCGTGGCCGGGAAGTGGCCCAGGCCGTTCGCGAGATCGAAAATCGTACCGGACGCGATGCCCGCGACAGCGAGGTCATGGAAGAACTCGGCATGAGTGCCGATGAGTACCACCAGACCCTGAATGACGTCTCCAGCGCCAAGCTGTTCAGCCTCGATGAGGTCTCTCCGGCCACCGGGGAGACCCGGGAGCATGAGGGGGACGATGAAGGGCCGGAACAGCACATCCAGAATGCCGGGTTCCGCCAGTCCCTGGTTGAAGCCATCGGGACGCTCCCGGAGCGCGAGCAGCTGGTGATGTCCCTGTACTATGAACAGGAGCTGAATCTGCGTGAAATCGGGGAAGTGCTCGGGGTCACGGAATCCCGGGTCAGCCAGATTCATGGGCGGATCATGCTCAAGTTGAGGGCGCGTCTTGCCGATTGGACAGAGTGACCGGGCGTTTGTATCGACCGTCAAAATCGCGACGTGTGCGGCAGAACGCAGGAACGCGCTCCGGCAGGGTGAGAGCGTTAACGAGACACCGACGTGTTCACCGCCTGATTAAAGCAAAGGTGATTGATTGTGAGTCTGGATAAAGACATGAGAATACTGATCGTGGACGACTTCTCCACGATGCGGCGCATTATCAGAAACCTCCTGCGCGAGCTTGGCTTCCAGAACACCCAGGAAGCCGATGACGGCAACACGGCGCTGCCCCAGCTCAAGAAGGGAGGCTTCGACTTTCTCGTCACGGACTGGAACATGCCGGGCATGGACGGGCTGACGCTGCTCAAGCACGTCCGTGCGGACGACGACCTCAAGCATCTTCCGGTGCTGATGGTGACCGCAGAGTCCAAGCGTGAACAGATCATCGAAGCGGCCCAGGCGGGCGTGAACGGTTACATCGTCAAGCCGTTCACCGCGGCAACGCTGGAAGAGAAGATCAACAAGATCTTCGACCGTATCGAATCGGCCGAGTGAGGGCAGGCGCATGACGGACGGCAGCCAGGATCTTGCCGCCTACGAAGCCAAGGCTCGCGAATTGCTGTCCTCGATCGAGGCCGGTGACGGGGAGGCCGTGGGCGAGGCGCTGGATGAGTTGACCCGCCTGCGCGAGACGGAGTTGTTCCGGGAGGTCGGCAAGCTGACCCGGGAGCTCCACGAGGCGCTGAAATCCTTCCGCCTGGACGGCCGGCTGAGCGACATCGCCGTCTCCGAGATTCCCGATGCCCATCAGCGGCTGAATCACGTCATCGAGCTGACCGAGAACTCGGCGCACCGGACGCTGACCGCGCTGGAAGAGTCCCTTGAGACTCTGTCCGGCATCAGCAGCGATGGCAAGACGCTGGCCGCGGAGTGGAAGCGGTTCCGCTCACGGCAGCTGTCGGCCACCGAGTTCCGCGGGCTCGGCCAACGGCTTGACCAGTTCTTCGAGCGCCTGGAGACCGAGGGCGACGCCATCCAGGAGAAGCTGACCGACGCGCTGATGGCGCAGGATTATCAGGACCTTACGGGCCAGATCATCCGCCGTGTCATGGACCTGGTGAGAGAGGTGGAGGACGGGCTGGTGTCCCTGATTTCCATCTCCGCCCCGCGACAGACGCAAGGAAAAGCTACGGAAGACGGGAAATCGGCCGACAAGAACACGGAAGATGCAATGAAACTGGAGGGGCCGCAGGTGCCGGGACAGGAATCGGACTCGGCGGTCAGTGGTCAGGACGAGGTGGATGACCTGCTCTCCAGTCTTGGTTTCTGAGTTCGCGCCGCATTGGTGAGTGGCGGGTCGGAGTGACGGCATCCCGGAAGCCCAGCGCGCGGGCGCGGGCCGGGTATCGCTTGGGGGCTTTATGGCAGTTGATACGCAAGACGACATCGTACAGGACTTCCTCGTGGAGTCCCGGGAGATCCTGGAGGAGCTGGGTGAGCAGCTCGTCCAGCTGGAGCGCGCACCGCAGGACCAGGATCTGCTCAACGCGGTGTTCCGCGGCTTCCATACCATCAAGGGTGGTGCGGGCTTCCTGGGCTTCGACCCGCTGGTGGAGATCTGCCACCGCACCGAAGACCTCTTCAACCTCCTGCGCAACGGTGAGCGCGAGGTCACCGCGGAGCTGATGGACTACGTCCTGCGTGCCCTGGACGTGGTGAACAACCAGTTCAGTGACCTGGGGAACGGCGAGGACCCGCGCGAAGCACCCGAAGAGCTTCTGCGCGCGCTGGAACTCCTGCAGGAGCAGGAGTCGGTGGGTGATGCGCCACAGTCGGCCGCGCCGGCATCCGAGCCTGCACCGCAGGACAAGGCCGGCGACAGCCAGGCCGTTGCAGGTGGCGACGACATTACCGAAGACGAATTCGAGGCCCTGCTGGACGCCCTCGACGAGGACAAGCACGAGCCCGAGGCCCCGGCCACCGATAACGGTGCCAGCGGTGCGTCCGGTGACGACATCACCGAGGACGAATTCGAGGCCGTCCTGGACCAGCTTCACGGCGAAGGCAAGCACGGGGGCGTTCCCAAGGGCTCGAACCCGGACGTGCCGGCCGCGAGTTCGGGCGGTGACGACCTGATCAGCGAAGACGAGTTCGAGTCGGTGCTCGACCAGCTCCACGGCGCGGGCAAAGGCCCCACCACGGGCGGCGCCGGTGCTGCGGCGTCGGCGGCGGCTCCCGCTGCGGCAGGAGCGGACAAGGACACGGGCAAGAGTGCCGCCACGCCGGCGAAATCTGCCGCGCCAGCCGCTGCATCCGGCGGCAAGGGTGGCGGTGGTTCCGGAGGTGGCTCCGGGGGCGGTGACAGTGGCTCCGGCGGTGCGGCCGGTGGCGGCAAGGCCGGCGGGGATACCTCCGTACGTGTGGACACCGCCAAGCTCGACGACATCATGAATCTGGTGGGCGAGCTGGTTCTGGTCCGCAACCGCCTGAGCACCATCCGTTCCCAGTACGATGACGAGCGCATGAGTCAGGCCGTCGCCGATCTGGAGCTGGTCACCTCCGACCTCCAGAGCGCGGTCATGAAGACCCGCATGCAGCCCATCAAGAAAGTCTTCGGCCGCTTCCCGCGCCTGGTGCGCGACCTGGCCCGGAACCTGGGCAAGGAAGTGGATCTGCAGATGGAGGGCGAGGACACCGACCTGGACAAGAACCTGGTCGAGGCCCTGGCCGACCCGTTGATCCACCTGGTCCGGAACTCCGTGGACCACGGTATCGAGGATCCGGCCGACCGCAAGGCCGCGGGCAAGGCCTCCAAGGGGGTGCTCCGGCTGTCCGCGGCGCAGGAAGGTGATCATATCCTGCTCACCATCGCCGACGACGGCAAGGGCATGGACCCCGAGGCTCTGCGGCAGAAGGTGGTCGAGAAAGGCCTGATGGACAAGGAGTCCGCCAGCCGACTGGACGAAAAGGACTGCTTCAATCTGATCTTCACGCCGGGCTTCTCCACCAAGGCGGAGATCTCGGATGTCTCCGGGCGCGGCGTGGGCATGGACGTGGTCAAGACCAAGATCTCCCAGCTCAACGGCACGGTGGACATCGACTCCGCCCAGGGCCGCGGCACCACGCTGCGCATCAAGGTGCCGCTCACGCTGGCCATCCTGCCGACACTCATGGTGCGCATGCGCGGGCGCAAGTTCGCGCTGCCCATGTCGGTGGTCAGCGAGATCTTCGAGCTGGAGATGGACAAGACCAAGGTGGTGGATAACCGCCGCGTGGTCATGGTGCGGCAGAAGGCCATGCCGCTGTTCTTCCTGGAGCGCTGGATCGACGCCATCGGCAGCCTGGAGACGAAAGACCCGGATGCCGGCCGCGACGAGCAGCAGGTGGTCACCGTGAATGTCGGCAACCAGGTGGTCGGGTTCGTGGTGGATGACGTGATCGGCCTCGAGGAGGTGGTGATCAAGCCGCTGGGCAGCATGCTCCAGGGGCTGCCCGGTCTGGCCGGCTCCACCATTACCGGGGACGGCAGCATTTCGCTGATTATCGATATTCCCAGTCTGGTGAAGACCTTCGGCTCCCGGATGTAGGAATGATGAGGAGAGTGGCGTGGCCACGCGCGTACTGATAGTCGATGATTCCGGTTTCTTCCGCCGACGCATCAAGGAGATGCTCTCGGAGGATCGCGCACTGGAGGTGGTGGGCGAGGCGGCCGATGGCCGTCAGGCCATCGAGGAAGTGCTGCGCCTGAAGCCAGACGTGGTCACCATGGATATCGAGATGCCCGTGCTGGATGGCATCTCCGCCGTGCGCGAGATCATGAAGCAGCGGCCGACTCCGGTGCTCATGTTCTCGTCGCTTACGTTCGATGGTGCCCGCGCCACCCTGGACGCGCTGGAAGCGGGCGCCGTGGATTTCCTGCCCAAGCGTTTCTCCGATATTTCGGCGAATGCCGAGACCGCGCGCAAGCGCCTGCAGGAGCAGGTCAAGGCCGTTGGCGGCGGGCCACGCATGGCGGCACGGGGCGCGAGCGCACCGGCTCAGCCGGAGCGGTCACGGGCCGCCCGGGTCCCGCCGCGGCCGGAGCCGCGCCCTGATACCCAGGCCGCGCCGGGTGCACGGCCGTCCCGGCGCGGGCCCGGGTTGCGTGATCTGGATCTGGTGGTCATCGGTGCTTCCACCGGCGGGCCGGTGGCGCTGCAGAAGGTGCTCACGGAGCTGCCGGCGGACTTCCCGCTGCCGCTACTGATCGTCCAGCACATGCCGGCCAACTTCACCAGCGCCTTCGCCCAACGGGTGAACGGCATGTGCCGCCTGGAGGTCCGCGAAGCGGCCGATGGGGACACGCTGGAGCCGGGTGTTGCGCTGCTCGCGCCAGGAGGCGTTCACATGGGTATCCGGCGCCGGGGCGGGGCGCTCGGGGTGTATACCATCGAGCCGCAGGAAGGCCAGTTCTACAAGCCCAGCGTGGATGTCGCCTTCACCGAGGCGGCCAACACCTGTGGTGGCCGCGTGCTCGGTATCGTCATGACCGGCATGGGTGCAGACGGTTGCCGGGGCGCTGAGGACATCAAGCGGCGGCAGGGGCATGTCTGGTCGCAGGATGAGGCAACCAGTGTCATCTACGGCATGCCGGGGGCCGTTGCCAAGGCGGGGCTGACTGATCGCGAAATGGCGGTGACCGAAATCGGCGGCGCACTGGCGCGCCTGTCATGAGCAGCGGTCTGGAGACGGTATGCGTACCTGGGCAATAGCCAATCAGAAAGGCGGGGTGGGCAAGACCACCACTGCCGTCAGCATGGCGGGGCTGCTGAGCAATCAGGGCGAGCGTGTATTGCTGGTGGATCTGGATCCTCACGGGTCGATGACCGCCTATTTCGGATACGACCCCGACGATATCTCGCCGAGCGTCTACGACCTCTTCAACGACACCGTGGATGCCAGCGACGTGCCCATGATGCTGCGCGACACCGGTGTCGAGAACATCAAGCTGCTGCCCGCGAGCAGCGCGCTCGCGACGCTGGACCGCCAGCTCGGGGCCCGCCACGGCAAGGGCCTGGTGGTGCGCAACACCGTGCAGGCCCTGGGGGACCGGTTCGGCACCGTCTGCATCGATTGCCCGCCCATGCTGGGCGTGCTCATGGTCAATGCCCTGGCTGCCTGCGACGATCTGCTGGTGCCGGTGCAGACCGAATTTCTTGCCATCAAGGGCCTTGAGCGCATGATCCACACCCTGGAGATGATCCAGCGCTCGCGTCAGCGGGAGCTTCCCTACCAGATCATCCCGACCATGTTCGACCGGCGGACCCGGGAGTCGGTGGAGGCGTTGCAGGAGCTGCGCCAGCGCTACGGTGACCGGGTCTGGGACGGGGCGATTCCGGAAGACACCCGCTTCCGGGAGGCGAGCCGCAACCGCCTGCCGCTGACCGTCGCACAGCCCTGGTCCCGGGGGAGTCAGGCCTATCGCAAACTGCTGCAGGCCCTGGAAAAACAGGCGCCCGAAGCGCCGGAGGCGGTAGAGAATGGGTGATGCCAGCCAACGACAGCAGCCGACTCTGGTGGACCAGCACGATGCGGTCCGCGATTACCTGGACGCGCTGCTGCAGGAGATCCCGGATTTCGAGGCCGAAGCCCGCGCCGTGCCGGAGCCAGAGCCACCGGCACCGGCTGCGCCCGTGGCGGCCGAGCCGGCCGTGGAAGCGCCGGTATCGGCTCCGGCACCGGCCGTGGAACCCGAACCCGAGCCCGAACCTGCCCCGGTTGCGTTAGCCGAGCCAGCGCCGGAGGAGCCGGTCACCGAAGCAGAGACGGAGGCGTCCGCAGACGCTGCGCCGCCCGCCGCAGACCCCGTGATCGAAGAACCGGTGGCCCGTGGCGACGAGGCCGTGCAGGCGCTGTTCTTCACGGTGGGTGGGCTGAAGCTGGCGGTCCCGCTCACGGAGCTCCACAGTGTGGTGCCACGACGCGATGTGGAAGTCACGCCCATGCCGCGGCAGCCGGAATGGCACATGGGGCTGATGCGTTACCGCAACCGCAATGTCCGTGTGATCGATACCGTGACCATGGTGCTGCCCCCGGATAAACGGCAGACCGAAGAGGCGCTGGCGGCGCCGGAGCATATCCTGGTCGTGGGTGATGGCGGCTGGGGGCTTGCCTGTCACGCCATCGGTGACGTGGTGCGATTGCGTCCCGACGAGGTGAAGTGGCGCAAGCAGGGGAGTCAACGGCCCTGGCTGGCGGGGACCGTGATCGGTCATCTGAGTGCGCTGATCGACACCAGCGCATTTACACGAATGCTGGAGACGCAGGCGCCAAAACGTTGACCTGTTCCCGTTGTGGCGCGAACAGGGTCATGCCGGCGGCGTCCGTGCCGATAAACCCAGTCTGAGACAGAACGTTTGAGTGGAGGCCAGTCATGGCGCAGCAACAGGCTCACAATCACGAGGAGCAGGAACAGTTCCAGGGGCCGTTGACCCAGTGGGTCACGTTTTCACTGGCTGACGAGACTTACGGCATCGACGTGATGCGCGTGCAGGAAGTCCTGCCCATGAGCGAAATCGCCCCGGTGCCGGGAGCGCCGCGGTTCGTGCTCGGTATCATCAACCTGCGCGGCAACGTGGTGACAGTCATTGACACCCGCATGCGTTTCGGTCTTGAATCCCGTGACACGGACAACGCCAGCCGCATCGTGGTCATCGAGACCGGCGATCAGGTCGCCGGGATTCTCGTGGACAGCGTGGCGGAAGTCATGAACGTCCGTGAAGACGAGGTGGACACGGCCCCCAACGTGGGTAACGAGGAGTCCTCCAAGTACATCTACGGTGTTGTCAGTCGCGGTGAGGAACTGCTCATCCTGGTGGATGTCAACAAACTTCTGAGTCGGGAGGAATGGGAAGAGATTTCCTCCCTCTGATCCGTAATAGCGGGGATGCATGACCCTGAGTGTTCTGATCGCGGTAGCCGCCCTTGTCATTGCCATCGTCGCTGCGGCTGTGGTGATCGTGCAGGTTCGGCGGGCGGAAGCCCGCCTCTCCGGGTTGCGTCATGAGCGGCGGCGTGTGCTGGAATCAGTGGAAGGGCTGTCCTCCGGCGCCGTGGCCCAGGGTGAGCGGGTTGCGCGTCTTGAGCAGGAGCTGCGCCGGCTCAAGGAGCGGTTGTCCATGCTCAGCTCCCGCGAGACCAGCAGTGAAGCCTTCGAGCAGGCCATCCGCATGGCCCGCAAGGGACAGACCGCCGACGAGATCGCCAGCAGCAGTGGGCTGAGCAAGGTCGAGGCGGATCTGGTCGTGCTCATCCACCAGGAGCACGAGGACGACATCTGACGGATTACCCGTCGGGTGTCCTTCCTTTGAGCAGATAGGCGAACGCAAGCACTTCCGCCACTACCCGGTACAGTCGTTCCGGGATCTCTTCGTCCACATCCACCTGTGACAGCAGGCGTGCCAGCGTCTGATCGCCGTGAACCGGCACGTCGTGGGACTGGGCCAGCGCGACAATGGCGTCGGCGAGATCGTTCGCGCCCTTGGCGGTGACCGTGGGAGCGCCTTCGCCGTCGTATTCCAGTGCGATGGCGAGCCGTTGGTGGGGCGGGCTATGCCTGTTCATCGAGCAATCCTCGGCGTGGTCCGGTGTCCGGGTGGGTGTCCGGCGATGGCGGCTTGCCGTGCATGCAGGTCATGTTCGCCACCCGGAATCCCATGTCCTGCAGGCGCGTCTCCAGTGTCGCCAGCTGGCTCTCCAGGAATGTTGCCGTGCCTTCCCGCTCCGCCCACCATGTGGTGGCCACCGCGTCCGGGGACAGATGCACCATCGTGTGCATCGGCCCCAGCCCCTCGAAGTTGAAGCTCAGCATCACCCGCCACGTCTTCTCGTCCTCCTGATCGCTGCCACCGGACTGCTGTTCCAGGTGGAACTGGATGAGGTCGATCTGGCGACCGTCCCGTACCGGCAGCTCGAAGAACAGGGGCAGGGCATCGCCGGCCAGCAGTGACAGCTGAGTGAGCTGAAGCCGCGCCATGGTGGAGTCGGTCTGGCGGGCGAGCTCGGTGAGCATCTCGCCGGCGCCGGCGAGGCCGGACAGCGTTGCGGCAGGAGGAGGTGGCGGCGGAATGCCCCGGGCCTGCGGCCCCGGCGGCGGTGTCGGGTTCATGGGCTGCTGGGGTGCTGTTGCACGCTCCTGGGCGGTGGCTGGCGCCTGACCGGCGCCCGCTGACGTCGGTTGCGGCAGCAGCGGTGATGACTGCGGCTGCGGTGCCGGTTGCAGGGGCGCGGGCGGGCGTGGCGCGGTGACGGGTGTCAGTCGCGGTTGCGGTTGCGGTGTGGGGGCGGGTGGTGATTGCTCGCCGCCCCGTTGTTGTGGGCGCGCCTCCAGCGCCCGGAACACCTGGGTCAGCAGGTTGCTGAGCTGGCCTTTTTGATCCGTGCGGACCGCGTTGGGAGGTTCCTGTCCCGCGCCAATGGCGAGCAGCCGCCGCTCCAGGTGCAGGCCACTGTCCGCAACAGCCTGCCGCAGGCCGTCGCTGCGGGAGACCTGCGTGCTGTCCGGCAGCGCCTGCCAGAATGTGCGCAGCGCCTGCTGCACCGGTTCGGGCAGGCTCCGGGTCTGCGCAGAGGGCTGAGTGACGGCCTGTGCAACATTGGCCAGCAGGCCGGCGCCACTGGTCTGTCTTGGCAGCAGTTGCCGCATCGCTTCCGACGCTTCGCGGCTGGCTTCGGATGGCAGGATGCGCAGGGTCAGGGCGCCGCCGTCCTGACGCAGCACCTGGACCTGGATACGCTCACCGGCCTGCAGGGGCTGGTTCGTCCGCGCCTGGATCTGCTCGCCGCCGAGCTGCAGGGTCACGCGTCCGTTCTGCGTTGCGCTGCGTGCCACGGCATCGATGACCTGCCCGGCCTGCCAGTTGCGCAGGGCGGGCCCCGACGCCGATTCGGGGATGCGAACGATGCCGGATTGTGCCGTGCTAGATGGAGGCAGCATGGTGGCTCTCCGCTCCGGGTGGCGTCACGTCGGCTGCAGAGCCGGCAGCCGCGTCGGTTGCCGCTATTGGAAGTCGCTCAGCTGGCGGACCCATTCCCCGCCCTGGCGCACTTCGTCGGGGAGCTCTGCCAGGCGTTCGCGGGCATCGCTCTCGCTGGCATCCGCACCGGTGACGACCACGTACCAGTCGCCTCCATCCCATTCGGTCACCAGCATGTACGCGTCCACCGCGCCGTTGTGGCTCTCCATCCAGGAGCGGAGGTTGTCCGGGCTACGGCCCCCCACCAGTTGTACCGTCCAGTCATCACTGGATTGGTCCTCCCGCCACGCCTGGCCCTCGGCCAGCGCACGCTGCAATGGTGAGGCATCCTCCGCGGCCGTTTCACCGGATTCTCCGGCGTCGTCCGCGCTCTCGTCCGGTTGCGGGCGGGTCTCGGCGAGCGCGGTCAGGTCGGTCTCCGCGGCTTCCGAGTGGCTGAACAGTGGCAGTGCACCGGAGAGATCGACCGGCGGTTCTTCCCCGGTTTCCGGGGCGGTGGCCGGCGGCTCGGCGTCCAGATCGATGACGGGGACATCCACGACCAGCCGCTCACCGGGGCTTGGACCCTTGGCCGACGCCGGGTCCACTTCCAGTGACTGCGCCACGGTGGCCGGTTCCGGTGCATCGCCCAGTTGCCAGGCAAGGGCAAACAGCGTTACCAGCAAGCCACTGGCTGCCGCTGCCACAACGGCCACGCTGCGTTTCGGCCCGCGAAGCTGCAGCCACGCCGGCAGCGTCCGGCGGGTCTTCGGTCGCGAACGGCTGGCCGTTTTCTTCGGGCGCGGTTTCTCTCCTCCGCCCGCCAGCTGTTTGCGGGCGGCCTGGAGTATGGCGCCGGGGCGGCCGCCACTGCTGGCGTGGACGGCGTCGATGTCGAGGCTCGCCAGGAGGTGGCCGGCCGTGTCGCCGTCCGCTTCCAGGGCCTGGCGGATGAACTCCCGGGTTGCCGCAGGCTCGAGCCCGTGCAGCGAGACGGCCACGGGATTGCTCTGGCGTTTCTCGGTGTCCCGCTCCGCAACCTGCAGGGCAAGGCGGTGGGAGCCGATCAGCAGCAGGCTCAGGGTGCGGCCGGATGCGATCCGTGCTTCTTCGCGAAACGCCAGCAGATTGTCCAGCATGGCCGGCTCGAGCCGGTCCGCGTCGTCTACTGCCAGCACAGGGGACTCTCCGGCCCGGAGCATGCCGGTGATCCGTTCCGCTGCGTAGTCGCGGATGCGGTTGGGCGCGCTCGCCGTGGGCTCTGCGTGCTGAAACTGCTCCAGCATGCCCAGCAGGATCTCCGTGAACGTCACCTCCGGTTCCACGGTCACGGCGTGCGTCTGCAGCCCGTGATCCTTGCGGGTGAGGATCCGGTGGAGGAGGTGTGTGCGGCCACTGCCCGGGTCGCCTTCGAGAATGACGACACGCTCGCCCACCTGCAGGTGTTGCAGGAGCAGGTTCATGCGCGTTTCGCGTTCGCCATCGGCGTAGTGGAAGGGTGCCTGCAGGAGCCCGCTCCCCTGGACGCTGCTGGCGTTAGTCGACATTGATCGCCCCCTGGTTCCGGCGTTGCATCGAACGCGCGTCTTGTTCGCCTCAGAGTATCCCCGCAGTGTATCAGGCCGGCGACAGCGCAGTGAGGCATGGTTGGCAGTTCAAAACCGCTGTTGACAGGCCCGCCGGGCGCTCGTATCATGCGCCGCATCTTGGCTAAGCCAAGGGCCGCGTCCCCTTCGTCTAGAGGCCTAGGACACCGCCCTTTCACGGCGGCGACAGGGGTTCGAATCCCCTAGGGGACGCCACTTCTTCTTTTCCTCGTGGTTTCCGCCATCAGGCGCGGCTCTCGTAAGTGCAGCGGTTCGAGCACCATTGACGAGAGGCTCGCGCTCCGAGTCCGACGGTGGCATGTTGTGGCGTATCCGTTCAGGATACGGCTTTAGGCCGTGGCAAACGTGGTGTTTCGATAACCTTGGGTGCGTCGCGCAACGGATCTGTAGGGCTGCCCCGCCAGTGATCAGGTAACGGCAGACATTGCAGCAGACCAACGTTGATGACCACGCCCGCACGGCGGCACTGGATGCGCTGCGCATCATGGACACCGCGCCGGAAGCCAGGTTCGACCGTTTCACGCGGCTCGCCTCCCGCCTGTTCTCCGTACCGATCTGCGCCGTGACACTGCTGGACGCGCACCGTCAGTGGTTCAAGTCCGCGGTGGGATTGTCCATGTCCGAAACCACCAGGGGCGACTCCTTCTGCCAGTACGCGCTCGGGCAGCCGGACATTTTCGAGGTGCCGGACCTGCAGGCGGACGCGCGCTTCGACCGCAATCCCTACGTGATCGGTGAGCCCTGGCTGCGGTACTACGCCGGTGCCCCGATCGCCGCGCCGGACGGCACCCACCTGGGAACGCTCTGCCTGATGGATACGCGACCCCGCCGCCTGACAGGGGACCAGCGGGAGGATCTCCTGGAGCTGGCGCACCTGGTGGAGCGGGAGCTGGCCGTCGAGAACCTCAGTGATGCCATCGAGACACAGCAGCGCCGCGTGCAGGCGTTCGCTGCCGGTAAACGGGAGGCGGAAGCAGCCAATCGTGCCAAGAGCGAGTTTCTGGCGCGCATGAGTCACGAGATCCGCACGCCCATGAATGGCATGCTCGGCATGCTGGAGCTTCTGGACCGGGCGCAACTGAGCGACGAGCAGCGGCGTTACGTGGAGGTGGCGCGCAGCTCGGGGGATCTGCTGCTCGGCTTGATCAACGATCTGCTCGATCTGTCCAGTATCGAGGCCGGCAAAATGGTGTTCCGCCGGGAGCCCTTCGATCTGGGGCGTACCCTGCAGCAGCTGGATGACCTGATGATGCCGCTGGCGCGGGAGAAGGGCCTTGCGCTGACAGTGACGCCGCCGCCCGGGTTGCCGGCAGCCGTGGTGGGGGATCAGCAGCGCCTGCATCAGGTGCTGCTCAATCTTGTCGGCAATGCCATCAAGTATACCGAGCAGGGCCGTGTCGCCGTTCGCGTGCAGGCGATGGAAACGGGTGAAGCCGCGCTGCGCCTGGATTTCCATGTCACCGATACCGGGCCGGGTATCGCGCCTGGAGACCGGCAATCCATCTTCGAAGCGTTCAATCAGGTTGGTGGTCATGGCGTGGGGGAATCGCGGGGAACCGGGCTGGGATTACCCATCGCCCGGCGGCTTGCCGAAGGCATGGGCGGGGCCATCACCCTGGAGAGCCGGCCGGGCGAGGGCAGTACGTTCACGTTCACGGTGACCCTTGGCTACGCGGATCAGCAACCCGTCCCCGCTCAGCGGTCGCCGGCGACGCCGTCCGGTGCCGATGGGGGGCAGTCCCGCCGCGTTCTGGTTGCCGAGGATGATGCGGCGAGCCGCATGGTGGTGAAATCACTGCTCGAGCGTGACGGCCACAGCGTGACAATGGCTGTCCGGGGCGACGAGGCGCTGGAAAAGGCGCGCACCGATGGGCCGTTCGACCTGATCCTGCTGGACGTGGAGATGCCCGGGTTGACGGGCCCGCAAGTGGCGAGCCGGCTGCGACAGGGTGACGCGGAGGGTGGCCTGGCGCGCGCGCGCATTGCCGCACTGACCGCTCACGCCATGCGCGGAGACCGGGAGCGGTTGCTCGCCGCCGGCATGGACGACTACCTGCAGAAGCCGCTGCGGCTGGGTGAACTCCGGGCGCTGGTGCAGTCCTGCACTGTGGCCGCCCCGGCGAGGAGTCCTGCCCGGGCCGACCCGGACAAAGGCGCCACCCTGTTGCCGGACCGCACCCACCTGCTGGAGCAGTTTGGTGGTGACGAAGCGCTGCTCGCCGATCTGATGCAGACCCTGTATGACAGCCTGGTCGACCGCCAGCGTGTGCTGCGGCAGGCGTGGGAGGAGGGGGATCACCAGGTGCTCCACCGGGAGGTGCACGCGCTGAAAGGGATGTTCGGCAACATGGCCATGGAAGTGGCCCGAGAACAGGCGGCGCAGGTGGAAGAGGCTCTTGCGAACCACGGCGGCCAGCTGCCGGACCGCGTCCGGGAGCTGGATCGGTTGCTCAGTGATGCGCGTGCCCAGCTCGCACCGCTGTGCTCGGTGCCCCGGGGCGGGGGGCACTGAGTCAGGAATCGCTCAAGGGGCGCCGGTATTGGCCGATACGTTATCTGGATAGGCATCGTACGGCATGGTTATTTGCTGTGCGCACGTTACACGTCAGGGAGAAGGGGAGCGTTGATGGGCAAGATTCTGGCGGTAGACGATTCCGCGACCATGCGTCAGATGGTGGCCACCGCGCTAAAGGAAAGCGGCCACCAGGTGTTCGAGGCCGGTGACGGCAAGGAGGCGCTCAGCAAGGCGCAGAAGGAGCGGTTCGACCTGGTGATCACCGATGTCAACATGCCGCAGATGGACGGTCTCACCCTGATCAAGGAGCTGCGTGGTCTTGCCAACTACCGGTTTACCCCCATTCTGTTCCTCACCACCGAATCCGGCGCCGACATGAAGCAGCAGGCCAAGGCGTCCGGTGCCACCGGCTGGCTGGTGAAACCATTCAAACCGGATCAGTTGCTGGCGACGGTTGGCAAGGTGCTGCGATGAAGCCAGCTGCCGCCCGCGTGTTCATTGCGAGCGGGATCACCGTCATGCTTGCGGTCGTGGCGTGGTGGCAACCTGCGCTCGCGGCCCCCGCGGTGCTTGCGGCAGGTGCCCTGTGGGCTGTCCTGGGCCGTCTGTCATCGGATGGGGAATGGTCCAGGCCCGGCGCAGTCGACCGGGATGACGCGCTGGAGCGGGAGCTGCGCGGGTTCCTCGATGACATGAATGAAAGCCTCAATGCGGAGTTCCGGCAGATTCGCGATGACCTGGGCCAGATCCGCTCGCTGGTGACCGATGCCGTGCAGCAGATCAACGCCAGCTTCGTGGGCGTCAATGAAAAGACGCAGGAGCAATCGGAACTTGCCGAGCGCGTCATGCAGACGTCCTCGGAAGACGACGCCGACGGCTCCCTCGGTATCAGGCAGTTCGTGAACGAGACGGAGAGCATTCTGGAGAACTACGTCGAGATGGTGGTGCAGATGAGCCGCCACAGCGTGGATGCGGCGCACGCCATCGACGATATCGTCAGCCAGATGGATGCCATTGGCGGGCTGCTGCAGGACATCCGGGGGATTGCCAAACAGACGGATCTGCTGGCGCTGAATGCCAGTATCGAGGCTGCCCGGGCCGGCGAGGCAGGCCGCGGGTTTGCAGTGGTGGCCGAACAGGTGCGCGTGCTGGCGGAGCAGGCGAACACGTTCAATGACCAGATTGCCGAGCAGGTGTCCAGCGCGCGGGGCATCATCGATCACGCCAAGTCGTCGGTGAGCGAGATGGCCTCCCAGGACATGAACGAATCTCTCAACGCGCGCAACCGCATCAGCACCATGATGCAGGACCTGGAAGCACTTGATCAGAGAGTGGACCAGGGGGTTGCCCGAATCTCCGCGCTCACCGGCGCCATCGACGGCCACGTCCAGGATGCGGTGCGCGCCCTCCAGTTCGAGGACATCTCCACCCAGCTGCTGGACAATTCAGCCAAGGGGGTGGACGGACTGGACCACTACCTTGCCGGTATCCGTGGCGTGGTGGCCGAGGTCACTGACGACGCCGCCGGTGCGGATTATGCCCGGCGTCTGCGTGACGCCCGCACCGCGCTTGCCCAACAGCGCGAGGCGCGGGAGCAGGAGCGCCGCTCTCTGCGCTCCGTCTCACAGAGTGATATGGACGCCGGCGACGTGGAGCTGTTCTAGTATCAACGGTTCATGGCGCACGCCCACCAACGGATAACAGACTGAGGACATCCTGATGCCACTGGTAGTGACACGCGACGAGGACGCAGGCGAGCTGATCATCCGCGTCACGGGGCAGTTCGATTTCGGGCTGCACAGGGACTTCCGCGACGCCTACCGGGACGCCAGCGACGTCAAGCGCTTCGTGGTGGATCTTCAGGAGACCGACTACATGGACAGCTCGGCGCTCGGGATGCTGCTGCTTCTGCGCGAGCACGCCGAGAGCAACGTTGCCCAGGTGGAGCTGCGCAACGTGCGCGGTGAACTGGAACGAATTCTGCGCATTGCCAACTTTCACCAGCTATTCCCGATGCGGGGGTGACCATGCGGTGTGTGGCGGCGTGTCCTGCAGTGTGCCGCTCGTGAGGGGCGACCTTCGCGATTCCGACGTGCCTGATTCGGTGAAGGCCGATGCCGCGGCCACGGTGCTGCTGGTGGACGACGAGCCGGTCAACCTGCAGTTGCTCCAGGGTATGCTGCGGCATCGGGAAGGCATTCAGCTGCTTACCGCTGCCGATGGCGCCGAGGCGGTGGAGCAGGTGCGCACCCGGGCCATTGATCTCGTGCTCATGGACGTTCTCATGCCGGTCATGGACGGCTACGAGGCCACGCGACAGATCAAGGCCCTGGATGGCGACAGTTACGTCCCCGTGCTGTTTGTCACGGCGCTGAACGACGACGATCAACTGGCGCGCTGCGTTGCCTGCGGCGGTGACGACTTCATCGCCAAGCCCGTGAACCGCGTGCAGCTCAACGCCCGGGTCGACTCCTGGCTGCGTATCGCCCAGGTCTACCGCACGGTGCGTGAGCAGCGCGACTCCCTGGACGCCTATCAGCGGCGGACCGAGATCGATCAGTGGATCGCACGGGAGGTCATGCAGCGGGCCACCGCGACGCCGCTGCTCCAGGGTGATGGCGTGCGCTACTGCTACTGGCCGGCGGAGATCCTCAGCGGCGACATGCTGCTTGCCGCCGAGTCGCCAGACGGGCGTGCGTTCTTCATGCTCGGAGACTTCACCGGGCACGGCATCGCAGCCAGCATCGGCACCGTGCCCACGGCCGACCTGTTCCACCGCGAGGTCGCGCGGGGCGTGGACGCGCGCGAACTGCTGGCCAGCGTGAACACGAAACTCCACCAGTATCTGCCGCCGAACCTGTTCATGGCCGCAGCCCTGCTGGTGTGCGATACCGCCCGTGGCTGTCTCGAGATCTGGAATGGTGGCATGCCGGACGTGCTCTACCGCACTGACGACGGCTTGTTGCATCGGGTCGAATCCAGTCATCTGCCCCTGGGCGTGCAGGGCCATATGGATCCCTTCGACATGACCCGTCTCGAGGTGAGCGCGGGGACCTTCCCTGACCGGGTGTGGATTCTCAGTGACGGTGCTCAGGAGGCCCGCAACAGCGACGGCGAGGAGTATGGCCAGACGCGGGCGGAGCAGGCGCTGATGGCGGGCGGGCTGGCTCGCGTGGAGGAGGAGTTGCGGGCGTTCCAGGCGCTTGCCGGTGACGACGTGACCATGCTGGAGTTCCGACCCGAGGCGGCCGCGGAGCCGGCGGCGGATGTCGCCGACCGGAGAGTGGGCTCGGAGTGGGCCTTCTCCATGGAACTGGACGCCGCCGCGCTGCGGGGGCCGTCTCCGCTGCAGCCCATTGCCGACGGTGTCGCGCACCTGGAGAAACTGACTGAAGAGGAACGGCAACGGTTTCTCACCGTCCTGGCCGAGCTCTACTCCAACGCGCTGGAGCACGGTGTGCTGGGGCTCGACTCGGCGCTCAAGGCCTCGCCTGACGGATTCACGGAGTATTATGAGACCCGTTGCCGCGCCCTGGATGGGCTCCACTCCGGGTTCCTGCGGATTCAGGTCGGCCGCGGACGTGATGAACGCGGGGGGCTGCTGCGCATTCGCATGACCGACTCCGGCGCCGGGTTCGATCATCAGCGTGTCCTGCAGGGTGACGCCTGCCCGGACGAGTCCCTCTCGGGGCGCGGCATCAAGCTATTGCAGGGCATGTGTGACTCACTGTGCTACTACGGGCGGGGGAACCTGGTGGAGGCGCGGTTCCGTCTCGCTCCCCGTGAACGCGATGACCGCGGCGCCGGTGAGGACTGACCCGGCCAGCAACCCATAACCAGCAACCATGGCAGGGAACGCCGTCACCAGGAGGTAACCTGCTATTACAACGTCACTTCCAGCGGCACTACGCGATGCAGTTGCAGCCCTGACCGCGGTCTCGGAGCAGCCGTTTGTACTGGCCGACGCCCGCGCCCCCGACCTGCCCGTGATCCATGCCAGCCCCGCCTTCGAGCGCCTCACCGGCTGGGCGCCCGTGCAGATGACGGGCAGGAACTGCCGCGTACTTCAGGGTGAATCGTGCAATCAGCCCGGACGGGGGGCCATGCGCCAGGCGGTACAGCAGGGGACACCTGCGCGGGTTCTGCTACAGAACTGGACGCGCGACGGGGAGATGTTCGTCAATGAAGTGACGTTGCTTCCCCTGGGCGGCACCAGCCGGTCTCCCGACTACTACCTGGGGTTTCAGCGGGATGTCTCGACACGGGGCGCAGTGGCCTTTCAGAGGGACAGGGCCATGCCGCGCGTTGCGGATCAGCGCCGGCAGGAAGGGGTGCGGGACTGCATTGCCAGCCTGGAGCGCGCCCTCGGAACCGGGATCGACGCCACCCTGGGCCGGTGGCTCAAGGTCGCGGCCACAGCCACTGCGACCATCGCCGAAGGCGCACTCGATACCGGCGAGGTCAACGACGACCCCCATCACCTGGCGCACCCTTTCAGCCCCGATGACCTGATCGTGCAGCTACGCCGCCGCACCGAGGAGGCAGCACCCGGTGTGCGGGTGCAGGTGACCAGGGAGCCGCGTTTCCCGGAGCGGATCTTCGGCTGCCAGCAGGCCCTGGTGGATACCCTGGGATACGCTGTCGACGCGCTCCTCCGGTTCAGCCCGCTGGCCGAGATCCGGGTCGATCTCAGCATTGAGCTCGGTAACGGGGAGCAGGGGTTTCCCCGGTTCACGGTCTTTCCGGTCCCGGGAAACGGAGAGCAGTCGAAGCCGCTGCAGGACAGTGGCGTTCCCGGTCCCTGGGCCGGCCTCTCCTTTCCGGAAGTCGTCAGGCAGGTGACCTTGTGCGGTGCCACGTTGACGGTGGAGCCGGATTTCACCTTTCACCTGCGCGCGCATACGCCGGTGAACCTTGCCGCCGCCCAGGACGGGGCCAGGCGCTACCAGCAGCGCCGCCTGCAGGTGCTGATCGGGGAGGACAACCCCGTCAACTGGAAGATGCTCACCGGCCTGCTGCAACACCAGCACCACGACGTACGGGTCGCCGAGAACGGGGTGCAGATTCTGGATGCCCTGCAGGAGGAGCGTCCGGACGTGCTTTTCCTGGATCTCTACATGCCCGGCCTGGACGGTGCGGAGGTCGCGGCGCACATTCGTGACGAGGAACGCCGGGAGGGGCTTCCGCGCCTGCCAATCATCGCCGTCAGCGCGGCCACGGAGCCCGGGGACCAGAGTCGCTGCCTTGCCGCCGGGGTCGACGCCTTTCTTGGCAAGCCGGTGGACCGGGATCAGTTGCACGCGCTGCTCTGGGAGGTCCTGGGAAACCGTCCGGGGGACCGTGGCCGGGCCAGGGGCCGGCCCGTCAGTATTGCCGATCACCACGACCTGGAACTGGACCAGGCGCTGCAGGCGGTGGATTACGACCTGGATCTGTTCGCAGGCATGCTGGACGCCTTCAGGGCCGATTTCCCGGAGCGCATGGGAATGCTCGAAGCCGCGCTGGAGAAGCGGGACGTCACCGAGGCCGGCTTCATCGCGCACACCCTCAAGGGGGCGTTGTCCAACTTCAATGCTGCCGAGGCGGTGGGACTTGCCAATGCCCTTGGCGACCAGATCGGGCGGGCGCAGACCCAGGAGGCCCGCGAAACCCTCAAGCTGATGGATGACACGGTACGCCGCTTCATGGCGTGGGCCAGCGAATCCGTGGCGCTGCGTCGCCGGGAACAGCGCAGGGACCGCACCGAAACGCAGGCGACGTCGGTGGATGGCCGCAGCGTACTGGTGGTGGAAGACAGTGCCGACACCCGGTTGATGCTGACCGAGTTCCTGCGCCGGGATGGTTACGTGGTCCATTGCGCGTGCAACGGTGAAGAGGCGCTGCAGCAGCTGGCCGCCGAGACGCCGGATCTCATTCTCATGGACTGTGTCATGCCGGTGATGGATGGCCTGGAAGCGTGTCGCCGCATCAAGAGCCACGACGAATACGCTGACGTGCCGCTGCTGATCATCACGGCGCTGAACGACGAGAGCTCTGCCGGCGAGGCGATTCGTGCCGGTGCCACGGACTTCATCACCAAGCCGATCTTCCTCCCGGTTCTGCGTCAGCGGCTGCGTCAGCTCGTGCTCTCCCGGGAGCGGCATCAGCGGATCCGTTACCTGGCCTATCACGACAACCTCACCGGTCTGCCCAACCGCGCCCGGTTTCACCAGGAGCTGGACGAGCTGCTCCAGAGCGCGCAGGGGGGCGGGCGTGAGCACGCATTGATGTACTTGGACCTGGACCAGTTCAAGATCGTCAACGACACTTGTGGCCACGCCGCCGGTGACGAGTTGCTGAAGGAGCTGGGAGAGGTGCTCAGCGGCCAGGTGCGCAATGGCGACCTGGTGGCGCGGTTGGGCGGCGACGAGTTCGGCGTGCTGCTGCGGGACTGCCGCCTCGAGGACGGCGTCGCGGTGGCGGAGAAGGTCATCGACGCGGTCCGCAACTTCATTTTCTTCTGGGAGGAGCAGGCGTTTTTCATCGGCGCCAGTGCCGGGGTGGTTGCCATCAGCGCCGAGAGCAGCACCACCGGTGATCTGCTCAGCGCGGCGGATACCGCGTGCTACGCCGCAAAATCCGGCGGCCGCGGGCGGGTTGAAGTCTACCGGCGTGAGGCGGGGCAGGTACGCCAGGAGTCGGAGCAGCTGCAACTGGTGCCGCGGATCACCCGGGCGCTGGAAGGGGACCGGTTCGTTCTCTATCGCCAGCAGATCGTGCCGTTGTCCGCCCCGGTGGAGCATGTGCCGCATTACGAAGTGCTGGTGCGGATGCTGGACGAGGACGGCACCATTGTTCCGCCAGCGCATTTCATTCCGTCCGCCGAGCGTTACCAGGTGATGCCCCGGGTCGATCGCTGGGTCATCCGCCATGCACTGAAGCATCTGCGCGACGAGCACCTGCACTCAGAGCAGCCCGTGCGCTACAGCATCAATCTTTCCGGGACGACGCTCATCGAGAAAGGGTTCGGCGACTTTCTGGAGGAACAGCTCAGCGTATCGGGTGTCCCGCCCCAGTGGCTGTGTTTCGAGATCACGGAGACCGCCACCATCCGCCAGATGGACGCCGCCGTGGCGTTCATCAACCGTATTCGCAGTCTGGGCTGCGCCTTCGCCCTGGACGATTTCGGCGCCGGCCTGTCCTCGTTCGGCTACCTCAAGACCCTGCCGGTGGACTTCATCAAGATCGACGGTCGCTTCGTCCGGGATCTGCTGGAGGAGACCTTCGATCAGGCCATGGTCGAAGCGATTCAGCGCATCGGCAGTGTCATGGGGATCGAGACCATAGCCGAGTTCGTGGAGAACGAGGCGGTGATGGCGCGGCTGCGGGAGATCGGCGTGAACTACGCCCAGGGATACGGCATCCACCGCCCGGAGCCGCTGCCGGGCCCGCTCCAGGTGCCGGCTTGAAGGGCAGGCCGTCACCGCGCCACGGCGTGCTGCAATGCGGCCTGCAGGTCTCTGATGCGCAGCGGCTTGGTCAGCCGGTCGTTGAAACCTGCTTCAGCCGTGGCCTCGTCGTAGAGGGCGTCTGCGGTGACCGCGATGACCGGAATGCCGGCCGTGCGGGAGTCGGCGCGCAGCGCCTCCAGCGCCTGCTGGCCGGTCATGCCTGGAAGGTGCAGATCCATCAGAATGAGATCGGGCCGCTCCGCCGCCGCCATCACCACGCCCTGGTTGCCGTCCGTTGCTTCCAGCAGCTCCACGCTGGCCTCCCGGCGGAAGATCTCCCGCGCCAGGGCCATGTTGCTGGGGTTGTCCTCCACGTAGAGCACACGCAGTGGCCGGTGACCGTCGGGGACCACCGCGGCCTCGTGCGGCACCACTGCCGGCTCCTCCTCGGCGATCGCCGCCACGGCCTCCGGCCGGATCAGGGGCAGGTTGAACGTGAAGGTGCTGCCCTGGTCCGGTGTGCTCTCCACATCGATGGTCCCGCCCAGGAGCTGGAGGATACGGTGGACGAGCACCAGGCCGATCCCCGTTCCCTGGATCCGCCCGCCCTCCTGGCCGAGGCGGTTGAAGGACTCGAACAGTCTGCCGCGATCCTCCCGCGGAATGCCGATACCGGTATCGGCGATGGCCACCCACAGGCGCTGTCCGTCATCCCAGGCGCTGAGATGCACGTCGCCGCCCTCGTGGTTGTACTTGATGGCGTTGGTGAGCAGATTCAGCAGCACCTGGGTCACGCGCGTGGTGTCCGAGACCAGCTCCCCACGGAAGCGGATGTCCTGGTGCAGGCTCACCCGGCGCTCTTCGGCCATGGGCGAGACCGTACGCAGGCTGTCGTTGACCACCTGGTGCAGATCCAGCGGCTGATTCTCCACGTTGAGCCGCCCGGACTCGATACGCGCGAGGTCCAGCACCTCGCTGATCAGGTCGAGCAGGTGCCAGCCGGCCCGCAGAATCTGCTGGATATTCTCGTTCTGGGCAGGGGACACGGGGTTGTCCGGATCCGCCTCGAGCAACTGCGCGAAGCCGAGTATGGCGTTGAGCGGGGTACGCAGCTCATGGCTCATGTGAGACAGGAACTCGGACTTGGCCCGGTTCGCTTTCTCGGCCTCAAGACGCGCGGAAAGCAGCGCATTCTCCACGTCCTTGCGGCGGCTGATATCCCCCACCAGGCCGAGCAGACGCAGGGGCGAGCCGTCGTTGCCGCGTTCGGCGTTGGCGCGGATGTGCAGCCAGCACAGGCCGTTCTCCTGCGTGCGCACACGGAATTCCAGGTCGACATCCTGGCTGCTGCGCAGACATTGGCGGATGGCGTCCAGCAGCGGTGCCCGGTCGTTCGGGTGGACCCGCCGCAGCAGCTGTAACACGGAGGGCTGGCCGCCCGCGGACGGCGGCAGGCCGAACAGGTCGGCCAGCTGACCCGGGGTGCCCAGCAGGACCGCGTCGGGCCGCCACTCGAAGTTCGCCACGCCCGCGTAGTCCTGCGCGGTGATCAGCCGTTCCTCGTTGTCGCGCAGGGCCCGCTCCACGTCCACTCGTTTGGTGGCGTCCTCCTGAATGCCGACGAAATGGGTGAGCCGGGCCTCTTCGTCGTGGACCGGGAAAATGGAGAGGTCGTTCCAGAACGGGGAGCCGTCCTTGCGGTAGTTGCGCAGTAGGACGCGGGCGTTCGTGCCGTCGCGCAGCGCCTCACGGACCACGTCCAGCGCCACCTGGTCGGTCTCCGGCCCCTGGAGGAAGCGACAGTTGCGTTGCAGGACCTCGTCGGTGCTGTAGCCGGTAATCCGCTCGAATGCCGGGTTGGCGTAGACGATCGGCAGTTCGGGATCATCGGCCTCGGCGATCAGGATGCCGTTCATCGACGCATCAAGGGCCTTGGACTGTAACCGGACTTTCTCCTCGGTTGCCCGCCGTTCGGTAATGTCCAGCGCCTTGATGCACAGGGCATAGACATGACCATCCTCGTCCAGGAGCGGGAAGCGCTCGGTAATGAAGTGCCTGGTCTGGCCCGACAGAGTGACGCTTTCCTCGTGCTCCCGGGCCTCTTCGGCGTTGAGTGCGGCCTGCTCGCGTTCGCCGTTGCGACTGGCGACGTCGGCCGGCAGCAGGTCGGTGTCGCGTCGCCCGAGTGCGCCGCCGGGTTCCAGCCCGACCCACGACTCGAACGCGGCATTGGCAAGGATGTAGCGGCCCTCAGGGTCCTTCAGGGCCGTGAGTACCGGTGAGCGGTTCACGATGGCGTGCAGGCGGGCCTCGCTCTCGCGGGAGCCCCGTTCCGCGCGTTTGATGCGCGTGTTGTCGAAGAAGGTGATGACCGCGCCGCCGACGTTGCGTTGCTCGTCGTAGTACGGCTGCATGCGCAGCAGGTAGTAACGCATCACCGGGGCGGCGACGTCGTGCTCGGCCCCCTCCTCGGCGGTGTGCAGGGTCTGGCTGATCTGGACTTCCACCTGCTCCCCGTGGCGGATGACCCGCTGCAGCCGCTGCCGGAACCGGGGGATGTCGACCCGGCGCTCCACGTCCAGCAGCGGGGTGTCCACAAGTCCGTCGGTGCCGATGAAGATCTTGTCGCAGGCCTGGTTGTGGAACTTGATGCGCAGGCCCTCGTCCACGACCACCAGCGGGTCCACCAGGCTGTCGTTGACGTTGCGCAGATCGTTGTACGCGGCGTTGAGCTCGTCCGTCTTGCTGTTGAGCTCCTCGTTGACCGTGGTCAGTTCTTCGTTGGTGGACTGGAGCTCCTCGTTGGTGGTCTCCAGTTCCTCGTTGGAAGACTGGAGCTCTTCGTTGGATGACTGCAGCTCCTCGTTGGACGACTGGAGTTCCTCGTTGGTGGTTTCCAGCTCCTCGATGACCGTCTGCAGATGCTCGCGGGTGGTGGCGAGCTCATCCTCCAGCTCGTTGATGCGCTGCTGCGAGGCTTCGTCGTCCACGGTGTGGGTATTGCGGGGTTCAGCGCGGTGCTCGTCGTCGGCCGGAGCCGGCACCGGATCAAAACAGATGAGATACAGCAGCTCTTCGTCCAGCTCACCGGTCACGGGGTGGACGGAGACCCGGACCCGCTCGTCGTGTTCCGGGAGATGAATGGAGCGGCTGAAGGCAGAGACGCGGTCCTTCTTGACCCGTGTGACCAGGGCCGACAGGTCCACCCGCAGCTCCTGCCGCACCAGGTTGCGCACCGTGAAATCGGGGTCGCCGTGGGGGATGCGCAGGTAGCGTGACGTGTCGCCGAGGATGTGCTGGATCTGCAGGGTTTCGTCCACCAGCAGCCCCGCCGGTGCGTACTGCTCCATGGTGGCCCGGATCATGCGGTCGTAGGGGCTGAGCTTTGGTCGCGGGCGGGGCGCGGGCTCCCTGTCGTCGCTTGCCTGCGCGCCGCCGCTGGCGCGGTAGGGCATGGTGGAATAACTGCTGCGGCTGCCCCGTTGCTGAAAGATCTTCCAGGTCGATTCCAGTGGCAGGAACAGGTGTTCGTGGCGGGTGACGTTCTCGGATTTGCCGAGGAACAGCAGCCCGCCCGGGTTGACGGCGTAGTGGAACAGCTCGAAGAGCCGCTTCTGCGTGTCGCTGTTGAAGTAGATGAGCAGGTTGCGGCAGCTGAGCAGGTCCAGGCGCAGGAAGGGCGGGTCGTGCAGCAGATCCTGCCGAGCGAAGACAAGCATCTCCCGCAGGCTCTTGACCACCTTGTACTGGTCGCCGTAGGGCTGGAAGTACCGGTTGATGGTCTCTTCATCCAGCTCCACCAGCGACGTGGCGCTGTAGATACCGCGCCGCGCGACGTTGAGCGCAGGCTCGTCCAGGTCGGTTGCGAACACCTGGATACGGTAATCCCGCACCCGCGAACCGAGCATCTCGCTCAGCAGAATGGCAAGGGTATACGCCTCTTCCCCGGTGGCGCAGCCGGGCACCCAGATACGGATGTCGTCTCCCGGGCGGCGATTGCGCAGCAGATGGTACAGCTGCTCACGCAGGGCCTCGAACGCCTCCGGATCGCGGAAGAACGACGTGACGGAGATGAGGATGTCCTGACAGAAATGCCCGACCTCCTGCGGATCCTCTTCCAGCAGCTGCAGGTAATCCTCCAGCTGGTCGAGGTGGCGCGTGGCCATTCGCCGGCGGAGGCGCCGGTGGACCGTTTTTTCCTTGTAGGCGGACAGGTCGAGCCCGGCCTGCTGGTGGATGAGCCGGGTGATGCGCTCATAGACGGGCGCCTCCGGCTGTTCCGGCTGGGTAAGCAGCGCATGACCGGCCATCTCCACCAGTCGCTGGAGCTCGCCGGCAATCCGGTCGGGGGGCATGACCAGGTCAATGCACCCGGTTTCCATGGCCGCCCGCGGCATGCCGTCGTACTTCGCGGTCTCCGGCGCCTGCACCAGCGTGAACCCGCCACCGGCCTTGATGGCGCGCACACCGTGGCTGCCGTCGCTGCCTGTGCCGGAGAGCACCACGGCAATGGCGTGCTCGCCGAACGCGTCGGCCAGTGAGCGGAAGAAGCCATCTACCGACGGTTTCGGCACCGGGCGGTCCTCGGGCTCGGTCAGCCTGAGCTGTTCGCCTTCCACCACGATGTTCTTGTTGGCCGGGGTGATGTAGATGGTGTTCGCGTCGATGGCCATGCCATCCGCCACCTGGGCCACTCTGAGCCGCGTCTCCCGCCCGAGGAGCTGCACGAGCATGCTCTCGTGCCGCGGAGAGAGGTGCTGGGCGATGATGTAGGCCATGGACGTGCCGGCGGGCAGGTGGCCAACAAAGGCGCGCAGCGCTTCCAGGCCGCCGGCCGAGGCACCGATGCCCACGACTGTCAGGTCACGGTCATCTGCTGTTGTTTCGGTTGCTCGGGGTTCGGTGTTGCCGTCGTCAGCGGGGGACTCTGTCATTCACAGCCTCTGGCGGCCGCTGTATGGCAGCCGTGTGGATGAGTCGGGCGTCGGCGTCGTTTCATCCATGCGGTGCGGCCAACAGCGATTTCATTCTATGGAGCGGAGCAGGGCCCCGCAACCGCCGGGCGCGGCGGGAACCGGTTCCTGCCGGCACGGTGGTTCGGGTGCTCAAGCCGTCGGGCGGGCGGCCGATAACCCGAAACAAGTGGCGTTTGCCGGGTGACCAGCCCGGCGCGCGGGCATGCGTGGTTCGCGCTGATGCGAATCCCCAGCACGGAGAGATGCAAATGGCTCTGGTGAAGAAATCCGAACTGGACAGCAGTGGTTCGGAGCACGACGCGGAGTCGGGAGGCTCCACTGGCGACAACGGGCAGCAATCCCGTCGCGAGGCGGAGGCGGCGCGGCGCCGGGCGCGCACCCTGGCCAAACGCCAGCAGGCGGCCGAGCGGATTGCCGCGGCAGTGGCGCAGCTTGGCAGCAGCGTCGCCCAGTCCTCGTCCGCGGCCGAAGAACTGCGCCGTTCCATGAACCAGATCGCCGTGGGCGCCGAGCAGGCGTCCGGGTCCTCCCAGGAAACCCTCGGGTCGGTCTCCGAGGTGGCGACTGCGGTCACCCAGCAGCGGGACAACACCCGCGCTGCCGTGAAGCGGCTCGACACCATGACCGAGCAGGTCACCAGCAGCGGTGACGCCATCGAGGATCTGGTGGATGTGGTGAAGCGGGGCATCGAACGCCAGGGGCGTGCGGTGGAAGGCGCCGACACCCTCTCCAAGCGGGCCGAGGAGGTGGGCGACATCGTCAAGGCCGTGACCCGGATCGCCGACCAGACCAACCTGCTGGCCCTGAACGCGGCCATTGAAGCCGCCGGGGCCGGTCAGCACGGCCAGGGCTTCGCCGTGGTGGCCGACGAGGTGCGCAGCCTCGCCGAGCTGTCCCAGAAGAGCGCCTCCGAAATCCAGGAGCTGGTCACGCGCATTCAGACTGAAGTGGAGGCCGTGACCGGCGACATCCGCAGCACCGCGGAGCAGGGCCAGAAGAACGCCGATGCCGGTGACCGCATTACCCAGCAGCTCGATGACGTGCGCAAGTCCATGGAGAGCATGCAGGCCAGCGGCCAGTCCATCCGGCGGATTGCCGATGAATCGGCCGAGGCGGCCGAGCGCGTGCAGAAAGAGGCGGAGACCATCGCCAGCGCCGCCGAGGAGCAGGCGTCCGCCTGTGAGGAGGCGGTGCGCATGGCGGGCGAGCAGACCAATGCACTGAACCAGTGCCAGGAGGCCACCGAGAATCTCTCGGAGCTGTCCGAGAACCTCCGCGACAACACCGATATCGACCGCAGCGCCGAGGAGGTGGCCGCGGCGGCGGAGCAGCTGGCGACGTCAGTGGAGGAGATCCACCGCTCGTCCACCCAGGTGTCCACCGCCATCGAGCAGATCAACAAGGGGGCCCGCCAGCAGAGCCGTGCCGGCGAGGCGGCGGCAGCCGCCATCAATCAGCTCGAACAGGGTGCCAACCAGGCGTCGGAGCAGGCGCAGAAGATCCTGGAGCTGGGCGACGAAGCGTTCACCAAGCTGCAGGAGAACCGCCAGACCGTCGAGGAGCTTGCCAGTAGCGTGGCGACCGGCGCGGATCAGTCCCGCGACGTGCGCAAGCGCGTGCGCGAGCTGGAGCTCGTCACCCGCCGCATCGACAAGACCATGGGGGGCATCAACATGGTCAACGTCCAGACCAGCATGCTGGCCGTCAACGGTGGCATCGAGGCGGCCCGGGCCGGTGAGCACGGCAAGGGGTTCACCGTGGTCGCCACCGACATCCGGAACCTGGCCTCGGACGCCTCCGAGAACGCCGGCCGGATCGAGGAAGTGGTCGGCCTGGCCCAGGACGACATCGCCGATGTGCGCTCGCTCATGGAGCAGATCGCCGCAAGCGCCGACGAGGAGACCCAGAACAACGAGAGTATCCTGCGCGACCTGCGCAAGGTGGAAGACACGGTGAAACGGGTGCTGGAAGGCAACCGCGAGATCGCCGAGGCCTCCCGTACCATTACCGCGTCCGTCGGCGAGGCGAAGTCGGGCATCGAACAGATTGCCGCTGCCGCCACGGAAGCCGAGCAGTCGACCGGCGAGGCGGCCACGGCGGCGACCCAGCAGCATCAGGCCGGGGAGGAGCTGGCAGCCGCCGCCGAGGAGATCGCCTCCCTGGCGGATCAGCTCCAGAACGGTGGCTAGCCCCGTGAGCGCCGATATCGACATGGTCGCCGACGCACCTGCGGCCCCCGGGGAGAGCGATGGCCAGCATCTGGTGTTCGCGCTGGGCAACGGCGCCTATACGGTCGCCATGGAGCCGGTGCGCGAGATCATCCGCGTCCCGGAGGTCACCCCGGTTCCGCTCAGCCACGATGCCGTGATCGGTGCCGTGAACCTGCGCGGCCAGGTCATCCCCGTGGCCGACCTGCGTCAGCTACTGGGCTATCCCGCCACCCCGCCCGGCGAGGACGCGCGGGTTCTGGTGACCACCATGCGCGACGGGCTTGGGCTGCTCGTGGACGCGGTCCTGGAGGCGACCGTTCTCGGCCCCGGTGACGTGCGGCCAGCGGAGAACGTCACCGGCGTTGTCGACCTGCCCTGGCTGGAAGGTGTGGTGCACCGTTGCGACCGGCTGGTTCAGTGCGTTGACCTGGAGCGCCTGATTGCCAGCGTCGGTCTGGAGGCCATTTCCGGCGAGGCCATGGAGCGCTCCGGCAGCGGCAGCCTTGGCGAGTCGGCCGAGCCGGCGGAGGCGACCGAACAGCGGCGCGAACTCATCGGCCTGGATGTCGCGGGGCAGACGTTCGCCCTTCCGTTGCGGCAGGTGGTGGAGATCCTGCGTGAACCGGAGGTGACCACCGCCGTCCCCGACGGCCCGCCCGCCATGCTCGGCATTGCCGACTGGCGGGATCGTCCGTTGCCGCTGCTGGATCTGGCGCGTTACTTCGACCTGCCCCGGAACGATGGTGAGGCGGAGCGACGGGTGCTCGTGGTGCCGCTTGCCGGCGACCGGGACTCCCTGGACGGCGCCGTGGTGGGGCTGGTGGCGGATGCTGCCAGAGAGGTGCTGCGGGTCCCCGGCCACCGGGTGGATCCGCTGCCGGAGATCATGCGCCAGGCCGGAGGTCTGCAGGAGTGCAGTGCCGTGGGACGGCTGGAGGATGGTCGTCTGGTATCCGTCCTGGACGCCGAGCGGCTGTTGCAGGACCGCGACCTGGCGCGGGTGCTGAATCGTGATGATGTGTCCGATGGCGGTGATGACGCGCAGTCGGTCGAGCACTTCGTGACGTTCGAGCTGGCGGGGCGCCCCTATGGCGTTCCCATCGGCGCGGTCAAGGAGATTCTCCGTCCACCCGAGCGGCTCACCCGGGTGCCACGGGCACCCGCACTCGTGGAGGGCGCGCTGAATCTGCGCGGCAGTATCCTGCCCATCATCGGCTTGCGCGACTACCTGGGGCTCGGTCCGGTGCCCGACAGTGACCGTGCCCGTGTGCTGGTGCTGCGGAGGGAGTCCGGCTGGCTCGGATTCGGCGTGGACGCTGTGCTCAGCGTCGAACAGGTGGCCCGCGACAACATTGCCCCGGCGCCCGACAGCGCCACCCGACACACCGACCTGCTCACGCGGGTCGCCATGGACGACAACGGCGGCATGACGCTTTTACTGGACCCGGCCGGCCTGGCCGCGCGGGTCGAAGCGGCGGCCGAAGAGGTCGTCATGGCAACCCTGGAGACATCATGCTGACTGTTCTGGTGGTCGATGATTCGGCCCTGATGCGTCGCGCACTGCGGGAAGCACTGCAAGCGGAGCAGGATATCCGGGTGGAGATCGCCCGGAACGGCGAGGACGCCCTGGAGCAGGTCAGGCGGCTGCGGCCGGATGTGATCACCCTGGATATCCACATGCCCACCATGGATGGTCTCACCTGCCTGAGTCATCTCATGGTCATGGACAATCCCTGCCCGGTGATCATGGTCTCGTCCCTGACGGAAAAAGGCGCGCTGGCAACATTCGAGGCCATCGAGCTCGGCGCTTTCGACTACGTTGCCAAGCCGGGCGGCACCATCTCCACCGATCTGGAGAGCATCCAGCGGGACCTGGTTGCGAAAGTCCGTGCCGCGGCCACAGGGCGCCGCGGCACCGGTCAGCCGGCCAGGCATGCGGTGGAACCGCCGCCGCCCCGCGCGCCGGTGAAGACTGCTCCTGCCGGCCGGGCATCGGAGCGGCTGCTGGTCATCGGTGTCTCCACCGGCGGGCCGCGGACCCTGGAGCAGATCCTGCCACGGCTGCCGGCCGGGCTGGACTGGCCCGTGCTGGTCATCCAGCACATGCCCGCCAGCTTCACCAGCGTGTTCGCACGTCGCCTGGACGGGATGTGTCCCATGGCCGTGCAGGAGGTGGGCCGCCCCACCGCGCTGGAGCCAGGCGTGATCTACATCGCCCGCGGCGATGCGGACATCACCCTGAGTCGCCGTGCCCAGGGGCTGACGCTGGTGCCCACACCGGCCAATCCGGATTTTCTCTGGCATCCCTCCGTCGGACGTTTTCTGGAGAGCGCGGATGACCTGGTGGATGCCGATGCCCTCGTGGGCGTCATGCTGACCGGCATGGGCGACGACGGTGCCGCCGCCATGGCGGCCTGGCACCGCCGCGGGGCGCGAACCATCGCGGAGTCGGAGGAGACGGCCGTCGTCTTCGGCATGCCGAACGAGCTGATCAAACAGGGCGGCGCCCAGGAGACCCTGCCCTGTGATCGGATTGGCGCCTGCCTGCTGGACTGGCTCCGCGACGGGGAGGTGGCCTGATGCCGTTGATCCGACGCGACGATCCGGATGCGACCCCGGCCGAAGAGCGGCGCCAGGCTTCCCGTGACCGTGACGGGCTGATCGCGCAGCTCGATGACCGGCGTCCCGTGGCGCGGCGGCGGGCGTCGCGTGAACTGGCCGGTGATCAGGGCGCCGTGGACGCGCTGTGCGATGCCCTGGAACGGGAACAGGACGAAGGCTGCCGCCATGCCATGCTGACCGCACTGCTGGTTTCCGGTGGCCAGCGAGTCCAGGAGCGGCTGTTGCCGCTGCTGCGCAGTGAAGATGCCGGGCTGCGCAACGGCGCCATCGAGGTGCTCCAGGGCATGCCGAAACTCGCCGCGGGGTACATGGACGAGCTGCTGGCGGACTCCGATTCCGACGTGCGCATCTTCGCCGTGAACATCCTGGAGTCGCTGCGCCACGAGCGTGTGCCGGAGTGGCTCCGCGGGGTGCTCGAGCGCGACGGGCACGTCAACGTCTGTGCCGCCGCCGTGGACGTGCTCGCCGAGGTGGGCGATGACGACTGCCTCGCGGCCCTGCGGCAACTGCCCGGGCGCTTCCCCGGTGAGCCCTTCATTGCCTTCGCGGTCCGCACGGCGGAGCGCCGCATCACGGGTGAGGAGGGCGGTGATGACCGCTGACGCCTCCCGGGAGACGGCGGAGGCCCCCGCCATCGGGTTCGAGGACTTCACGCGCTTCCGCGAATTCTACTATCGCAAGACCGGGAACTGGTTCGAGGAGAACAAGCGCTACTACGTGGACAAGCGCCTGCTGGCCCGCATGCGTGCGACCGGCTGCAACACGTTCCGGGAGTACTTCGTGCGCCTGCGTTTCGAGACCGACGGGGTCGAGCTGCAGGAGCTGGTCAACAGCATGACCGTGAACGAGACGTACTTCTTCCGCGAGGAGTACCAGTTCCAGTGCCTGGTGCGGTCCATGCTTCCGCAGGTGGTGCGGCGCAAGAAGCCGGGCGAAACCGTCCGCGTCTGGTCGCTGCCGTGTTCAACCGGCGAAGAAGTGTATTCCCTGGCGCTCTACCTGCTCGAGTACTGGGACGCCGTGGATGAATTCAACGTGGAACTGGTCGGCTCGGATATCGATACCCGCGCCCTGGAGAAGGCGCGCGAGGGGATCTACGAGGGGCGGGCACTGCATGCACTGCCGGGAGCGTTGCTGAAGCGTTATTTCCGCCCTTTGCCGGATGGCCGGCATCAGATTCTCAAGAGCATTCGCGACTCCATCCGCATCAGCCGGGTCAATCTCCAGGACCCGCTGGAGACCCGGCCCTACCGCGGCTTCGATGTGGTGTTCTGTCGCAACCTGTTGATCTATTTCGATGATGCAGCCCGGAGGCGGGCAGCGGAGACACTCTACGATGCGCTCAACCCGGGCGGTTACATCTGTCTCGGGCACTCGGAGTTCATGAGCCGCATCTCGTCGCTGTTCAAGCCCGCACGCTTCCCCGAGGCCATCGTCTACCAGAGACCGGAGGAGGACCAGCCATGACCCGCGTACTGGTTGTTGATGACGCCCAGACCGTTCGCCTCTACCACCGGGAGCTGCTGGAGCAGGCCGGGTTCGACGTGGACGAGGCCGTCAATGGGGTTGAGGCGCTGGAGCGTCTTGCCGATACACCCTATGACCTGCTGCTGGTGGACGTGAACATGCCGAGGATGGATGGCTACACGTGCGTGCGCCGGGTGCGCGTCGACGGACCGGATATCGGCGTGCCGGTCATCATGGTCACCACGGAAGGCGCCGCCGGGGACCGGGAGCAGGCCCTGGGCGCGGGCGCCAACCTGCACATGGTCAAGCCCGTGCAGCCGGATGTGCTGCTGAGCCGGGTGCGGCTCATGAGTGGAGTACTGTCATGAATCCCCTGCTGAAACAGTTCGTCGAAGAGACCCGGGAGTTCCTCGAGGATGCCGCCTCCGGGTTGCTGTCGCTGGAGAAGGATCCCGCCGACCGGGATGCCATGGACCGGGTGTTCCGGGCCATGCACAGCACCAAGGGCGGCTCCGGCCTGTTCGATTTCGACCCCATGACCGATCTCATGCACGAGGCCGAGAATCTGCTGGACGAAGTCCGTCAGGGGGAACGGCCGCTGCACGGCGCGTTGGTGGACCAGTTGCTGGACGTGCTCGATCAGGTCAACCGCTGGATCGATGCCATCGAGCGTGACGAGGTGTTGCCGCCGGACGCCGCCGGGCTCAGCCAGGGGTTGGTGGACGGGCTCCGTCGGGCGGCCGGCGACGATCACGCACCCGCTGCGGACGGTGCGGCACCGGCGGCCGCGGAAGAACCGGCACCGGCGGCTGCGCCGGAGCCGATCGGCTGGCAGCCCGAGTGGCTTGCGGAGATTCCCGACGCGCAGCGGCGTGAAGCCGTATCCGCCGCCTGGCAGGAGGGAGCGGAGCTGGCGCTGTTCGAGTTCCAGCCGGAGAGTGGTGCCTTCTTCACCGGCGGTGACCCGTTGCTGCTGGTGCGGAACGTGGAGGGGCTGATCTGGCTGGCCATCGAGCCGGCCACACCCTGGGATGACCCGGCGTCCATGGACGCCTACGATTGCCGCCTGCGTTTCCGGGGGCTGTCCGGCAGCGGGGCGGACACCGTGGCCGCCGAGTTCGCTTTCGAGGACGAGGAGACCCTGCGCTGCGAGCGGGTGCCCGCGGATGCACTGGTGTTCCCGGGCGGCGAGCCGGGTGATGCCAGCATGCTCGAGGAGTTCCTGGCCAGTGCCCCGGAGCTTCACGCGGCCGGCGATCAGGCCGCCCTGCGGCGGTCTGCCGAGGCCATGGCGACCCTGGTGAGCCCGGAGATCCGGGAAGGGAGCCTGCTCGCGTGGCTGGTGGTGGCACTGGACGCCGGGCGCGAAGACCACGTGGCCGCATTGCTGCGGCAGCTGGGTGTGCGCGTCGATTCGGCAGACACACCGGCAGCGGCTGCGGGCCCGTCCACCCCGGCGCCGGAAGACGCACCCGCGGTTGCGCCTGCGCCGGAGCCGCCCCCGGCAGGGGATCAGTCCGCGCCGGAGGTGTCCGCGATCGACCCCCAGGCGTTGCGCGCGGTGATGCAGGAGCAGTTGGCCATGCTGGCTGCGGTGGACGCCGACGACGAGACGGCAGGAGGCCGTGTGGCCGCCGCTGGCCGTGTGCTCAAACGCGCGCTGGTCGCGCTGGGCGAACGGGACGACGCCGTGGATGCGGCGCTGGAGTCGGCATCCGCCGGCGAGTTCGGGGCGCTGCGCGCCATCGTGCAGGGGGACGATCCGGTGACCGAGGCGGCGCCAGCGGGGCCGGCCACCGAGGCGGCGGGCGGCGAGCGGCTGACCAAGAGCTTCCGCGTGGACGCCGAGAGCATTGATCTGCTTGGCGACCTGGTGGGGGAGCTGGTGGTGGCCAAGAACAGTTTCCCCTTTCTGGCGGAGCGGGCCGAGCACGAGTACGGCGTGCGTGATCTGGCGCGGGAGCTGAAGGAGCGTTTCAACGTCATCAGCAGGATCGCCCAGGACATGCAGGGCGCCGTCATGCAGGTGCAGATGCTGCCCATGGCGCAGATCTTCCAGCGCTTCCCGCGCCTTGTCCGGGATCTCTCCCGCCGCCTGGACAAGCAGATCGAGCTGGTTCAGGAAGGCGAGCAGACCGAGGCGGACAAGACCGTCATCGAAGTCCTCGGCGAGCCCCTGACACACATGGTTCGCAACAGTATCGACCACGGCATCGAGTCTCCCGATGTGCGGCAGGCGGCAGGCAAGCCCGCCAAGGGGACCATCCGTCTGACGGCACGTCAGGAGGGTGAGCACGTCATCGTCGAAGTGGAGGACGATGGCGGCGGGCTGGATCCGGAGGCGCTGCGCCGCAAGGCCGTGGACAAGGCGCTGATCAGCCAGGCGGAGGCCGAGCGGCTCACCGACCAGGAGAGCCTGCAGCTCATTTTCACGCCCGGATTCTCCACCCGCGATACGGTCTCCGATCTGTCCGGCCGTGGCGTCGGCATGGACGTGGTGCGCAGCACGGTCAACCGTTACGGCGGCTCCGTCTCCGTGGCCAGTGAGCAGGGTCGGGGCACGCGGCTGCGCCTCGCCATGCCGCTGACCATGGCCGTGTCCTACGTCATGGGCGTGGAGGTGGCCGGCCAGCTCTTCGGTGTCCCCATGGAGAGTGTGGTGGAGACCGTGCGGCTGCCCGAGTCCGCCGTCCGGCAGGTCAAGCAGGAAGAGGCGGTGGTGCTGCGGGATCAGGTGATCCCGTTACGCCGGCTGGACCGGCTGCTCATGCTCGATGGCGCCGAGAGCGATCGCCGCGCACGGGTGGACGCCACCTACGACGAGCCCCAGGTCACGGTGCTGGTGGTGCGTCAGCCGGAGGGGTCCGTTGGTCTGGTGGTGGACGACTTCCAGGAAGGGCTCGACGTGATCGTCAAGCCCATGGAAGGGGTGCTCGCCAGCATCCGCGCCTATTCCGGCACGGCGCTGCTCGGCGACGGCCGTGTGCTGCTGGTACTCAATCTCAGGGAGTTGCTCTGACATGCCTATCGACTACCGCAAGACCGTGGCCCGGTTGGAGGGGACCTGCACCGTGGAGGAAGCGGAGGCGTTGCTGCAGTGGCTGCAGGCCAATCCCCAGGGCAAGGTCAATCTCAAGGAGTCCGGCCATCTGCACGCCGCCGTGCTGCAGGTGCTCATGGCGGTGCGGCCGCCGCTCTCGGCGGAGCCATCCGATCCGTTTCTGTCTCGCTGGGTCGTCCCCGCGATCACTGGCGCGCAACCATGATGCCACCGGTGTAGACCATGACGACTGAACCCTTCGTGGTCGCCGTGTCCAACCGCAAGGGCGGCACGGGCAAATCCACAACGGCGGTGAATCTTGCGGCCACCTGGGCGCGGCAGGGGCGACGTACCCTGGTGATCGACCTGGACAGCCAGGGTCACGGCGGGCTGGGCCTCGGCGTGAGGCCGGACCGTGGACAGCCGGGCAGCCAGCAGCTGCTGGCCGGTGACGTCGACAGCCTGTCCGCCGTGGTGGTGCCGTCGCGTGTCGAGGGGGTGGACGTAATCCCGGCAGACACCCGCGCCGCCCGCGAGCCCGATGCGCCGCCCGACCGCCTGGCGGCGCTGATCGGTGCGGCCGAAACGCCCTGGGAGCGGGTGATTATCGATACCCCTCCGTCCGCGGGTGCCCTGCTGGAGAATGCCCTCGGTGCGGCGCACGGTGTGGTGGTGCCGTTGCAGCCCCACGCCCTCGCGGCCGAAGGCGTGCGGCAGCTTGTGCAGCTGTTCTTCCGCATCGCCAGCCGCGTGAATCCGCAGCTCCAGTACCTGGCCATCCTGCCCGTGATGCGCGATCCACGGGTCCGGCTTCATCGCCAGGTGGTGGATGATCTCGCCCATCAGTTCGGTGCCTTCCGCATGCTCCGCGGAATCCGCTCCGACATCCGGCTGGCCGAGGCATTTGCGGCAGAGCGTTCCATCCTTGAATATGCTCCTTCAAGTCGTGGTGCCATGGACTACCGGCTCCTCGCCGACGAGCTGGAAGCCCTCTGGTCGATCGCCTGACAGCAAGGGAGGGCAGTGCATGCAGGGAGGAGGCGCGAGGTGAGGCCCTGGCTCGACACCTTCCGGCTGGTCCTGGCGGGGGCGTTGCTTGGGCTCGGGGCGATGATCACCGTGGCGTCCAGCAGCCTGGCGCTCACCGCGGCCCCCGGATTCTCGGGTATCGATCCGCTGTTGCGCGAGGTGTCGCTCTTCTCCGGGCTGTCGCTGGCACTGGCCGGTGCCGGGTGGATGGCGCTGGTCGGCGGGGTTGCGGCGGTGGCGGCGCTACTGGCCGCAATCGCCGTTGCGGCGTCGCTGCTGGCGCTGTCGGGTGGATGGCTGGCCCCGGCCGACATTGCCGGGGGGAGTGTTGCCGGCCTGATCGGTGCGGCGCTGCTGGTCGCCAGCCTCCCGGATTGCCGCTTCTTCCCCTGGCGGGTGGTGGGCGCCCTGGGGCTGATCGCGTCTGCCCTGATGGGGTATTCCGGCATGCCGGTGGAGGCGCTTGCACTGGCGGTCGCGGGCGGCCTCGCGCTGTCGGGGGCGCCCTTGTCCGGGGCCGCGTCCCCACCGGAGAAGCACGCCAGCCTGGTGTTGCCCGTTGCAGCGTACGGCGTGCTGCTCCTCGGCACGCTGGTGCTGTGGCAGGTGATCCTGCATGAGGAGCGCGGGCGTTGGGCGGAACGCACCGACCGTGTTGTCGACCGCTTCCATCTCGTGGTTGCCGCGGACCTCGACCTGCGGGTTGACGCCATGGAGCGTATGGCCGGGCGCAGCGAAGAGCGGCCGGACATGGCCGAGACGGAGTGGCGGCAGGACGCCGCAGCCTATATCGCCCATTTCGCCGGCCTGGAAGGGATCGGAATGGCCGATCATGAGGCGGTGCCGCGCTGGATTCAGGGCCGCCTGTGGCTTGAAATTGCCGCTCCGGGTGGCCTGCGGCATGACCCACGCATCACCATGCCCCTTGAGGCCGCCCGCCGCAGCGGCCGTACCCGGCTCTCGCCGGCACTCCAGCCGCTGGACGGCGGGGCGTTCGTCTATACATTGACCCCGGTGCGGGGGTCGGGCGATGGCGGTGGGTTCGTGGTCGGCCTGAGCGGCCTGGATACGGTCTTCCGGCACGCCCGCGCGGGCGTGGAGCCCGGCTTCCGCTTCCAGGTCCGCGAAGCGGGCGGGAGGCACCTGTTCGGACCCGAAGCCGGGCCGGATGCAGGCGGCCACGTCCGCGCCGAGCGTGACGTGGCCGTGCACGGCGCCGGATGGACTGTCGCCGCGTGGCCAGCGCCCCGGTTTCTTGCCCAGGAGCGCTCGCGGGTCGGTGATGCGGTGCTGATCAGTGGCGTGTTGCTGGCATTGATCGGGCTGGTGGCCATGCGTCTTGCTCTCTTGGCCCGGGAGCGTGCGGTGCTCGCGGCCCGTAATGCCCATGCGCTGCGGCGGGAAATCCAGGAACGGGAACAGGCCGAAGCGAACCGGCAGGCGACAGCCCTGCGCCTGGAGCACACCCTGGACGGGCTCGCCGACGGGTTCATGACGCTGAACGCCGACTACCGCGTGACATACGTCAACCGGGTGACCTGCGAGCTGGCGGGGGTGAGGGAGCGGGACGTGATCGGCAAACCGCTCCGGAACCTGTTTCCGGACAACCGCCCGATCTACGATTCGTTGTATGCGCGGGTCATGGAGACCGGCCAGCCCTTGGCCGAGGAAGTGCATGACCCGACGCTGGACCGCTGGCTCGACGTCCGGGTGTATCCCGCCGAGGACGGGATTGCCGTTTACCTGCGGGATGTCACCGAGGCGCGGGCGAGCCGGGATCAGCTCCGGTTCCAGGCGCAGATCCTGGAACATATTCATGAGGCGGTGATCGGCTCGGATCTGGCGGGCAACATCACGTTCTGGAACGGCGGAGCCGAGCGGCTGTTCGGCTACGATGCCGATACCATGGTAGGTGGGCCGCTGCGGCTTCTGCGCCCCGGCCCCGATCAGCTGTCGCTGCGGCGGGAGTTCATGGAGCCGGTACTCACCAAGGGCGCGCATGAGCTGCAGCTGCAGCTCGAGACCAGTGACGGGGAGCCATTCGTGGCGATGATTTCCCTGTCCCTCACCCGTGACAGCGACGGCCGGGCCACCGGGGTGCTGGCCTTCATCCTGGACATGACGGAGCGCGTCGCGTTCGAGACGGACCTGCAGGAAGCGTTGACCCGCGCGCAGATCTACGCCCGGCGGCTGCGCGAGCTGGGCCGCATCTCCCTGGAGCTCAACACCAGCAGTCACTGGCGGCGAACCGTGGAGACCCTGGCCCGTGAGGCGCGGGAGTTGCTGGAATCGCACCTGTGCCAGGTGACGGTACTGGATGACGGTGCACACAACGGGCTGTCATCCGTGATCGCCGCCTCACAGAAGTATCCGGGCTACGGCGGCAGTCAGGAGACGCTGGCCCCCGACTGGCTCTGGGAGCAACTGCGCCGGTCCCGGGCGCCGGTGCTGCTGACCGAGGCCGAGTACGAGGACGAGAACGGCGAGCCCACGTTCCCGCGCTGCGGCCTGGGTGTCCCCATCGTCAATCACGATGCCACGGTTATTGGCGTGGTGTTCTGTGCCGATCGCTACCGGGGGGAGTTCACCGCGGACGACGAGGCCATTGGTGTGCAGCTGGCGCAGTTCGCCGGAGCGGTGCTGGCCAAGAGCCAGGCGCTCGAGGCCATGCGTGTGGCCGACGCGCAACTGCGGGAACAGCTGGAGTTCCTGAGCACGGTTACCCGCAGCGTCACCGAGGGGATCGTGGTGACCGACGCGCGGGGCGTGATCGACTACGTGAACCCTGCGGCCAAGACCCTGCTGAACCGCGATCAGGCCGAACTGGTCGGGCACCGGCTACTGGACCTGCTCGGCGAGACACAACCGGTGGTCACTACGCCTGGGGAAGTGTCGGACGCGTGGAAGACCACCATTCCATGCAGGGATGGTGGCCACCGGACCCTGGTGTTCCGTGTCTCGCAACTGGCCGAGGGGCGCTGGCAGAATGGGCGGGTTCTGGTCTTCAGCGAGGAGCATTAGAGGCGTGTCCCGAACGCTCAGAGAACAGGTCTTCGTCTACGGCACCCTGCGACGGGGTGGCAGCAATCATCGTCTACTGCGGGACGCGCGCCTGCTGGGCGCGCACCGGACCGATCCGGTCTTCGCCATGCTGGACGTGGGGCCTTATCCCGGGGTGGTCAACGGTGGCGAGACGGCGATCCAGGGGGAGGTCTATGCCGTCACACCGGCACAGTTCCGGGAACTGGACGCCCTTGAGGACTACCCCCGGACCTACACCCGCCAGCGTATCGCCACGCCGTGGGGAGAGGCGTGGATCTACCTCTACAGGCCCCGTGGGCAGCGGTTACCGCAGGTCCCCACCGGCGACTGGTTTCATTCCTCCCGGCGCTGACGGTCGGCTCCCGGCGCGCCTCCGGGTTCGGTGGACCTGAAGGTCCACCCTACGCCGGTTCTCCCAAGTGCCTGACCAGCAGCCGTAGCCACCCGCAGGGTGGACATTCAGATCCTCAACGCCAAGCGCGTTCGGCCATGGCCCCGGCTCGCCGCCAGCCCCGTAGGGTGGACCTTCAGGTCCACCATCAGCGGCGAACCGCGGCTTCGCACTGCAGCAACGAAAACGCATGACTTCTTCGGTGATGGCGCCTATTCTCAGGAGGAAGGGCATCGCAGAATGCCCTGCCTGACAAGGCTTTGGCGGTTGCGAGGCTCAGAACGCAAACGGTGCCAAAGCGGAGGAGAAAGCCATGGCAATGGCTCTTAAACTGGAACCCGAGAAATGTACCGGGTGCCTGCAGTGTGAAATGGCCTGTTCCTACGAGAACGAGGGCGTCTTCAACCCGGCCAAGTCCCGGATCAAGGTCTTCAATTTCCACGAGGAAGGCAAGTTCGCGCCGTATACGTGCACCCAGTGCGAAGAGGCGTGGTGCATGCACTCCTGCCCGGTCGAGGCCATCGTCGTCGACATGGTGACCGGCTCCAAGAACGTGCTTGAAGACGTCTGCGTCGGCTGCAAGGTGTGCACCATCGCCTGCCCCTTCGGCACCGTCAACTACGAGCCGGATTCCGGCAAGGTCATCAAGTGTGATCTTTGTGGTGGTGACCCCTGGTGCGCCAAGGCCTGCCCCACCGGCGCCATTACCTACGTGGACGAAGCAGACACCACTTACGAGCGCATGCGCGCCTGGGCCCAGCAGGCTCCCTCGGCACCCGCGCGGTTCAATCCGCCGAAGCCGAAGGAAGTGCAGGTGTTCGAGCGCTGAGCGGAGGACCAAGACATGGCCTGGACGGGAAACGTGCTGCGGGTGAATCTCACCAATGGCAGCGTCAAAAGCGAGCCCCTGAACAAGCAGTGGGCGCGGGAGTACCTCGGGCAGCGTGGGCTCGCCACCAAGTACCTGGTGGAGGAGGTCGACCCCACGGTCGACGCGCTGTCACCCGAGAACAAGCTGATCATGGTCACCGGGCCTTTGACCGGAACCATGGCCTCCACGGGCGGGCGTTATTCGGTGGTGACCAAGAGCCCGCTGACCGGCGCGGTCGCCTGCTCCAACTCCGGCGGTTACATCGGCGCCGAGTTGAAGATGGCCGGCTGGGACATGGTGATCTTCGAAGGGCGGTCCGAGAAGCCGGTCTACCTGCACATCGAGAACGAGGACGCGCAGCTGCTGCCCGCCGACGAGATCTGGGGCAAGAGCGTCTGGGAGGCGGACGGCATTCTGCACCGCCGGCACCAGGATCCGGACATGCGCATCTCCTGCGTCGGCCGGGCGGCCGAGGCCGGCAATCTGTACGCGGCCATCGTCAATGACCTCCACCGGGCGGCGGGCCGCTCCGGTGTGGGCACGGTGATGGCCTCCAAGCACCTGAAGGCGGTGGCCGTGCGCGGCAGCCGTGGGGTCGGCAACATCAAGGATCCGATGCGGTTCATGCAGGCGACCGAGGCCGGCAAGAAGGTGCTGGCCGACAATGCGGTCACCGGTGGCGGGTTGCCCCAGTACGGCACGCAGGTGCTGATGAACGTCATCAACGAAATGGGTGCCATGCCCACCCGCAACATGCGCGAGGTGCAGTTCGAGAGCGCCCACAGGATCTCGGGCGAAGCTATGCATGAGCCGCGGGAGAGCGACGGCAAGCCGAATCTGACCACTAACGCGGCCTGCTTTGCCTGCACCATCGCCTGCGGACGGATCTCGACCATCGACCAGGGGCACTATACGGTCAAGAACAAGCCCGAGTACTGGCACGCCTCTGGCGGCCTGGAGTACGAGGCGGCGTGGGCGCTGGGCTCGGACACCGGCGTGGACGACATGGATGCGCTGACCTACGGCATGTTCCTGTGCAACGAGGATGGCATCGACCCCATCTCCTTCGGCGCAACGGTGGCGGCCGCCATGGAGCTCTACGAGCTGGGCGCCATCACCAAGGATGACACCGGCGGGCTGGCGCTGACCTTTGGCTCCGCGGAAGCGCTGACTACCTGCGCCGAGCTCACCGCCCGGGGCGAAGGCTTCGGCAAGGAGCTGGGGCTGGGTTCGAAGCGCCTGTGCGAGAAATACGGCCACCCGGATCTTTCCATGACCGTGAAAGGGCAGGAATTCCCTGCCTACGACCCGCGCGGCATTCAGGGCATGGGCCTCGCCTACGCCACATCCAACCGCGGCGCCTGCCATCTGCGAGGGTATACGGTGTCCTCGGAGGTGCTCGGCATTCCGGAGAAGACCGATCCACTGGTCACGGAAGGCAAACCGGAGCTGGTCAAGGCGTTTCAGGACGCCACCGCCGTGGTGGATTCCAGCGGACTGTGCGTGTTCACCACCTTCGCCTGGACCCTGGACGACATCGCACCGCAGATCGACGCCGCCTGCGAGGGGGAGTGGAGCACCGAGTACCTGCTGCAGGTCGGTGAGCGTATCTGGAACCTGGAGCGTGACTTCAACCTCAGGGCCGGGCTCAGCGGCAAGGACGACACCCTGCCGAAACGGCTGCGCAAGGACGCCGCCAACGTCGGGCCTGCCCAGGGGATGGTCAACGACGTGGAGGCGATGATGCCGCACTACTACGCGATCCGGGGCTGGACCGAGGACGGCCGGATCACCGACGAGACGCGTCAGCGGCTCGGGCTGTAGAGGGAGGCGCACCATGAGACATGTCATTGTTGGCGCCGGCCCGGCCGGTGTGGTGGCCGCCGAGCAGCTGCGCGGGCACGATCCGGACGCGGAGATCACCCTGATCAGCGGCGAACAGGAGCCGCCATACTCCCGTATGGCGATTCCCTACTACCTGGTCGAGAACATAGAGGAAGCCGGAACATATCTGCGCAAGCAGTCGGGCTACTTCGACGAGCAGCGGATTCGCGTCCTGCACGACGAGGTGACCGGCGTGGATCCGGGCGGGCACAGCATTGCGCTGGGCCAGGGCGGCAGTCTCGGGTACGACCGCCTGCTCATCGCCACCGGCTCCCGGCCGCTGGACCTGCCTGTGCCCGGAGGCGACCGCCCGGAAGTGCGTCACTGCTGGACGCTGGAAGATGCCCGCGCCATCGTGCAAAGCGCGCAACCCGGTGCCAGGGTGGTGCTGATCGGAGCGGGCTTCATCGGCTGCATCATCCTGGAGGCACTGGCACTGCGGCGCACCGAGCTCACCGTTGTGGAGGCGGGGAACCGCATGGTTCCGCGCATGATGGATGAAACCGCCGGAGGCCTCATCAGGGACTGGTGCGAGTCCAGGGGGGTTCGGGTTCACGTGGATGCAAAGGTTGCATCCATCGACGACGGCCGTGGCAACCACGCCGCCGCGGTACGCCTGGAGAACGGCGAAGTACTGGATGCCGATCTGGTCATTGCCGCGGTGGGCGTGACCCCCAACGCGGAGTTTCTCCAGGGGGCCGGTCTGGACATGGATGCGGGCATTCTGGTGGACCGGCAGCTCAAGTCCAGCGTCGACGGCATCTACGCGGCCGGCGACGTGGCGCAGGGGGTGGATTTCTCCACCGGCGGGCAATCGGTGCACGCCATTCAGCCGACGGCGGCCGACCATGCGCGGGTTGCGGCGAGCAACATGGTGGGCCGGCACCAGGCCTATCACGGCAGCGTCAACATGAACGTGCTCGACACCCTCGGGCTGATTTCCAGCTCGTTCGGCCTGTGGATGGGCAAGGACGGCGGCGACAGCATCACCGTGCATGACCCGGACCGTTACCGCTATCTCAATCTGCAATTCGAGGACGACCGCATGGTGGGGGCCAGTGCCCTCGGTCTGACCGAGCACGTGGGCGTGCTGCGCGGCCTGATTCAGACCCGCGTCAAACTGGGCGTCTGGAAGGAGCGGCTGCGCAAGGATCCGAGCCGGCTCATGGAGGCGTACCTCGGTGCGACGCGGCCCATCGGGTACAACGCCCATGTGCTCTGACCAGGCTGCCGACACGGTCGCGGCCGGGCAGGAGACGATCCGCCTGCAGATCAAGCTGTTCGCGAGCCTGCACGTCTATCTGCCGGCCGGGGCAGAGCGTAACGAGGTTACCGCCGAGTATCCGGCGGGCATTACACCCAACGCCCTGCTGGCCGAGCTCGGGGTGCCGCGGGAGATGGCGCACCTGGTGCTGCGCAACGGCGTCTATATCAAACCGGGGGAGCGGGATCAGCCGGTACTCGTTGACGGCGATGCGTTTGCGGTCTGGCCGCCGGTGGCCGGCGGCTAGGGTGTGTGGGTCGGCGCCCGGCGAGGAGCGGATGACCAAGGAAATGGGGCTGCGGGAGGCGGAATTCGTCCAGGCGTTGCCGGCTGTGCTGGCGGGGTACGAGTGGCAGCGCACGGCGAACAGGGTGACGGCGCGTAAAGGCACCACGGCGATCCACCTGGAGTTCGGACCGGAGCAGGTCCGGCGCATCGCCTCCGTGGCGCTGCCGTTACTGCCCGTGACACTGACGTTCGTGGATTGCCCCGGTCCGGAACGCCAGGCGTTCCTTGATCACTTCAATCGGCGGTTTCAGCGAGGCGGGGGATGACGGGATGATGCATCTCCCATGACAGTCTGCTATACCTTGCATTAACTGAATGGTCGAGTAAGTTCCGGTTTCTGTCAGGTCTGAGCCGGCAACCGGCACTTGGAGGAGTCCCGCTCCTCCCGTTTTATTCCTGCCGGGGTGAAAACCTCACCCCGGCTTTTCGTCTGTTCAGGTCCAACGCAAAACGGGATGGCCGGTGAGCCGGGCATGGGTGTGCGCCGGGGACGGTTGATCGATGAACCAGGGACGGGGCGACGCCTCGATAATCATAACGGCGATGGCGAGGTGACAGGGGTGCGAACGTTTACCGAGACCGGTCCGGCGGACGGCACGTCCGCGGGTGGCCGCGAGGGGCTGTTGGCAGTAGCCGGGGTGGAGGACGATCCGGCAGAGCGCCTTCGGGCAGTGAATATGCCTGTGCTCCAGGAGATCTGCCTGGCCCTGGAGACGGCGCTTCCCGGTGTGCTGGTCATCATCCGCATTGAGGGGAATGGAGCGGGCGCCACCGTTGGCGGCTGCGACGCCGGTTGCCGTGTCGCCGAGTCGTTACAGGCCATGGAGACCCAGGGCCAGGTTCTGCCGGCAGGGCGCCAGGACGCCCTGATCGTCAGTGACGATGCTCCCCAGTGGGCATGGATCGCGGCGCTCCTGCCGGACGAGAGCGGCCATGCGGTGACGTGTGATGAGATCGCTGATGGTGCGGGAAACCGCCTGGGTGGCCTGTACGTGTTCCACCGGGTGGACAGCGCCTCGCCCAGTGGGTGCGCGGACATCGTCAGCCGGTTTGCAAGACTTGCCGCCGTGGTCATGGGGATGAGCAATGCCCTCATGGACGTGCGTAACGAAGCCAATCGGGACGGACTGACGGGGCTGATCAACCGTCGTCGCCTGATGGCCCTGCTGCGGGACGACCTGGCCACGGACGGCCGGCGTGACCGCGTCGCCGTGCTGCTTCTCGATATCGATGACTTCAAGACCGTGAACGACAGCAGCGGCCACGGTGTCGGCGACAGCGTGCTCATGGTGGTCGCGGACCGGCTGCTTGCCGGCGTGCGTCCCGGAGACGAAGTGGCGCGCCTCGGTGGCGATGAGTTCGTGGTTCTGATGCGTGAGGTGGATCGCGCAGCGAGCGAGCATGTGGCGTCGCGGCTGCTCACCAACCTGCGCGAGCCGCTTCACGTGGAAGGCGTTACCCTGCGTCTGACGCCCAGCATCGGGCTGGCGTTGTCGGTGGATTTTCCGGACTGCCCGCCGGAGCGCCTGCTGGACGAAGCGGACGGTGCCATGTACCTCGCCAAGCGGGAAGGCAAGGACGGCATGCGCACCGCGGGAGAGCACAATGCGCGGCGCCGGCCCGATACCCGCCTGCTGGAGCTGATGAGCGACCCGCGTGCGCTGGATGAGAGTCTGGTCCTGAACGCGTGGCCGCGTTGGCGGGATGGTGTCTTGGTTGGCCGGCAACTGTTGCTGCAGTGGTGGGACAGGGATGCCGAGCGGCTGCGTTCCATGCAGGGGCTGCTGCGCCAGGTCCAGACGCCCGACGCCCGCATGGAGGTGCAGCGCATCTGCCGCGAGGCGATTCGTGATCGCCTGGACCCGGCGTGGTTTGCCGATGGCATGGCGGTGGCCGTACGACCGCCGCGCCCGGCGCTGCTTGACCCCGACTACCCGGAGTTCCTGGCCGGGTGCCTGGACGACAAATCCGCGCTGCCGCCGCAGATGGAGCTGGACGTGACGGAAATCATGGGCGATCCACCGGCGCGTATCCAGGCAAGCCTCCACCGGCTGCGCGACAGGCTGCCGGGGCTGCGCATCGCCGTGAGGACCATCGAGCAGAACGCGCTCTCCCTGGCGTTGCTCGAGACGACGCGCCCCGATGTGCTGCGGATCTCTGTCAGGGACGTTCTCGCGAGCGAGCGCACCGGGATGGATCCGGCGGCCGCGCTCGAGGCCATGTGCGCGCTGGCCCGCGCCTGTCATGCGGAAGCCATCGGCGACCACGTGACCACCTCCCACGAGCTACGGTTACTGCAGGCGGCGGGCGTGCGTTACTGGCAGGGACCCTGCGAAACCGCGCCGTAGGCGATACGCGCTCGATTGCCTCTCAGTCGTCGATGGGTTCGCAGACGATATCGGTAATCTCCACGGCAATGGTCCGGCCGTTGGCATCCACGGAGACTTCCTCGAATTCCAGCTCCCGTTTCGCCAGGGTTTTCGCCGTCTCCAGCGTTTCCGCCTCGACGACCACACCTTCTTCTTCTGCTCCGTGGTCCTGTGCGGTTGCAGGCACACGGCACCTCCACAGCGCCATGAGATGTCCTCCCGTGTAGCGGTTCCGGCCCGGCTCCATGGTGCTGACGGACCGATATGCCAAGACTAGCGCCTCCTGCAGCGTTGCGTCGAGACCCGCCCGCGCTCAGGAGTGGGATCCGGTATCGGGTGTCCCGCCGACTGCTTCATCATCCAGAGAAGCCTGTCCGCTGCGGGAGCCGCCGATGATCGCACGGAAGATGCCGGTGAGCTGGCGTTCCATCTGTTCGGCATCGAGCCCGGTGTCGCCGGAGAGCCACTCCACCAGCAGCTCGTTGGTCGCGCCCACCAGCGCAACCCCGGCCAGTCGGTAGTCCGCCGGTGCGAGTATGCCCCGATCGGCCATGTGGCCCGCGGCACCGGCGATGACTTCCGCGAAGTGACGGATGACGTCCCGGCGCCTGCTCTCCAGGTCGCGGCTGACGCCGACGGTCTCCACCAGGGCCAGCCGCGCCCGGGTGGGGTTGTTCATGCACAGCCGGGCGAAGCCGCGCAGCGCATCAAGTACCCGCTCCACCGGGTCGTCGTCCTCGCGGGCGCGCAGCCGTTCCATGACCACGTTCAGGGCATCGTCGATGAACGCGTCGAACAGCGCGGTCAGTAGCTCCTCGCGGGAACGGAAATGCTCGTAGAAGTGGCGGGTGGTCACGCGTGCATGGGCGCACAGGCGCTCGATGGATGTATTGGGGTAGCCGTCCCTGCCCATGAGCTCCAGGCCGCTGTGCAGAAGCCGCTCACGGCGCTCTTCGCGCAGTTCCTCCTTGGTCCGGCCGCGGTAACGACGGGATGTGGGCTGATTCGGGGTCTGTACCATGGGGTGCTCTGTCTGGGTGTGATCTCCGGATTATTGAGCAAGGCGGGGGGTGATGTCCAAGGTCTGTGTTAGTAATGGGGGCCGGCTGGTCGATTGACAGGCTGCGCCGTGGCATCATCCCGGAAGCACGTTGGGAGCCGGTTCACCGGTTCAAGGAAGGACAGGGCGGGAGTGTATGCGAAAAGACCATCACCTTCCCCGGCTACCGGCTCGCGTTGCCCTGCTGTATGCGTTCGTTGCGGCGCTGTGGATTCTGTTCAGCGACTCCGCGATCGTGGTGATGGGGCTGGACCCCGAGTCCCACACCTTGATCGGCATGGGCAAGGGGCTCGTGTTCGTTGCGGTGACAGCGGTGCTGCTGTTTTTCGGGGTCAGGCGTGGCGTGGCCGGTCAGCTGCACGCGTTCAAGGCCATGGAACACGCTGAACGGCGCCAGCGCCAACGCGTCGAGGCGCTTCCCCAGGCCCTCCTCGAGGTGGATGCCGGCGGCGTCATCCGGTTCGGGAACCCCGAAGCCGAGCGGCTTTTCGAGGTGGCTGGCCCGTCGTTGCCCGGCGTGGAGTTCGGAGAGCTCCTGCGCGGCCTGGGCGCACACCAGCAGCTCTCGTCTGCGCTGGAGCGGGTCCGTTCCGGTGGCGATGGCGCCGGTAGCTTTCGCGGGCAGCTGGCAGCGGAGACGCCTGAACCGGTGGAACTGCGCGTGGACTGGTCCGTCGACCCGTACGGGCCGGCGGGGCGTCAGCTCGTGGTCGTGGTGACGGATATTACCGACTGGGTCCGGGCCTCGGCCGAGAGCCAGCGGTTGGTCACCGTGCTGGAATCGACCACGGATCTCGTCGCCACCTGCACACCCCGGGGCAATATCACCTACCTGAACCGGGCCGGCCGGTCGCTGCTTGGTGTGGAACGGGATGCCGTGGTGGACGCGCTCGAGGCCACGCAGTTCATGCCATTCTGGGCGCGGCGCCTGGCCCGCGACCATGCTGTTCCGGAAGCGTTGCGCTGCGGGAGCTGGAGCGGCGAGACGGCGCTCATGACCAGCGACGGCCGCGAGTTGCCGGTGTCCCAGGTGATCGTGGCCCACCGCGATGATCTGGGGCGCGTGCAGTACCTGTCCACCATTGCGCGGGATATCTCCGAGCGCAAGGCCATGGATGAGGCGTTATACGCGTCCCGCGAGCAGTATCGCTCGCTGGTGGAGAATACCCATGACGGCCTGGTGGTGTCCCAGCGCGGTCGGGTCCGCTACGTCAATCCGCAGCTGGCCAATCTGCTGGGTTTTTCGCCGGCGGAGTACACGTCCGGCTCCTCCATGACGTTCGTGCACCCGGAGGATCGGGACCGGGTGCGGGAGTGGTATCGTGCCATCCAGCGGGGCGAGAGCGTCGAGCAGGGGCTGCGCTTTCGTTTTCTGACCATTACCGGGGGCGTGTGCTGGGTCGAGGGCAAGGCCAGCACGATCGTGTGGGAAGGGGCGGATGCGACGCTGTCCTTCTTTACCGATATCACGGAGCAGGTCGAGGCCGAGGGGCGCCTGGAGTACCTGGCGGAGTACGACGCCCTTACGGGGCTGCCCAACCGGGACCTGTTCCTCTCCCGGCTGGATGAGGCCATCACCCATAGCGAGGCCCAGGATGGCGCGATCGGGGTGGTCTACCTCAACCTGACCCGCTTCCAGATTTTCAATGACAGCTACGGCCATGAACTGGGCGACCGGCTCCTGCGGGCGGTTGCCGAGCGCCTGGCGGACGCCGTCGATGACGGCGATGTGGTCTCCCGGGTGGGGGGAGACGAGTTTGCGGTCATCCTCGACGGCTTGCCCGATGCTGACGCCATCCCGCCGCGCGTGCGCGCGCTGCTGGGGTCCATGGCGGAGCCTTTCCGCCTGCAGGGCCACGAATTCTACGTCAGTGCCAGTGCCGGGATTGCCGTCTATCCGGAAGATGGCGCCAGGCCGGAGGTGCTGTTGCGTAATGCCGCGAGTGCCCTGGAGGCGGTGAAGAAGTCCGGCGCTGGTGGCTATCACTACTACGCGGCCGGGCTCAACGAGAACGCACGCCGGAGGCTGGCACTGGAGACCGACCTGCGCCACGCACTGGGGCGGGGCGAGTTCGAGCTGCACTTTCAGCCGCAGGCCGACATGCAAACGGGGCGACTCACCGGCGCGGAAGCGTTGCTGCGGTGGAACCACTCCGAGCGCGGGCTGGTGATGCCGGGGGACTTCATCCCGCTCCTGGAGGAGAGCGAACTGATCCTCGACGTCGGCGCGTGGGTGCTTGAGCAGGCCTGCCTGACCCAGCGCCGCTGGTGGCGGGAGTATGGCCAGGATCTGGTGGTGTCCGTCAACCTCTCGGCGCGCCAGCTTGATGATCCGCTGCTGGTGGACCGGGTCAGGGCCATCCTTGATCGCACCGATGTCGATCCGCACCGGGTGGAGCTGGAGATCACCGAGAGCTCGCTGGTGCACAACCCCGAAGAGGCGGCGGCAACCCTTGAGGCCCTGAAAAGGCTCGGGCTGAGCCTGGCGGTGGATGACTTCGGCACCGGCTACTCGAGTCTCAGCTACTTCCGCCGGTTCCCCGTGGACACCCTGAAGATCGACAAGGCGTTCGTCAGCGAACTGACCCGGGATCCCGACACCGCGGGCATTGTCCGCGCCATTATCGCCATGGCGGGCAGCCTGCACTGCCACATCGTCGCGGAGGGGGTCGAGACCCTGGGGCAACTCAGAATGCTGCGCCAGTACGGGTGTCACTGGATGCAGGGCTATTTCCTCAGTCGTCCACTGTCCGTGGACACCTTCGATGACCTGGTGCGGGACGGCCATCGCTTCCCGGTGGCGGGCGATGGTGACAGCGCCATGGCCGGTCTCCTCGTGGTCGGCGGTGACCAGGCGCTGCTGCGGCAACTGGACGCAGTGACGCCGGCGCACGGGCGCGCGCTGTCCGTGGACCGCGTAACGACCACGGGCGAGGCCTTCGAGTGGCTGGCGACGCGGGAGACTGCAGCCGTGCTGGTGGACCAGAGCGCATGTGAGGATGACATGACCTCATTCGCCACGCGGGTACAGGCGCTCTATCCGCAGGTCCGGCGGCTGCTGATGGGCGGCGTCGGCGATGTGCTGGTACGCGCCCACCATTTCGGCCAGCAGCAGCCCTTCCAGCGATTTGTCGATCGGGGGGCGTCCGAATCCACGCTGGAGCAGATGGTTCTGGAAGCGGTGGCCGCGTACGACCAGGCGCGGGACACGGGGGCTGCGGGTACGGGGGATCGCCGGGCCGAAGGTCGCCGCCGTCAGGCGGGGTCGCGCGGCGCGTAGCGTTGCAGGTGCTGCAGGAGCTCGCTGGTGCGGCGCGCGTGCAGAGGGGGAGTCGCCGCGGGCTGGAGCGCCGCCAGCTGTTCACGGGCCCAGGACGTGTCGCCCTGGCGCAGTGATTCCAGCGTGCCCCACCAGCGGATCCGGAAGAGCGGGTCCGCACACAGGTTGACGGCCTCGCGGAGATCGTTGCTGGTGCCCCTGATCTCCAGCCCTGCCAGGGTCTCCTGGAGCGCGTCGCGCAGGCGGATGTAGTCCAGCCCGTCCAGCCCGCGGCGGCGCGGTTCCACCCGTGCCAGGTAATGGCCCATTTCGCTACGGCCGGAGAACCAGACCATGACGGTGGCGTCGCCGTCCGCCGTGTCCGTGACCAGCGCAAGGCGGTAACGCCGCGGGTCGCGCGCGGCCATCAGCGCGTCGATCTCTGCGAGTTCCTTGCCTTCCCATGGAAACATGACGACGGGGGATCCGGTGGGGCCAGAAAGAGGGAGGCGGCGAGTACCAGCCACACCCCGGCGCCCGAGTCCACTGCTGCGGCTGCTCCCTTCCGGGCCTGACCGGGTTCACAGTTTATCGCCGCGGGGGGACCGGCACCGCCGCCATTGAATCGGTGCCACTTGATGAAAATGGCGGAGAGGGAGGGATTGCCACGGCGCTGACGCGCCTCGCCCTCCGGGTCGTCGCCGCTTCGCGGCAACGCACTGCTCCGCTTCGCTCCGCGGTCGAACCCGGCGTGTCTAACGCCGAGGGTTCGAAACCGCAATGTCCCGATTTTCAGCTAAACGGTACCAGTCGGCACCGCTTAGCTGAAAATGGCGGAGAGGGAGGGATTCGAACCCTCGGTACGGGGTGACCGTACACGCGCTTTCCAGGCGCGCTCCTTCGACCGCTCGGACACCTCTCCGGTCTACGATGGTGCGTGCCATCGAGGGCGGGAAGATTAAACCAGAACAGCGGTTGGTGCAATGCATCGGGTGGCAGGCGAGTGGCTGCCGCGAGGTGTTACAATTCCGTCCACTTGGGACAGGGTTGGCGAATACCGGCATGAGCTATCAGGTACTGGCGCGCAAGTACAGGCCGAGAATCTTTGCGGACATGGCGGGTCAGGAGCACGTGCTGCGTGCGCTGATCAACGGCCTGGAGAACGATCGCCTGCACCACGCCTATCTCTTTACCGGCACCCGTGGGGTCGGCAAGACCACGGTCGCCCGGGTGCTCGCCAAGTGCCTGAACTGCGAAACAGGGGTCACCAGTGAACCCTGCGGTACGTGTGGAGCGTGCACATCCATCGACGAGGGCCGTTTCGTTGATCTGATCGAAGTGGACGCGGCGTCGCGCACGCGGGTGGAGGATACCCGGGAGCTGCTGGACAACGTGCAGTACGCGCCCACCCACGGGCGTTACAAGATCTACCTGGTGGACGAAGTGCACATGCTCTCCACCCACAGTTTCAACGCGCTGCTGAAGACGCTGGAAGAGCCGCCTCCGCATGTGAAATTCCTGCTGGCCACCACGGACCCGCAGAAGGTTCCCGTCACCATTCTGTCGCGCTGCCTGCAGTTCAACCTCAAGCGGCTGCCGGCGAGCCTGATTGCCGACTATCTGGGCCGCGTGCTGCAACAGGAAGGCATCGCCGCCGAGGCGCCGGGGCTCGCCCGGCTCGCGCGGGCGGCCGACGGCAGTATGCGCGATGCGCTCAGCCTCACGGATCAGGCGTTGGCCTTCGGCGGCGGGCAGGTTACCGATGATGACGTGCGCGGCATGCTGGGCAGCATCGAGGATCACAGCGTGCTCGACATCATCGCGGCACTGGCCGATCAGGATGGCGACGGCCTCATGGGCGTCGTGGAGCAGCTGGCGGAGCGCAGTCCCGATTTTACGGACGTGCTCGCTGCCATTCTCACCAATCTCCACCTGCTGGGTCTGCTCCAGACCGTGCCCGGGGCGGTGGATGAAGACCATCCCGACCGCGAGCGGCTGCAGGCGCTCGCCGATGCGCTCACGCCCGAGGATGTCCAGCTGTTCTACCAGATCGGGCTGACCGGGCGACGTGACCTGCCGTTGGCACCGGAGCCGCGCATGGGGTTCGAGATGGTGCTTCTGCGCATGCTGGCATTCCGCCCGGACGACGGCACCACGCCGCCTGCCGGAGGACACGCGCCGGCGGCAGCGCGCGCCACGACGCCGCAGCAGGCGCCGGCAGGCGGTACGGCGGCGCCCCGGTCTGCCGCTCCCGGGAACGGTTCGGTCGGCGTTGCGGCTCCGCGCGACACCGGTTTCGGTGCCGACCCGGCGGAGGCCGCCAATGCCGCGATTGCCGATGCCGTGGAGGAGCGGGCCGAGCCCGGGGGCGAGCCCCCGCCGGAGCCGGTTGCAATGGCGCAGCCGGCGGAGCGGAACACCGACCATCACCCGTCGGCACCGGCCGTGCCCGCGAGTGCGCCGGTGAGTGCGGAGGCGCTGCCTCCCTGGCACGAGCTGATCCCCCGCCTGTCGCTGTCGGGTATGGCCCAGGCGCTGGCGATGCAGTGTCGCTGGGGTGGCTACGCCGGTGGTGTGGTCACGCTCTGTCTGGACGAGCGGCATCGCTCCCTGCGGAACAAACAGGTGGAGCAGCGGATCGAATCAGCGTTGGGCGGCCATCTCGGCGAGGCTGTCAGCGTGCGTTTCCAGGTCGAGCGCTCGGGGGCATCCGAGGAGGCCGCGGAGCAGACCCCGGCGGAACGGGTGGAGGTGGCGCGGCGCCGGCGTCAGGAAGCGGCGGAAGCGGCGATCCGGGACGACCCGACCATCGCCGACATGCAGCAGCGCTTCGGTGCCGAGGTGCTGCCGGATTCAATTCAGCCCGCGGAGTGACCGGGGCGGCAATGCAACTGTGAGGATGATGTCATGAAAGGCGGTATGGGCAATTTGATGAAGCAGGCCCAGAAGATGCAGGCCGACATGCAGAAGGCGCAGGAGGAGATCGCGCAGATGGAGATCACCGGCCAGGCCGGTGGTGGCATGGTGTCGGTGGTCATCAACGGCAAGCACGAATGCAAGCGGGTCGAGATCGATCCGAGCCTGTTCGGTGACGAGGACGACCGGGACATGATCGCCGATCTGGTCGCGGCTGCCTTCAACGACGCCGTCCGCAAGGTTCAGGATGCCACCCAGGAGCGCATGCAGGGCATGACCGAGGGGCTGGGGCTGCCGCCCGGAATGAAGCTGCCGTTCTGAATGGCCTACTCCCCTCTGATCGAACAGTTGATCGCCAGCCTGCGCAGCCTTCCCGGGGTTGGTCCCAAGAGCGCGCAGCGCATGGCGTTTCACCTGTTGCAGCGGGATCGACGCGGTGGTGCGGCGCTGGCGGAGGTGCTGGGTGCCGCCATGGAGCGTGTGGGCGAATGCCGGGACTGCCGCCTCCCCACTGAAGAGGAGCAGTGCTCCATCTGCCGCAGCGACGGGCGTGATGCAGGCGTGCTCTGCCTGGTGGAAAGCCCGTCGGATGTCTTCGCCCTGGATCAGGCCACCGATTATCACGGTCGCTACTTCGTGCTGGGAGGGCGGCTGTCGCCTCTGGACGGAATCGGCCCCGCGGAGCTCGGTCTCGACCGGCTGGAGGAGCGGCTGCGCTCCGGCGAGATCCGGGAGGTGATCCTGGCCACCAGCCCCACCGTCGAGGGCGAGGCCACTGCCCAGTACGTGGCCGAACTGGCCCGGGAGGGCGGGGCAAGCTGCAGCCGCATTGCCCACGGCGTGCCCATGGGGGGTGAGCTGGAGACCGTGGACAGCGGCACGCTGGGTCACGCTTTCGCCGGTCGCCGTCGTTACGAGTAGCCGGCGCGCGGAGCGTCAGCCGGCGTTGCGCTCTGCCAGCAGCTCCTGCAGGCTGGCGACCCTGCCTGCGTCGATCCGCCCCTGATCCACGGCGGCGCGCACCGCACAGCCGGGCTCACGATCGTGTTCGCAGTCCCTGAACTCGCACGCGTCTGCATAGGGTGCAATGTCAGGAAATCCCGATTCGATCACGTCCCGGGACAGATGCGCCAGGCGCAGGATGCGCACGCCTGGCGAATCCACCAGGTCGCCTCCGCCCGGTAGCGGGTAGAGGGTGGTCTCCGTTGTGGTGTGCCGGCCCTGGCCGCTGGCCTCGGAGATGGCCTGGGTGCGGGCCTGCCGGTCGGGGACCAGGGCGTTGATCAGTGACGATTTACCGACGCCTGATTGACCCACCAGCAGGCTGGTGCGATCGGCGAGGGCGGCGGTCAGCGCTTCCAGGCCATCGCCGGTGGCGCAGCTCACGGTGTGGATCGGGCATGCGCGTGCGTGCGCCCCGGCCAGTGCCGCCTGCACGGCGCTGGCGTCATGATCATCGAGGCGGTCGCTCTTGTTGATCACCACCACGGGATCCACATTCAGGCTCGTGGCGAGAACCAGGTAGCGGTCTACAAGGCGCTGATCCGGTGCGGGCTGGGGCGCGCAGACGACGACGAGTTGATCCAGGTTGGCCGCCAGGGGCCGTTCCTGCCCCCGGTAATTGGTGCGCACCAGTGTGTTGCGGCGGGGCTGGATGCGCTCGATCACCACCTGATGGGGTGGTTGCCCGCCCCAGTCAACGCGGTCGCCGGCGATTGCACGGCCCGTGCGGCGCCGGGTGAGCGCGCGGTGGAGCTGCCCATCGGCGGTCTCGATGATGCTGTCGGCGCCGAAGCTGACAATGACCCTGGCTTGATCCATCCGTACCCGTTGCCCCGTGGGCGGTGCCGAAATCGAAGGCGGCCCGGGAGCATAGCCTCTGGTAGAATCTGCGGCAACTCACCGCAATACGAAGGATCCCCCGATATGGCACCCAGTCCCGACAACCTGATCTGGATTGACCTGGAAATGACAGGTCTCGATACGGATCGGGACTACATCATCGAGATCGCCACGGTGGTGACCGACAGCCAGCTCACCATTCTCGCCGAGGGGCCGGTGATCGCGATTCACCAGTCGGACCAGATCCTGCAGGGGATGGACGAGTGGAATACACGCCAGCACGGCCGCAGCGGGCTGACGGATCGCGTGCGCCGCAGCGAGTACGACGAGGCCGCGGCCGAGCGCGAGACGATCGCATTCCTGGAGCAGTGGGTGCCGGCCGGTGTCTCGCCCATGTGCGGCAACAGCATTTGCCAGGACCGGCGGTTCCTGCACCGCTCCATGCCGGATCTGGAAGCCTACTTCCATTACCGGCATCTGGACGTGAGCACGCTGAAGGAACTGGCCAAGCGCTGGAGCCCGGATCTGGTGAAGGAGTTCCGCAAGGAGGGCAGCCACCTGGCAATGGACGACGTCAAGGAGTCCATCCGGGAGCTGCGCTTCTACCGCGAGCGCTTTCTGGTCGCCTCCGGGCAGTAGGCGGCGACCTACTGCTCCACCGGGGTGTCCGGGTCATTACCCCATTCCGACCATGAGCCCGCATAGCCACGGACTTTCTCATAGCCCAGGCTGCGCAGCATGACGTAGCTCAGGGCGGACCGGTGGTGGGTCTGGCAGTGGGCCACGACCTCCTGCTCCGGGCCAATCCCGCGCTCCGCCAGCATCGCCTGCAACCGTTCCGGCGGCAGGAGCCGGAGATTGCGCTCCCGGTCCATCGCCTGGGTCCACTCAAGGTTGACTGCGCCGGGGATGTGCCCGCCACGGGCGGCACGCACGTCCACGCCGTCGAACTCCCCCGGTGAGCGCGCGTCCAGCACCGCCACGTTGTCGTCGTCCAGATGCTTGAGTAGCCATTCCTTGTCCGCGAGGGCGGGCGGGTCCGGCGGCAGCGTTACCCGGTAGTCACTGGCGACTGGCGTATTCTCGCCCGATTCGCCGGGAAAGCCCTCGTTGAACCAGGCGTGACTGCCGCCGTTGAGCAGCGACCAGTGGGGATGGCCGCAGACGTCCAGCGTCCACAGCAACCGGCTGGCGCGGCCGTTGCCCTCGTTGTCGTAAGCGACCACGTGACGGTCGTAGCTCAGGCCGATCTCCGAGAGCACCGCCGACAGTGCCTCTGCGTCGGGAAGCAGGCCAAGGGCGGGCGGTGTCTTGCGCACCAGCCAGGCGTAGGTGAGGTGGATGGCGCCGGGCACGTGCTGCTGGGCATAGACGGCCGGGTCGCTCAGGTCGACGATGAGCAGGCGCGGGTCGTCCAGTTTCGCCTGGAGTTGTTCCGGCTCGACCAGCAGAGGCAGTAGCGGTTCGCTCATGGGATGTCTGGCTCCTTCAGCGGGCGTCCAGCAGTTCCAGCCAGTGCCGGACGGGCACCTCGGACGTTTCGTTCAGATGAGTGAGGCAGCCGATGTTGGCCGTGGCAATCAGCTCCGGTTTGCCGGACTGCAGGTTCCGCAGCTTGTTGGTCCGCAGCTCCTTGGCCATTTCCGGCTGCAGGACCGAGTAGGTACCGGCGGAGCCGCAGCACAAGTGTGCATCGGGGGTGGGTGTCAGTTCAAAGCCCAGTCGACGCAGCATGGCCTCCACACGTCCGCCGAGCTTCTGTCCGTGCTGGAGCGTACACGGCGACTGAAAGGCGACCTTGCGGGGGGCACTGGATGCTGGAGCGAGACGTTCCTCCTCCTGCAGCAGCAGCTCGACCGGGTCCACGGCCAGCTCGGAGACGCGTGCGGCCTTGTCGGCGTACTCGGGGTCATCCTGCAGCAGGTGGCCGTAGTCCTTGACCTGAACGCCGCATCCGCTGGCGTTGACCACCACCGCTTCCGCGCCTGCTTCGATATGGGGCCACCAGGCGTCGATATTGGCGCGCACGCGCTCCGCGGCCTTCTGCGGGTGGCCCAGGTGCTGGTCGATGGCGCCGCAGCACTCGCTGCCGCTGGTGCGGACGATCTCGATGCCCAGGCGGTCCAGCAGTCGCGCGGTCGTCGGGTTGATGGCCGGTTCCAGCGCCGGCTGCACGCACCCCTCAAGCATCAGCACCTTGCGGGAGTGACCCTTGGGTTCCGGCCAGGCGGGAGCCTGTCGCGGTTGCGGGATCTTGCCCCGCAGGCTGCCCGGCACCAGCGGACGGAACACCTGGCCCGCACGGATCAGCGCGGAGAACAGCCGACGGCGTGGCAGCACCGTGCGCAGCGTCGAGCGCATCAGCGCCCCGTGTCCGGAGCGGGGCACCTGCTCCTCGACCATGGCCCGGCCGATGTCCACGAGCTTGCCGTACTCCACGCCCGACGGGCAGGTGGATTCGCAGTTGCGGCAGGTCAGGCAGCGGTCCAGGTGCATCTGTGTGGTGCTGGTGGCGGGTTGCCCTTCCAGCACCTGTTTCATCAGGTAGATGCGCCCACGCGGGCTGTCCAGCTCGTTGCCGACCAGCTGGTAGGTGGGGCAGGTCGCCAGACAGAAGCCGCAGTGGGTGCACTTGCGCAGGATGCGTTCCGCTTCCTGTCCTTCGGGGGTGTTCTTGATCGCGTCGGTAAGCCAGGTCTGCATGGGGAATCCCGAGTCGCTTGCGGTCGAGGCGCGTGGTCAGATGCCGGCGTAGAGCCTGCCCGGATTCAATATGCCCTTGGGGTCGAAGGCGGTCTTGACCCGCTCGTGCAGGCGCCGCAGGCCAGGACTGAGCGGGTGAAACACGTCGCCGTCCCGGTCGCCACCGTGAAAGCAGGTGGCGTGTCCGCCGAGTCGAGCCGCTTCGCTGAACACATGCTCGGGGCTCGCATCGGTACGCAGCCAGTGCTGCTGGCCGCCCCAGTCCGCCAGGCGCTGGCCGGGCAGGTCGGGTATGTCCGCCATGGGGGGCAGGGACAGCCGCCACAGGGCAGGGCCGTCGTCGGTGAATACGGGTAACCTGTGGTCACGCAGTGCGTGCCAGAAGGTGGCGGGGTCGTCGTCCTGCTCGCCGCCCAGGTGCTTGATGCCGGCGTCCACCGCCAGTTTCGTTCCGGACAGGCGCACGCGCAGTTGTTTGCCGTCATGGGCCGCGCCGGAGACGGGGACGCCGGCGCGGAACGCCTGCTCAACCGCGTTGAACCCTTCGGTCTCGCCGTGATCAAGGCGCAGGCTGACTTCCGCCTCGGGCAGGGGCAGCACCTTCATGGAGATGTCGAGAATGACGCCCAGGGTGCCGTAGCTGCCGGTGGCCAGCCGCGAGACGTCGTAGCCGGCGACGTTCTTGATGACTTCCCCGCCGAAACGCATGTTCTCGCCCTGGCCGTTGATCAGCCGCACTCCGAGGATCAGATCCCGGGCGGAACCGGCCCAGGGCCGGCGCGGGCCGGAAAGCCCGGCGGCGATGGTGCCGCCGATGGTTGACGCATCACCGAAATGGGGCGGCTCGAACGGCATCATCTGGCCGCTCCCGGACAGCGCCGCCTCAAGCTCGCTCAGCGGCGTGCCGGCGCGTGCAGTGAGAACCAGCTCCGTCGGTTCATAGTTGATGATGCCGCTGTGCGCGGACAGGTCCAGGACGTCGCCGCTTGGCGTCCGCCCGAGGAAATCCTTGCTGCCCTGGCCGCGGATGCGCAGGGGGGTCCCGCTGTCGGCAGCGGCTGCAACCTGTTGCGCGAGCGCATCGCCGTGGTCGTTGCTGGTCATGTAAACCGGATCCCTTGTTGTGGTCAGAACCTGGGGATGTCGGGGTGCGGCAGCTCGCCATGGTGGACGTGCATGGCGCCGAACTCCGCGCAGCGATTCAGCGTCGGAATCGCCTTGCCCGGGTTGAGCAGCCCCTGCGGATCGAACGCATTCTTCAGGGCGCGGAACTGGTCGAGATCGGGCGTCTGGAACTGGACGCACATCTGGTTGATCTTCTCCATGCCCACGCCGTGTTCGCCCGTCACGGTGCCGCCAACGGCGATGCACAGTTCGAGAATCTTGCCGCCCAGCTCCTCCGTGCGTTCGAACTCGCCGGGCACGTTGCCGTCGTAGAGCACCAGCGGGTGCAGATTGCCGTCACCGGCGTGGAAGACGTTGACCACCCGCAGGCCGTAGTCGTCGCTCAGCTTCTGCATTTCCTGCAGCACGTAGGCGAGCTGGCGGCGCGGGATGGTGCCGTCGATGCAGTAGTAGTCCGGGGAGATGCGGCCCACTGCCGGGAATGCCGCCTTGCGTCCCGCCCAGAAGCGCGCTTTCTCGTCGTCGTTCTGCGCGACGCGGATGTCCTCCGAGCCGAACTCTTCCAGCAGTCTGCAGACGTGCTCCCGCTGGGCCTCCACGTCATCGGCGCTACCATCCAGTTCGCAGATCAGGATGGCGGCAGCCTCGGTGGGGTAGCCGGCATGGACGAAATCCTCGGCAGCCTGGATGGCCGGGCCGTCCATCATCTCCAGTCCACCGGGGATGATGCCGGCGGCAATGATGCCGGCGACGGCGTTGCCGGCGGTTTCCACGTCCTTGAACGCCGCCAGGAGCACGTCCTTGGTGGGCGGGTTCGGCAGCAGCTTTACCTTGATTTCGACGATGACACCGAGCATGCCCTCGGAGCCGGTGATCGCGGCCAGAAGGTCGAACCCGGGGCTGTCCAGGGCCTCGGAGCCGATGGTGACCAGCTCCCCGTCCATGGTGATCATGGTGACTTCCAGCACGTTGTGCACCGTCAGGCCGTATTTCAGGCAGTGCACACCGCCGGCGTTCTCGGCGACGTTGCCGCCGATGGAGCAGGCGATCTGGGAAGACGGGTCGGGCGCATAGTACAGGCCGTAGGGTGCGGCCGCTTCGGAGATCGCCAGATTGCGTACGCCGGGCTGCAGCGTGGCGATACGCCGCTCGTGGTCGACTTCGAGAATCCGGTTGAAACGGGCCAGGCTCAGCAGAACGCCCTGGGGGTGGGGCAGGGCACCGGCAGACAGGCTGGTGCCGGACCCGCGAGCGACCACGGGGATATTCATTTCGGAGCAGATGCGCAGCACCTGCCGGACTTCTTCCACCGTCTCGGGGATGGCCACTACCTGCGGCATCTGGCGGTAGCCGGAGAGCCCGTCGCACTCGTACGGGCGCATGGCCTCGTCGTCCACCAGCAGGTTGTCGCCGTGGAGAGCCTCGCCGAGACGGCGGATCAGCGCGTCGCGGTCAACGGTGAACTGGCAGTCTTCCGTACGATAGACCGAAGCCATTGGTTCGCTCCTCAAGGTCCTGGTGCGTCGGCTGCGCAGTCCGGCGACGCGTCGCACACGTAACCCGCCGGGACAGCCGATCGCCAGTAAAGCACGATACGCCGGCCATGGCCTATGGTCAGCACCATTCCCGGTGCGGAAGCATCCGTTTCACTGTCCGGCAGTTTCCGTCACAAGACAACGGCGGATTTTTCCGTACAGGCAAAGCGGACGGTCCATGTCCCGCCGCAACGCGCTGACAGGCCGGGAAATTGCGGTTTTTCGCCGCCGGTCAGCGTCCGGGTGGGCACGCCGACGCGGCCCACCCGGGAGCGTCAGTCCTGACCGAGCTCCTTGCCCGCCAGGTACAGCCAGGTTTCCACCACCGTGTCGGGGTTCAGTGACACGCTCTCTATGCCTTCGTCCATGAGCCAGCGCGCAAGTTCCGGGTGGTCTGACGGCCCCTGGCCGCAGATGCCCACGTACTTGCCCTGCTTCCGGCACGCCTGAATGGCCATGTGCAGCAGCGCCTTGACGGCGTTGTCGCGCTCGTCGAAGAGGTGGGCGATCAGCCCGGAATCCCGATCCAGCCCCAGGGTGAGCTGGGTCAGGTCGTTGGAGCCGATGGAGAAGCCGTCGAAGTACTGCAGGAACTCGTCGGCCAGCAGCGCATTGGACGGCAGCTCGCACATCATGATGAGCTTGAGGCCGTCCTGACCACGCTTGAGGCCGTTCTTCTCGAGCAGCTCCACCACCTGGCGCGCCTCTTCGGGCGTGCGCACGAACGGGATCATGACCCAGGTGTTGGTCAGGCCCATTTCGTTGCGCACCTTCTTCAGCGCCTGGACTTCCAGCTCGAAGCAATCCTGGAAGTTCTCGGAGATGTAGCGGGCGGCGCCGCGATAACCCAGCATCGGGTTCTCTTCGTCCGGCTCGTAGTCCGCGCCGCCGATCAGGTTGGCGTACTCGTTGGACTTGAAGTCCGACATGCGCACGATCACCGGCTTGGGCGAGAAGGCGGCGCTCAGGGTGGAGATCCCTTCGGCCAGGCGGTCGATGTAGAACTGCACCGGATCGTCGTAGCCGGCCGTCTGGGTGCGGATGATGGTCTTCAGGTCGTCCGGCTGGGCGTCGAAGTTCAGCAGCGCCTTCGGATGAATCCCGATCATGCGGTTGATGATGAACTCGAGCCGTGCCAGGCCGACACCGGCGTTGGGCAGGTTGGCGAAATCGAAGGCCCGGTCCGGGTTGCCCACGTTCATCATGACCTTGAACGGCAGCTCGGGCATGTTCTCCAGGCTGATCTCGCGGACCTCGAAGTCCTGCCTGCCGCCGTAGATGTAGCCGGTATCCCCTTCGGCGCAGGAGACGGTGACCTCGGTGCCGTCCTTGACCAGCTCGGTGGCGTCACCACAGCCGACAACGGCGGGGATGCCCAGCTCGCGGGCGATGATGGCCGCGTGGCAGGTGCGGCCACCCCGGTTGGTGACGATGGCCGAAGCGCGCTTCATGATCGGCTCCCAGTCCGGGTCGGTCATGTCGGTGACCAGCACGTCACCGGCCTCGATGCGGTTCATTTCGTCCAGACCACCGACCACGCGCGCCTTGCCGGCGCCGATGCGCTGCCCGATGGCGCGGCCGGTGGCCACCACGTCGCCCTTGTCCTTCAGGTGATAGCGCTGCAGTGTCTGCGTGCTGTCGCGGCTCTTCACGGTCTCGGGACGCGCCTGCAGGATGTACAGCTTGCCGTTGTTGCCGTCCTTGCCCCATTCGATGTCCATGGGCCGGCCGTAGTGCTTCTCGATGATCAGCGCCTGCCGGGCCAGGTCTTCCACCTCGGCGTCGGTCAGCGAGAAACGCAGGCTGTCCGACGGATCCACGTCGACGGTGCGCACGGACTTGCCGTGCCCTTCCTCGTCGCTGTAGACCATCTTGATGCCCTTGCTGCCCAGGGTGCGTCGCAGCACGGCGGGGCGACCCGCTTCCAGCGTGGGCTTGTGGACATAGAACTCGTCGGGGTTCACGGAGCCCTGCACCACGGTCTCGCCGAGGCCGTAGGAGGAGGTGATGAAGACCACGTCCCGGAACCCGGATTCGGTGTCCATGGTGAACATCACGCCGGCCGCACCGACGTCGGAGCGCACCATGCGCTGGATGCCGGCCGAGAGCGCCACTTCGTCATGCTTGAAGCCCTGGTGCACCCGGTAGGAAATGGCGCGGTCGTTGAACAGGGAGGCGAACACGTGCTTGATGGCAAGCAGGACGTTGTCCAGGCCGCGCACGTTGAGGAACGTCTCCTGCTGACCGGCGAACGAGGCGTCCGGGAGATCTTCCGCCGTGGCCGACGAGCGCACCGCGAACGAGGCGCCGCCGGGGGCGTCGTCCTCGATCTTCTGGTAGGCAGTGACGATCTCGTTGTGCAGCCGTTCGGTGAAGGGCGTGTCGATGACCATCTGCCGGATCGCGGCGCCGGTTCTGGCCAGGGCGTCAACGTCGTCCACGTCCAGTCCCTTCAGCGCGTCCTCGATGCGCTGGCGGAGGCCGCTTTCGTCCAGGAAGTCCCAGTAGGCCGCGGCGGTGGTGGCAAAGCCGCCAGGGACCTGCACCCCGGCCGTTGCCAGGTTGCTGATCATCTCGCCCAGTGAGGCATTCTTGCCGCCGACCCGGTCGACGTCATTCATGCCCAGTGTCTCGAACCAGAGTACGTAATCCTGCAAAGCGCTTTCCCCCTGTTGCTCGCGGCGCGACATCAAGGCATGTCCACCGGGACGATGCCGTCGGCACGGATCGCGCAAAACGTGGCGTATCCTACGAAAACCTGCGCGCGAGCGTAACCCCTGAAATGCATCCGGGCGCTCCCCGCGGGCGCGGAAACGCCGCCATGGCCCGGCTTCCGCGCCCGCGAGACGCGGCGTGCGGGGGCTGGTACCATCCTCGACCTGTACTGCGAGGCCGAATCGGATAGCCGGGCATGACCACCAAACGTACCGTGTTTTTCATCTCTGACCGCACCGGGATCACCGCGGAGACCCTGGGGCACAGTCTGCTGACCCAGTTCGATATCGAACTGGAGCAGGTGACGCTCCCGTTCGTCGATGATGTCCACCGCGCCAAGAAGACGGTGGAGCAGATCAACCAGGTGGCGACCGAAACCGGTGTCAGCCCGATCGTGTTCAGCACCGTGGTCAATGCCGAGGTCCGTGATCACCTCCGCCAGTGCCACGCGACCTTCTTCGATTTCTTCGATACGTTCATCGCGCCCCTGGAGCGGGAACTCGGGGTGCCGTCGTCTCACGCCATCGGGCAGGCGCACGGCCGCGGTGACGACCGTCTCTACGACGTCCGCATCGACGCCATGAATTTCGCTCTCAACAATGACGACGGCGTGAGTACCCGCCACTACAAGGATGCCGATGTTGTCATCGTCGGTGTCTCGCGGACGGGCAAGACGCCCGTGTCCATCTACCTGGCACTACAGTATGGCATTTACGCGGCCAATTATCCCCTGACGGATGAGGATCTTATGGATGGGCGGCTGCCGAGCTGCCTGGGGCCGTACCGGAAGAAGCTCTACGGACTCAGCATCCAGGCCGAGCGGCTCCGGGAGATCCGCCAGGAGCGCCGCCCCAACAGCCAGTATGCGTCGCTGCAGCAGTGCCAGATGGAAGTCGCCCGGGCGGAGGGGCTGTTCCGGCGTGAGGCGATCCCCTATGCCAACTCCACCACCGTCTCCATCGAGGAGATTGCCAGCACCATGATCGTGGAGGCCAAGCTCCGGCGACGGCTCTACTGACCCGTCGTCGACGTGCGTCCGGAACCTTGAAGGCCGTCACGAAAACGGGTCTGGCCTGCGCCGCCGGGGCCTGTGTTATGCTCCGCCAATGTTCTCGGATGCCCGCCAACACAGCCTTCTCGACACGCTCCCGTCGCGTTCCTTCGTGACGTTGATGGAGCTCTACGAGGACAACTACATTCTTGTCCGGCGGCTGGTGCCCGGGCTGCAGGAGCTCGAGGGTGTCCACGTCTCCCGGGTTGCGGGGACGGCGGATCTGCACATGCGCGTCCTGGAGCAGACGCCCTATACCACGTCGCTGTCCCTGACCCACGTGTTCAGGCGGCCGGACAGCCCCGCGGTACAGCCGGATCTGCAGCTGCGCATCTATCACGATGCGCGGGCCGGGGAGGTCCTGCCCGACACGGATGTGACCCATTTCGAGTTCTGGGGCGGGCGACAGCCGGAACCCAAGAGCCTTGAGTGGCGCTGGGAGCTGAACCGGTTTCTCAACCGGTGGCTGCGCTACTGCCTGAGCGAAGGTCACGGCTTCAGTCCGGCCTGCGTTCCGGCCGAGACGGGTTAGCCGCGATCTCGCTGGCCGTCCGTCCGGCTCATGGCGGCCTTCAGCTCACCGGGGCACATGCTCTCCAGCCAGCCCACGCCGCGCTGGCACAGCCGGTCGGCCAGGGAGGCGTCGTCCACCTCGTAGACAGCCCACGCCCAGGGGCCCTCCGGCAGGCGCGCCATGCTTGCCGGCAGCAGCTTGTGATCACAGAACAGGAATTCCGGCGTCAGGGCGCGGGCGCGTTCGATGGCCGCGGCGCCATAGCGGGGCAGGACCCAGCCCACGGCAGTCCGGGCCTGGGATCGGGTGGCCTGGAGGACGTCATCGCGGAAGCTGATGATCACCCGCTGATCGCCCAGCCCGTCGGAGGCCGCCAGCACCGCCTGAACCGTGGCCGGGGCGGAGTGGTGGCGCAGGACTTCGGGTTTGATCTCGATGAACACCCGCAGGCCCGGGACGGCCGAGAGGCGCTCGGCGACCCGGTTCAGACGCGGGAGTGGCTCGCCCCGGAACCGCTCACCGAACCGCGCCGGCTCACTGGCGCTCAGGGCGTCGATGTCCGTGGCTTTGAGCCTGTTCACGTCCCCGTCCACGCCGGTCGTGCGTTGCAGGGAGGGGTCGTGAAGCACCACGGGCACGCCGTCGGCGGTCAGCTGGATATCCAGCTCGACACCGTCGACCCCCGCCGCAACGGCAGCCTCGAAGGCGGCCAGCGTGTTCTCGGGATACGTCCTGGCGACGCCGCGATGGGCGATGATGCGCGGTTGTTCGTCCATGGCGTGCCCCTGTATGAATCGTGTTTCCAGTGACTGTAGCCGCGGATCAGCCCGCTTGCGAACCCGTCTCCCTTCGCCTGCCGCGCGCGCCGCCGGGCCGTGACGGCCTGAATCGACGCACGGCGCGGCGCAGGGCGGTGAGGTCCTCCGGATGCTGCCGCCGCCCGTACCGGAGGTGGAGGTAGTGCGTGACGATCATGTCAATCAGCGCCGCCTGATCCGGCCACCGGTGTGCGGCACGTTGGCCGAAGTCGTGCGGCCCTTCGGACGCGGGAGCGTCCAGGCCGGCCCGCGCCGCGCGACGGCGGAAGCGTTGCCAGGCGCGAACTGCCGGGTCTGGTGACCGGGGCCGGGAGCGGTACAGGAGCAGCGCCGTGAGCGATCCGAGCAGCAGGGCCATGGCGCCGGTGAGAGCGATCACCAGCCGCTGCCAGGAGCCCAGGTTGAGGCGCTCCAGCACGTTGTCCTGGAGGGTGGGGCCGTACGCCAGCACCCACCGGTTCCAGTAGGCGTTCACGGCGTCCCAGCGCAGCGATAGCGAACCCACCAGGCCGTCGCCGCTGGCTGCGCCGCCGGGGGCGGGGTCACCATCGGGCAGCGCTTCAGCCAGGCCAAGCTCGACGCGGTCGGGGGCGACCTGGGCGGTGGGGTCGACGCGTGTCCAGCCTTCACCCTCGAGCCAGACCTCCACCCAGGCGTGTGCATCGGATTGCCGCACGATCATGTAGTCCCCGGCAGGGTTCATGCGGCCGCCCAGGTAGCCGGTGACGACACGGGCGGGGATGTCGGCGGCGCGCATCAGCACGGCGAACGCCCCGGCGTAGTGCTCGCAGAAACCGGCACGGGTGTCGAAGAGGAACTCGTCCACGCTGTCCTCTTCCAGCAGCGGGGGCTGGAGGGTGTAGGAGAAGGGTTCGCTGGCGAAATGGCGCAGTCCCCGCTCCACGACACCGCGGTCGCCACCACTGGCGTCCTGCCACTCCCGCGCCAGCTCCCGGGCCTGTGGGTGGGCGTCGTCCGGGAGGGCGACATGGCGCTCGCGCTCGTCGTCGCCGAGGGTTCGGCCGAGCTGGTAGTGCAGGGTGGATCGCGCCTCGTAGCGGATGCGCTCCCGCAGCGGCTCATCCTTGCGCAACTGGTGGGCGCCGTCGAACTGCGCCGGGTGGTCGACCGAGGTGGCGATATCCAGGGTCAGCAGCCAGGGCTGGTTGTGTGGTTCCAGCGTGACCACGTAGGCGGACGGCTCGCTCAGGGCCCGCACTTCCGTCCCGTCCTGGTCCGGGAGGCGCGTCTGCGTCCACGTGGCGCCGTCATAACCGCCGAGGACCGGGCCGCGCCAGTACCGCTGGGCGCGTGGCGGGGGGCCGTCCGCGAACTCGACGCGAAACGCGGCGTCCCCGGACTGACTCAGGTCGCTGATGCTCCCCGGCGTCATTTCATCGCTGAGACCGGTCATGGCCGCGTAGGCGTCCTCGGGCATGCCCCAGAGGGGGCCCTGGATGCGCGGGAACAGCACGAACAGCAGCACCATGAGCGGCACCGCCTGCAACAGCATGATGCCGCCGAGCCGTGCGTGTGCGTTGACCGGGCTGCCGTCCGTGGCCCCCTGGGTGGTGATGAGCAGCGTGGTGAGCGCCCACGCGGCAGCCAAGGCGTAGCCTGCGGCGAACAGGCTCTGGTCGAACAGGAAGTAGCTCGCGACCAGGAAGTAGCCGAGCAGCAGGATCACCAGGGCATCCCGCGCCCCGCGCAGTTCCAGGAACTTGAAGCCTGCCATGAGCGACAGCAGCGCCACGCCGGCGTCGAGGCCGAGAATGGTGCCGTAGGTCACATAGATGGCGCTGGTCGCCGTGATGACCGCCAGCAGGCGCGTCAACCGCCCGGGCAGAGCATCGCCGCGCAGGCTGAGGAGATACCGCAGGCCGCCACATGCCAACACGCTGACGGTCAGCCAGACCGGCAGCTCCAGCGCGTGCGGTGCGATCACCAGGGCCATGGCGGCCAGCAGCCACTTCAGCCGGTCATGGGGGATGCTCACCGGCGGCCGGGTTGTCATGTGCCCTCCGGAAACCGCGCCAGCGCCTCCAGGCAGCGGTGTCGGTGAGCCGCGCCAGCCCCGGGCGCGATGCGCAACCCCGGCAGGACCAGCCCGTACTCCCGGTGCTCCCCTTCCGCGTCGAGCACCCAGCGGCACAGTCGGGACAGCCGGGCCTCGGTGTCCATTCCGGTGAGGGACTGGAAGTCGAGCCAGACCGGAGTCCGGCTGCCGCCGCTGAACTGTTTCGTCTGCAGCTCCCGTTCCCGCGCGAGGCTGCGCCAGTGGATCCGCTTGAGGGGGTCTGCCGGGCGGTAGCGGCGCAGGCCGGAAAAATCATCATCGCCTGCCGTGTTGGTCGCGCCCTGTTCACCGCCGTCATCGGCGCCGGGGGGCGGCACCGTACCGCCTTCGGGGGCGGGGTAGACCACGCACCGGGCATCCAGGCGGATTCGGCTCCACGCCCGGAACAACCCCGCCGGAAACCGTGATTCGATGACCAGGGGCGGCAGGGTGAGACTGCCGCGCTCGCGTGTCGCCACGGCGATGGTGACCGTGGTGGTGTCGTCCCCCGGGATGTCGATGCATGGCCCGGCCTGGTCGGGTTGCCGGACGCTGATGCCGCTGCGCTCGCGGGGCGACGGGTTGTCAAGCGCCACGGTGAATCGGGCCTGCTGCCCGGCAAAGACGGCGGTGGTCGGGCGGGGAGACGCAACGATGCCATGCAGATTCCGGAATGTGTGGACGATGGCGACCAGTGCCACACCAACCAGTAGAAAACAGAGCAGAAACGCCATGTTATTGCTGTAGTTCACCGCCCCCAGCCAGATCGCGATCACCATTGCCGCGAACACCACGCACGCCCCCGTGGGCAGGATGAAAATCCTGCGGTAGCGCAGTTCCGCGGTGCGCGTGAGCGGGCTGCGCCGGTCGATCCAGCGCTGCAGTGCGCCGCCCGGGAGTGTCTCGCCAGCGGTCACGGAACCGGCACGGCGGCGAGCAAGGTCTCCGGCGACGCGGCCTCCGCCGCCGTATTGCGCGCCTGCAGTCGGTGCCCGGCCACACTCGGGAAGACGGCTTGTACATCTTCCGGCAGCACGGCATCGCGGCCGTCCAGGTGTGCCCAGGCGCGAGCGGCACGCAGCAGGGCCTGGCCCGCGCGCGGGGAGAGGCCGTGCTGCAGGTCCGGTATCGAGCGCGTGTGCGCCAGTATGGACTGGACGTAGGCGACCAGTGCGTCGGAAGCGTGCACGTCGCGGACCTGCGCCTGTTCCTGCTGGAGTGCTTCCGGTGACAGCAAGGCAGGCGTGTCCGCCAGTACGTGGCGGCGGTCTTCGCCCGCGAGCAGTTGCCGCTCCGCCTGGCTGTCGGGATAGCCGATGCTGATGCGCATCAGGAATCGGTCGAGCTGCGATTCGGGCAGCGGAAACGTCCCCACCTGATTCTCGGGGTTCTGGGTGGCGACCACGAAGAAGGGCGTGGGCAGCGGGCGGGTCTCGCCCTCGGTGGTGACCTGTCGCTCTTCCATGGCCTCCAGCAGTGCGCTCTGGGTGCGGGGCGTCGCCCGGTTGACCTCGTCCGCCAGGAGCAGCTGCGTGAATACCGGCCCCGGGTGGAAGTCGAACCGGGCCCGGTGCCGGTCGTAGATGCTGGCACCCACCACGTCGGCGGGCAGCATGTCACTGGTGAACTGGAGCCGCCGGAACTCGAGGCCCAGCAGCCGGCCGATGGTGTGCGCCAGCGTGGTCTTGCCCACGCCAGGCAGATCCTCGATGAGCAGGTGCCCCTCCGCCAGCAGGCAGGCCACGGCGAGCCGGACCTGCCCCGATTTGCCGAGGATGACCGTTTCCGCAGTCTCCAGAAGCGGTTGCATGCGCGTGCCATGGCCGCGTTTCAGGCTTCCGTGCAACACGATGGTCCCTCTCCCGGTTGCTGGTTGCGATGGGTCAGTGGCCGTCCATCAGCCGGGCCAGGTGATCCCGGATCGTGCCCATGTTGAACGGCTTGTCACACAGTGCTGACACGCCCGCCTGGCGCACGGCCGACAGGCGTGCTTCGTCCTGTTCGCAGGTCACCATCAGCACCGGGATGTGCGACAGGGTCGGCTCCCGGCGGATGTACTCAACCAGGGCGTGTCCGTCCATTTCCGGCATGTTGTAGTCGGTGACGACAATATCGAACTCGGTCTGCGACAACAGTTCCAGCGCGTCCGTTCCCGTGGTGGCCTCGCTGATGCGCTCCAGGCCCATCTGCGTGAAGGCGGTTCGGAGAAACCGGCGGGACAGGGGGCTGTCGTCGACGATAAGCACGTGCACGTCCTCGACGTCGGAATAGTTGAACTCCAGCGGGCGCGGAGCGACCAGGCCGACGGTGTTCTCCAGGGCGGTGCGCAGCGCATCCACGTGGAACGGCTTCGGCAGAATGGCGATGACGCCGGCCTGACGGATCGGTTCCAGGTTGTGGGGGTGTTGCTCGCTGGAGACCAGCATGAAGGGGATGTCGGCCAGCGAGCCCGTCTCGCGCATGCGGGTGACCAGGTCGGAGCCCGTCATGTCGTCGAAGTACATGGCGCTGGCGACAAGGTCGGGCGGGCGCGCGTCCATCACCAGCATGGCTTCTTCGCCCGAGGCGACGCCATCGACCTTGTCGATGCCCATCTCGTTGAGATGGTTGATGATGATTCGGCGCTGTGTTGCAGATGGTTCGGCCAGGAGGATGGTCAGATCCTCGATGCTGATCGCGTCATCCATTGGTCTTGTTGTCCGGTCAGTTTGCTGAGGCTGGGGGACAGCCTAACCGATGCGAAGTCGTGGTAGTGAGAACGGGTTGGCGTCTGCGCCGGCCTTTGTGCATTACCATCTGCGACGATATCGTACCGCAGGGTGGCGGGGCATGGATGCCCCATAAATAATCAACAATTCCGGGGCGTATTGCCTGATGAGGCAGAAATTTACGGTCACGATCACCGACTTCCGCGGATCGCGCCAGTATTCGCTGCATCAACTGGCGCGGACGTTCGCACTGATTTTCGCGCTTGGGCTGGTGCTCATTCTCAGCGTTGGCGCCGGTGTGATCGTCTGGTTGCAGAGCGAGGTGGGTGCGCTGGAGGACCGTCGTGACAGTGCACTGCAGGAGTATGCACGTCTGCAGGAAGTCAACGGCGCGCTCATGGAGACCGTGGAGCAGAAGAACAGCCAGCTGGATGTGGTCACCTCCGAGCTGGGTGAAATCGAGAGCCTGATCGGGTTGCAGCCCGAAGGCGACGCGGATATCGGCCTGCGCCTGGATACCGCCAGCCACACGGCCCTGGAGCGGACCACCTTTCTGCAGAACGTCCCCAGCGGATTCCCCATGCGCAACCGGGGCATTACCAGCGAGTACGGCTGGCGTACCCATCCCGTTCGGGGCGACAGGCGTTTCCATCCGGGGATCGACCTCCGTGCTCCCATCGGCACGCCGGTCATGACCACGGCGGATGGTGTCATTGAATACGCCGGCTATCACCAGGACAGCGGATTCGGCAATCTCATCATCGTCAATCACAACTTCGGATTCCGGACCTACTACGCGCACCTGGATGATTTCGAAGTGGAGCCCGGTGATTTCGTCCGCAAGGGCGAGGTGATTGCCAGCAGTGGCGAGTCCGGCGTGACCGCCGGCCCCCACCTGCATTACGAGGTCTGGCACATTCAGCGCCGCCTCAATCCAGAGCCGTTTCTTGACTGGAGTCTCAGCGATTACGAGACCATTTTCGAGGAGAAGAGCCGTGTCAAATGGGATGCGCTTCTGGATGCCGTTCGCATGCGCCTGAATGCGCCGGTGCATCGGCTGACCATGCGCGAGAGCAATGTGCAGGAGAGTATCGAGGCGCTGGAGTGACCGGTCGCGACCGGCTCCCCGACGGCCTCAGCCTTGTTCCACCCAGTTGAGGAGCGTCTGCCACTCCTTCAGTTCCCGCTCCAGCGAGCGGGATGGCTGGCGGAGCTCCGCGATACCCTGGCCCTGTTCCGCCGCGTGAAGGTAGTTCTGGGTATCGCGCAGACGCGCCACCACGGGTATATTCAGGCTCTGCAGAAACCGCTCCAGCGACTGCAGGGCGACGGTGTGCTCCTTGGTCCGGTTGGCGATGATGCCGATACGCACGCTCTTGGAGTCCCGCCGTATCTTGGCCTTCAGCAGCAGATCCCGGATGAAGTCGGCACCGGCCCCGATGTCGATTGAGGAGGGCAGGACCGGGATGAGGATGACGTCGGCCCCCTGGACGTGATCCACCATTTCCAGCCCGGACACACCGGCCGGTGTGTCGTTGATGACCCGGCGGGTCTCCAGCGGCACACGCAGCTGCCAGCTTCGCGTGATTCCCAGGCTCTGGCGCTCCTGTACGGACACACCGTGGATCGGCGGAGCGGTGCCAGGCCGTGAGGCGAGCCAGCGGGAGCTGGATGTCTGGGGATCATGATCGAACAGCGCCGGGTAGAGGCCCTGGTGGGCGTACCAGACCGCGAGGTTCGTCGCGACCGTGGTTTTCCCGCACCCGCCCTTGCCGTTGATCACGACGATCCGCCGTGTCACCGACTCGTCCACCGGCGCGAGCCGGGGAGGCGAGGGCGTGTCGACGGTCAGATTGGACTCCGGACCATGGCCGGAAGTGTCACGGTTATACACGATAGTCTGTTCCAGCTCCGTCCCTGCGTGGGCTGAACGTCTGTATTTTTCATGATCGCGCCGTCTCAGGGTACAAGAATGCGACATGGTCCGCACACTGTGAGCGGGAACGGTGGGTCGCGGCGTTGTTCAGCCGGATAACGCCGGGGCCAGGTGCTGCTGCAGATGATCGAGAAACGTACGGACCCGCGCCGAGAGGTGGCGACGGTGCGGGTAGACGGCGTGGATGCCCAGGGTGCCGGCGTCCCACTCGCTCAGGACCGGCACCAGCCGGCCCGCGGCGATGGCGTCCTCGACGATGAAATCCGGTTGCAGGACGATCCCGGCGCCGTGCTCGGCCGCGGCGGCCAGCAGGTCGCCATTGTTGATCTCGCAGTTGCCTGCAATGGCCACGCGCTGGTCGCCGTCGGGGCCGGAGAACAGCCAGGTGTGGCGGCCACTGGTCTCGAAGTAGCTGTAGTAGAGGCAGTTGTGGCGCGCCAGGTCCCCGGGGGTGTCCAGCGGTGGCGCCCCTCGCAGGTAGGCGGGCGAGGCGCACAGGATCATGCGCGACGAGCCGATCCAGCGCGCAACCAGCGATGAATCCTGCAGTGCCCCGATGCGGATGACCAGGTCGTAGCCTTCCTCGACCAGGGCGACCCGCCGGTCATGGAGGCTGATGTCCAGCCGGACCTCCGGATAGGCCTTGAGGTAGTCGGGAATCAGCCGTTGAAGCCGGCGCAGGCCGAACGAGACCGGGGCGTTGACGCGCAGGCGTCCGCGCGGTTTCAGGGCGTCTTCGCTGGCCAGCGCATCGGCCTCCGCAACCTCCTCCAGAATCCGGATGCATCGCTGGTAATACGCGTCGCCGGTGTCCGTGGGGTGGACACGCCGGGTCGTGCGCACAAGCAGGCGCGTGCCAAGGGCGGCCTCCAGGTCCTGGATATGGCGCGTCACGCTCGCGGTGGACCGCCCCAATCGGCGTGCGGCAGCGCTGAACCCACCCTGTTCGATAACCGCGACCAGGGATTTCATGCTTTCAAGCTGATTCATTATTGCAAGTTCCGGAAAAGATGGTTTTGCGGTTGGTGGATTATTCCATGAACAATGAACAATTATCCTGCGTGAGTTGGTTACTGATCACAACAAGGGCGTTCGGTGGTACCGATGCACCGACGCGCCGGTTCTCTTCGGAGGGATAGCCATGACCCAGGCGCAACTGTCGTTCGTGCACCGGTTTCAGGCCGGGGAAAACACGGACCGACCCCCGGTTCTGCTGCTGCATGGAACGGGCGGCAACGAGACCGACCTTCTTCCCCTCGGCCGGCTCGTTGCCCCCGGGGCGGCATTGCTGTCGCCGCGCGGGCAGGTTCTTGAAGGCGGTGTCATGCCGCGCTTCTTCCGCCGCCTTGCCGAGGGCGTTTTCGATGAAGCGGATCTCCGGGAGCGGACGCACGAGCTGGCCGATTTCGTGTCGGAGGCGCGAGCCGCCTACGGCCTCGATGCGCCGATTGCCGTGGGCTTCTCCAATGGGGCCAACATCGCCGCGGCCATGCTGTTGCTCCGTCCCGGGGTGCTGCGGGGGGCGGCGCTGCTGCGCGCCATGGTGCCCTTCGCGGAGCCGCCACAGGTGGCGGATGCCGCCGGGCAACGGGTGTTGCTGTCGTCCGGCCGGGAAGACCCGATCATTGCGGTGGACAACGCGTCCCGTCTCGCGGGCCAGTTGCAGCACGCCGGTATTGAAACGACTCACCACATACTGGACGCCGGTCACGGGCTCACCAATGAGGACGTCGCCCTGACCCGTGACTGGATCAATGCGTCGTTCTGACGCGCAGGAGAAGATAATCATGCAACTCAAGGGAATTCACCACCTGACCGCGGTGACCGCCGATGCCAGCGGGAACCATGCGTTCTATACCGAGACCCTGGGCCTGAGGCTGGTCAAGAAGACCGTGAACCAGGATCAGACCGAGGCCTATCACCTGTTTTATGCCGACGGGGTGGGCTCGCCGGGGACGGATATCACCTTTTTCGATTTCCCGGCGCCACCCGAGCGGCGTGGAAGCCAGAGCATCAGTCAGACCGCGTTTCGTGTGGCCGGCGAGACCACGCTGCGCTGGTGGCACGACCGCTTCGAGGCCCAGGGTGTCGCCCACGGCCCGGTCCACGAGCGGGACGGGCGGCTCACCCTGGATTTCGAAGACCCGGAGGGGCAGCGTCTGAGTCTGGTGGATGACGGCGGTGCTGGCTCCGCGTCGCCATGGGCGGACAGCCCGGTGCCCGAAGAGCACCAGATCCGGGGGCTCGGCCCGATCACCATTACCATCCGCCAGCGTGAACCCACGGAGGCGGTGCTGACACGCCTGCTGGGCATGACGCTGGCGCGCTCCTATGCCCGCGAGGACGCTGATGTTCTCGTGTACACCATGGGCGAGGGTGGTGCGGGTGCCGAGCTGCACGTCATCGTGGCGCCCGACCTGGCGCCGGCCCAGCCGGGAGCGGGTGGCGTTCACCATGTGGCCTTTCGTATTCCGGAAGCGGAGTACGATGCGTGGTCGAAACACCTCTCCGGCGTGCGTCTTCCGTTCAGCGGGCCCGTGGACCGGTATTACTTCCGCAGCCTGTACTTCCGGGAGCCCAACGGCATTCTCTTCGAGCTGGCAACGGATGAGCCGGGTTTCGCCACCGACGAGCCGCTGGAGCACCTGGGTGAGTCGCTGGCGCTGCCTCCCTTCCTGGAACCGCAGCGCCGGGAGATCGAGAGCCGCCTGAAACCGCTCTGACGGGCTCAGCGCCCCACGAAGTGAATCCGGCAGGTGGAGACATAGCCCAGTGACTCCGCCTGCCGGGCCAGCGCGTCCAGTTCCCTCCGTATGGCGGCGGGGTCCCTGTCAGGCTGCCACGGCAGGTGGATTTCCACCTCCAGCGCGCCTTCCATGTAGTGCAGGTCCATTCGCTCGATGGACCGGGCCGCGGGCATGTCGGCCCAGCAGTCATTCAGGTCCCGCTCCACGTCGCGCCGCAGGGGCAGCTCGAAGGTTGCCTCGTCGAATACCGGGTCCTCGTGCTCGATGTGGACGAGCACGTCGTTGACGTCGCGGATGTCGCGCATGAGGCGGTCGTGGACCTCCTCGCTGATGCGATGGCCTTCCGAGACGCTCAGGCGCGGGTCAACGACCACGTGCAGGTCCGCCAGGGCGTCCTGGCCCATGCGCCGGGTGCGCAGCCCGTGCACGTCACGGACGCCGTCGATATCCCGGACCACGCTCTCGATATCCGCGATCTCCTCGGGGGTCAGCGCCGTGTCCACCAGCTCCCGCAGGGACTGCCAGGCGAACTGCAGCCCCACGTGGGCGAGCATGATGGCGACGATGATGGCGGCGACCGCGTCCAGCCAGGGCAGCCCCATGAGCACGCCGGCGATACCGCCAACAACCACCAGCGAGGAGAGAGCGTCGGATCGATGGTGCCAGGCGTTGACTTCCAGTAGCCGGGAGCGCGCCTGCTTCGCGACCACCCGGGTATAGTGGTAGAGGCCTTCCTTGATCACGATGGACGCGCAGGCTACGGACAGGGCCAGCCACCCGGGTACGAGCAGGGCGTCGGGGTCGATCAGCAGCCGCTGTATGGCGTCGTAGATGAACCCTCCGGCCACGAGCAGCAGCATGGCGCCGACGCCGGCGGACGCCACGGTCTCGATACGGCCGTGGCCGTACGGGTGGTCGCCGTCGGCATCGCGGCTGCCGTAGCTGCAGGCGAGCAGCACGATCCCGTCCGAGACCAGGTCCGACAGGGAGTGGATGCCGTCGACGATCAACGCCTGGGACTGGCCGATGAACCCGACCACGATCTTGCCCAGCCCGAGCACCAGATTGATGGCACCGCCAATCAGCGTGACCCGCTGCTTGGCGCCGGCGTCGTGTGTCTCATTGGAGGTGTCGGCCGTTCCGCTCACCGGAGCGCTCCTTCATACCGGGTGACATGGTGTTGTGGACCTCCCGGCGGCCCCGCCGGAAGGGAGCACACTATAACCCGTTCGGCTGCCGGTCGTCGTGGCGCGGTGGCGGGAAGGGCGCGGGCGCCGCCGCGTACCGCCATGTGACGCGGGTGCCCTGGTCCGGGTGACTGTCGATGTGCAATGACCAGCTGAAGTGCTCACACAGCCGCCGTACCAGAGGAATTCCCAGCCCGGTACCGGTGGCACGGTCGCGCCGGGTCGTTCCCGGAGCGCTGTCCATGTGTGCAACCGCCTCGCCCGCCATACCCACACCGTCGTCGATGACGTCGACGTGGTCGGCGGCGATGGTGACGTGCAGGTGCTGGCCCCGGGAGTGCTGCAGGGCATTACGAATCAGGTTGCCCAGCACCGTATCCACCACCACCACCGGCGCGGAGACCCGGGCGCCATCGGCATCGGCGTGCTCGATGGTCACGTCGAGGTGGTGCCCGACTGCGGCGCGCTCGTGTTCCAGCACCCGGCCCACACGGTCCGACACGTTCACCGGCGGGTATGTCCCACCGGTGCTCGGCTCCCGCAGCAGCGCCAGCAGCGCCGCGGTGACTTCCTGCATGCGTTCGGCCGCGCTGTCGAGTCGCTTCAAGGCTCGCCGCGACGTGGTCGAGAGGGCTGCATCGGCGCCGATGAGTTCGGCGGCACTGCGGATCACCGCAAGCGGGTTGCGCAGCTCGTGGCTGATGTCGGCAGAGAAACGCTGTTCCCGTTGCAGCGCCTCACGGACGCGTTCCCGGTAGTGATCCAGGGCACGGGCCAGGGTGCCGATCTCGTCGTCGGCGAGGCGGTCGGCGAGCGGTGTCCCGGAGCCATCCTCGTTGTCGTGCGTAAGGCGCGCCGTCAGGGTTTCCAGGGGAGCGGTCAGTCGCCGGGCGACAACGAAGGCGGCGATCAGTGCCAGCCCGGTGGTCAGGCCGGCGCCGGCGAGGGCGTAGTACCAGCCGTGGCCCTCCCGGCGCTCGATCGGGGTGATGTCCTCCACCACGACCACGCGTCCCCGGGGTGTGCTGGTCAGGGCGATGAGAAGCGCCTGATCGCCGCTTTCGTGCTCATGGAGCCCGTCGGGCAGACTCAGCAGGGCCTCAGGAATGGCCTCCAGCGGGACGGCACCGTAGACGCGTGTATCGCTCTGGTGGTCGGGCTGTATCGGTTGTCCGCCCGCCGGATCGTCCACGATTGCATCCAGTCGCTGGGTGAGATGGCGTTCCGCCCGCCACTCCTGCAACTCGACACTGATGAACAGCAGGGCGATACCGGCCAGCGCGCCGCTGATAGCGCCGCCCGCGAGAAAGGTCGCCATGATGCGCCGTCTCAGGCTATGCCGGGGCGTCATGATCGTCAGCGGCGAGCCGGTAACCAACGCCGTGAACCGTGTGCAGCAGCGGGCGTGCCGTGCCGTGATCGATGGCGCGCCGCAGGCGGTGGATGTGGGCGCGCATGGTGTCTGCAGTGGGTGGTTGGTCGTGCCAGGCCTGCTGTTCCAGATCGTGTCGTGGGACCACGGCGGGGGATGCGCGCATCAGCACCCTGAGCAGCTCGAAATCCAGCCGGGCGAGCGTGATCGTGCGGCCGCCACGGGAGACGCGCCGGGTGTCCTCGTCGAGAATCAGGTCGCCCACCTGGAGGGGCGTGCGGGTCAGCCCGCCCGTCGCACGCCGGACCTGCGCCAGCAGGCGCGCTTCCAGCTCCTTCAGGGCGACCGGTTTCACCAGGTAGTCATCCGCGCCGGTGCCAAGTCCCTGCACCCGGTCGTCCAGCTCACCGCGTGCGGTGAGCATGATGACCGGGGTGTCCTGGCGCGCCTCGCGCAAGCGTTGGCAGAGGGCCATGCCGTCCATTCCGGGTAGCCCCAGGTCCAGCACGATCGCATCGGGTCGCGTGGTGACGGCGAGATGCAGGCCCGTCACCCCGTCACCGGCGCAGTCCGGCACATGGCCGCGCGCCTCCAGGTAGTCGGCCAGGTTGGCGGCGAGATCCCGGTTGTCTTCGATGATGAGCACGCGCATGCGGTGATCATACGCACCTTCCCGCGCTGAGTGGTAAGCGCCCGGAGTGGTGTTCGCCCGGGTTCACGTTTCGTTCACGGAGTCGAGACATCGCTGTCACGGCCAGCCCGTTACCGTCCTGAACGTAGCCCTTCCGGGGCAGTGAGCTGATCAGGAGGTACGATGTCCGCGACTGTTGCATGGTTGGATCATTGTGACGCTGAAGACCGGGCGCCGGAGGTCGGGCAGGAACCGATCATGGGCGGGCGGCCACGCGTGGTACTTCACATCGGGCTGCACAAGACCGGGACCCGGTATCTGCAGCGCGAAGTGTTCCGGCCTCTGGACCCGACGCGCTACAGCGTCAACCCCGAACCGCTGTGGCCGGCCATTCGCGACGCCGTGCGCCGTCCGGGCGATGGTGTTGCCGCCGGGAAGGCCCGGGCCGCTGTCCACCGGTGGCGGCAGTCCGCGGACAGCCGCACGCTCGTGATCTCGGAGCCGCATATCAGCGGCGACATGTACGGCAATCACCACGATTTTGCGGACAATCTCGCACTCATGGGTGAGCTGTTTCCCGAGGCGCGGATCATCTACTTCGTCCGCAACCAGGCGGACTGGCTGCAGTCCGCCTACCGGCAGCAGCTGGTGAAGGGTGCAGGCATTCCGTTGCACGTCTTTCTCAACCACTATGAGGGCAGATTCTGCGCTCGCCCGGGTCGCTGGGTCCGTGGCGGTCGTACGGTCGAGGCACTCAATCAGCGCTTTCTGGCAGTCTACCGCGGTTATGCCGACGTGTTCGGCCCGGAGCGCGTGGCGCTCTTCCGCCAGGAGGACCTCAAGCGCCGCCCGGGCGACGTCAAATCGCAGCTGGCAGCGGTGCTCGGGCTGGACGCTCTGCCGCACCCGCAGAGGGAACGGCTCCAGAACCGGAGCTACTCGGCACTGGCGATTCGCCTGTTCCACCCGGGCACCAATCGCACCCTGCCGCCGCCGACTGCTACGGATGCGGCGACACCGCGCCGGCGCCTGCGCCGTGCCTTCAGGCCGCTTTTCCGGCTCCGTCGATTACTGATCCAGCACGTGTTCGACAGGCTTCTCTATCTGGACTGGGATCTGCTCGCCCATGACCGGATGCGTGAACGTCTCGATGCGCACTACGCGGACGAGAACCGCGAGCTTGCCCGCATTGCGGCCGACGTACTGCGGCGCCCGCATCCGGGACGGGCAGACGGTCACCTTGAGGGTGACGCGGATGGTTGGGAACTGGCTGTCGACGACATGCGAAACGTTCGCTGACGACCCGACCGAGACCAGTGGATAGAGGAGTGGAGACAATGGTGTACCGGCAGGTTGTGTTTGCGGTTGCGGGGGTGTTGTTCGCGACAGCGGTGCTGGCGGGCAACGAGGTTAAAGGCCCCATCCAGGCAATTGACGTGGAGCGGCAGACCGTGACGGTCCAGGGGATCGCGCTCGAGACCGGTCGCCACACGGACTACGACGACGGCTATCGCCGGTTCGAGGATCTCCGTGAAGGCGACCGCGTCGAGGTGGAGTTCGAGTATCGGGATGGCCGGCATATCGCGACAGAAATCGAACGCGACGACTGAGCCGTCGACCGGGTGGCGGCCACCCGGACATCTTCCGGTCCCTTTGACGGCGTCCGCCCCGGCGCTGTCTCCCGGTTTTCCCGACTATACTTCCGGCCGGGCCCCGTGTACTGCGGCGGCGAGGGCCGGCCCATGGATCAGGACACCCAGAAGCACGCCATCGACTCACTCCGTGACTGGAGCAAGTGGCTTATCGGTGTTGATTTCGCTGCCGCCACCGGTTGCGTGGTCGTGTTGCAGGGCGGGGATCCGCAGGGCCTTGCCCGGTTGTTCCTGGTTCTGGCCATTGCGGCGTTTGCATTATCCGTGCTTTGTGCGGTCATCCTCACGCGTTCCCTGGCGTCGGTGGTTGAGCGTCTGCCCCTGACCGGGGCGGAAGGGCAGCCCGTGAGCACGAGCGGTTACCGGATCGGTGCCGGAGTCACCATTGGCGGGCTGGCGTCGGCCCAGATCGTGCTGATGACACTGGGGGGCGGGTTGCTGATCGGCTGGATTGTCGTCTAGCCATCGGCGGGAGGGTGTGATGCCGGGGTATCGTCCCATCGTCTACGTCCGCGGCTATGCGGGCACCCAGGGTGCCGTGGAGTCCACGGTTGACCTTCCCTACTACGGCTTCAATCTTGGCAGCACGCAGGTGCGCACCGGCCCGGAGGGGAGCCCGGAGTTCGCGATCTTCGAAAGCCCGCTTGTGCGGTTGATGAAAGACCACGGCTACCATGACGTCTTTGCCCGCGTCGCGGACGGTTCGGTGGAACTGCTCAACGCCGAGGAGCGGCGCTACGCCGGGGACGGTTTCCCGCAGCGGACACTCTGGGTCTTCCGTTACTACGACGCGACCTCCCGACGTGCGGGAGACGGCGAGCGTGATGACATCGAGGCCCTGGCCGCGGACCTGGGCACGCTGGTGGAGTTCGTCCTGGAGAAGACCGGCGCAGAGCAGGTGTACCTTGTTGCCCACTCCATGGGCGGGCTGGTCTGCCGCTCCCTGATCCAGCACGTCCTCAAGGACGCCGCACCGGCGCGAATCGCGCGGCTGTTCACCTATGCCACGCCCCACAACGGCATCCACTTCCGGAACGGGCTCGGGTTTCTCACCAGTGTGCGCGATCTCCTGGGGCTTAACGATTCGGACACGTTCGGGCCGCGCCGGATGCGCGAGTTCCTCGGCTTCCCCGGCGACCGGGACCAGAAGCGGCTCAATGAGCTCGGCGGACACTACCCGCCGGAGCAGGTGTTCTCACTCATCGGCACCAACCACAGCGACTACGGCCTGGCGCGGCTTGCCGTGGGGCCGGGGAGTGACGGGTTGGTGCAGATGGAGCATGCCTACGTCAAAGGGAGCAGCCGCGCCTTCGTCTACCGCAGCCACAGTGGCCCGCTCGGAATCGTGAACTCCGAAGAGGGCTACCAGAACCTGCAGCGTTTTCTGTTCGGCGAGACCAGCGTGCAGATCCGTCTGGAGGGGGTGCGCCTGAAGGCGGCGCTGCGCGATGATGCGGACCTGCGGTTTCTGTTGATCGAGACGACGGTCGTCATCCGCGGCGAAGAAACCGTGATGACGGATCAGCGCGAGGAGCACGGGTCGGCACTTACGGTTGACGCCGACGCACTGGAGGCGGGGCACGAGACGCTCTTCCGCACCTACCTGATGCGCTCGCGCCGGCCCGGCCCGCGGGACCGCTACTCCCACTTCCAGATCCGGCTGCGCATTCTGCCGCACTACGTGCGCAACCGGCGCATCCTGCGTGATCACCATTATTTCGGCGAGCACCTGTTCCAGGACGTGCTCACCGTCGGCATCCGGGACGACGACGGGGGTGCCGGCCGCCTGGTGCGTGCCCGCTGGACGGGGCTGGACAGCGAACTGCCGGGCAGCGGCCAACGTTACCCGCGCAGTGATGATATCCGTTTCTCACTGCATAGCGAGACGCTTGATCGGGGCGATCTGGTACTGCGCGTGCGCGACGAGGGCGGGACAGGTTGAAAGCCCTGGAGGGGAAGGGGGCGCACATGCATCCCGGATTGGCACGGTTTCGTGAGTCGCTTTGCGAGAAGGGGTGGCGGCGGACGCTGGCGCTGATACCCCGAAACGTACTCCACCGCCTTACGGACTTTGATCGCCGACACGGCACCGATACCGCCGTGGAGGCGACCGGTCGTGCCGGTCTGCCCGAGGCCCACGAACCCTACGAGGCCACATCGGCTTACCTGTTCCACGGCATCATCCGCCGCCTGTCGGCAGACCCCAGGACCTTCACCTTCGTCGATCTGGGGTCGGGGAAGGGCAAAGTACTGTTGCTCGCCGCCCATTATCCCTTCCGGCGCATCATCGGTGTCGAGTACGACGCGCGGCTGAGTGCGACTGCCGCAGCCAATGCGCGCCGCTATCGTCACCCGCGGCGTCGTGTCGACAGGGTCGAGACGCGATGCGCCGACGCGGGCGCGTTCGACTTTCCGGACGGCAACCTCCTGATCTACATGTTCAACCCCTTCAAGGCCGCGGTGATGGTGCGGGTACTGGCCAACCTGGAAACCGCCCTGCGCAGGACGCCCCGCACGGTACTGGTTGTCTACAGAAACCCGACCCAGCGTCACCTGCTGGACCGGTCCCCGTTGTTCACGTGTGTGGACGATCGCGCGTACCCTACCAGGCGCTTCGGTACGGGGCCGGCCGCGCACGTCCTGGTTTACCGCAACAGTTGCTACGGGGTTTCCAGCCGCTCCTGAAGTTGCAGGGCAAGCTGACGGGCTGCCTCATTGGGGCGGCCGGGTGATCGGTGCAGTGCGACCTCGATCGCCGGGAGTTCGGGGAGGCCGTCGTCCGGGCCGAGCACGCGCATGCCGGAGGTGAGCATGGAGGGCGTCAGCACCGTGACGGCCAGCCCGGCGTGGACGGCGGAGCACAGGCCGGAGAGGCTGGCGCTGGTATAGGCGACCCGCCGGGGCAGCCCTGCAGCATCCAGGGCGGAGAGCGCACTGTCGCGGAAGATGCACACACCTTCCCGGGACAACGCCAGCGGCAGCGGCGAGCGGTGATGGGTGTCGTGCCTGGGCGATCCGGCCCACACCAGCGGCTCGCGCCGGAGCACCTCGCCACCGGGGCTCTTCGGCTGTCGGGTGACCACGGCCAGGTCGAGGGCGCCCGAGCGGACATCCGTGACCAGGTCCACGCTCAGTCCGCACCGGACTTCAAGATCGACGCCGGGAAAGCGGGATTCGAACGCCGCCAGCGTCTCCGGCAGATAGATGACGTAATCGTCCGGAATTCCCAGTCTCACGACCCCGTCCAGCCGTTGGTCCAGGACGTCCTGCCACGCCAGGGCGTTCTGTCTCAGCATCTGTCTTGCGTGGGCAAGCAGTCGCTCACCGGCCGGCGTCGGTATTGCCAGCCGTTGCCCGCGGCGCAGCAACCGGCATCCCAGCGTCTCCTCCAGACGGGCCATGTGGGCGCTGACCGTGGACTGTGCCAGATGCAGCCGCGCTGCCGCCGCCGTGAATCCCCCGGCCTCCACGACACCGACGAACGTCTGCAGGACCACGAGATCCAGCGGCCGGTGCGGTGCATTACCGGTCATCATGATATGCGATGGATTCATCACAATATGTCGTTTCCATGATTATTTCCGTTTCCTTACCGTAAGCCTCGTCATAACGCGCAGCAAGTACCGAGACGGGAGGGCGGAAATGGTCAGTGGCCCGGCATTAACCGGCGTGTCAGCGGGTGTGTTTACCGTCGCGCTATGGGGCAGTCTTCCGGTGCTCCGCAGTCTGGCTGAGCTGCCGCCAATGCTGGTGGCAGTGATTGCCATGGCCTGTGCAGCCGCGCTGTCCGCCGTCATGGCGTGCTTTCAGGCGGTGCCGGCGAAGCAGCCTGCTCCCGGTTGGCGCGACCAGGTCGCTGGCGTCGGGGGGCTGGTAGGCGCGCTCTACTTCTACTTCCTCGCGCTGGAGAGCGGCAATCCCGCACGCATTACCCTGATCACGTATACGTGGCCGCTGGGTTTCGTGCTGATCTGCGACCGGCTCGCGGGCAGGGGGTTGCGGGTGCGGACGCTGCTGGGCTCCGCCGTGGCGTTCGGCGGTTTGGCCCCGTTGATCCTCGCCGATGGCCAGGGCATCGCGACGCCGGCGGGGGCTTATGCGGCGGGTCTTGCCAGCGGTGCATCGTGGATTGTCTTCTCGCTCTTTCTGCGCCAGGCGGGGCCTCTCTCTGCGCGCAGTTATCGGTCGCTGTTCGCCCAGGCCGGGCTGATCGCACTGGTGCTGCACCTGGCATTCGAGACCGCACCAGCAGCCACCACCTCGCGGGACTGGCTGACCGCCGCGCTCATCGGCATCGGCCCGTACGGCCTGGCCTTCATGGCCTGGGGATACGCCCTGCGCCGCGGCCCCGCAAGCCTGCTCGGCGTTCTGACCTACATGGTACCCGTGGTCGCGGCCGTCCTGCTTGTCGCGCTGGGCTGGAGCTCACCGAGTACCGAGCTGTTCATTGCCGCGGCGGCGATCACGCTGGGCGCGCTGTTCAGTCAGGGGCCGTGGCTGGGCAGGCGTGGCGCCGGAGATGGCAGGATGTCGCGGGAGTGAAACACCGGGAGCCGTTCGTGCAGAACGGCTCCCGATCAGGTGTTGGTGGAGGTGGGGTCCGCGTCTTTCGAACTTTAATCCATATCACGCTGCAGCACTATCACGTATAACCGACTGATATATAGAATTCCATTGAATCACGCGCTATCACCTAGTATCGTCCAATCGCAGATTCTTTGTTGGGAATAATGTCAGTGTTTTTATTCGCGTTTTGTGAGAAAACGCTTGAGCCTTATACCAAAAAAGCATCCCCTGAAATCAAAGGGCTACCTGATCTTTCCTCGGAGTTCGACTCCCGATGCCGAAAAAACCGCCAGAACTCAGTGCGTTGGAAGTAAAGCGCCTCACCCGCCCAGGACTCCACGCTGTGGGCGGTGTCGCAGGCCTATTCCTTGCGGTCTCGGATGGCGGTGCCCGCTCTTGGATTCTGCGTTACTCCACACCGGAAGTTCGCTACTCGCAGAAGGGCAACGCCTACTATGCGCGCCGCGATCTCGGTCTCGGTGGCTTCCCTGACGTCACCCTGGCTCAGGCCCGCGAGAAGGGCAGAGAGCTGCGAGAGAAGATCCGGCAGGGCATCGACCCGGCAGAGGAGAGAAGAGCCGCGAGAGAGGCCTGGCGGGTTGGTCTCGCCAAGAAAATTTCCTTTGAGCAGGCGGCCCGGAAGGCGCATGCGGCTAAAGAATCCGAGTTCCGCAACGCCAAGCACCGCAAAGACTGGATCAGCAGCCTGGAGCGTCATGCGCTCCCGGTGATCGGCTCGCTGCCGGTCGCGGAGATTGAGCTGCCTCATATCCTCAAGGTCTTGGATCCGATTTGGAGAGAGCGCACTGAGACGGCGACACGAGTGCGTCAACGACTTGAGTCGGTGCTCGCCTGGGCCACGGTCTCCGGCTATCGATCCGGCGAGAATCCGGCCCGCTGGGACGGCAACCTGAAGGAAGTGCTCCCGGCGCCGAATAAGATCCGCAAGGTGCGCCATCACCGGGCGCTCCCCTGGCAGGAAGTGCCCGAGTTCATGCAGGCGCTACGTAAGCGTGAGGGCATGGCCTCGCTCGCTCTCCAGTTCGCAATCCTGACCGCAGCCCGCTCCGGTGAAGTGCGCGGCGCACAGTGGGACGAGATCGACACGCAGGGCCGCATCTGGACGGTGCCGGCGGATCGCATCAAGGCAGGCAAACAGCACCGCGTCCCGCTCTCCGATGACGCGCTAGTGGTGCTGGAGGCCGTGCCGCGCATGGAGGGCTCAAACCACATATTCACGGCCCCGCGGGGTGGGGCGCTGTCGGATATGACCCTGGCGGCCGTGCTCAAGCGCATGAAGGTAGACGCTACCGTCCACGGCTTTCGGAGTTCGTTCAAGGATTGGGCCAGGAACCGGACGGCTTACCCGGACGAGGTCTCCGAACTGGCGCTGGCGCATGTGAACAGTGATGCCACCAGGGCGGCCTATGCTCGCGACGAGCTATTGCCTCAGCGCCAGCGGCTCATGGCGGATTGGGCGCGGTTCTGCTGTGAGGGATTGCCCGGTGGTGATGTGGTAGGGATACGGGAGGGGTGAGCGATGTCTGATGAGCGGTTTCCCAAATGGCTACCAACAGAGATGGCCGAGTGGCTTTCCAAAATGGAAGGCAAGCTCCCGCCGGCAAAGGCAGAGTTCTACTGTCGCCTGTCACGTGATGAACGAATGAAGGAGGTGTGGGAGTGGCACGATAGTGTTCGGAGCCAACTTCCACGCTATCAGGGTGGCGGGCCGATCGACCTGATGATGAATGCTGAGAACGCTGTCAAAATGCCCGGGAAACCGGGCAATATGCCTCCCAAACAGCGAGAGCGGTACTTGCAGAAAGTTCGGCATCATGCTTTGGCCCTGGCGGAGTTGTTAGAGGGTACGTGCTTTGGTTGCGAGTGGGATGAAGGGAAGGAAATAGATCTAGAAGGGAGTGAGAATGTTGAGCAGGAAATCGGTGAGTACGTAGCGAGTGCCGCTAGGTTCGCGGCGGCGGAACCCGAAGGCGGCAACATTCTCGTCGCTTACGATGCGGACCCAGATGGGCTATATCAACTTCCCTTCGACTACCCGCATTCCCACGCGACTGGAATCCTCCAAGATATCGTTGATTGGACGTACTATGATGACCGCTGGGGGCGAGCTGGCCTGATCTCGAGTAGCCCTATTCGGCAATCTGGCGAAAAGGCCCGTGTTATCTATTTCAGTTGCACGTTCTATAAGCGCCTTGCGCGACATGGTGTAGAGGTTCCTTTTCCCATACTCGCAACGCTAGCTAACGTTTGTCTTGCTCTCCCTGTTGAGCAACAGGTCGAGGAAGACACAGTTCGGAAACAAGTTCGAAGGTTCATTGAGCGCGAGGGAGAGCCTCCTTTACTGCCCCGGATAGACGACTCGGATTTACCCTTCTAGCTCACCGGACAAAAAATGCGCTCTAAACGAATTTCTGTCCTGTTGCGCCTAATCCTCTCCTGAAAAACTGCTTCGTGAGACTCGCTGAAACAGCGCAACACGGAGCAACCCTCAATGAGCAAGATTCCTTTTCCAGACGGTCACCGGCTCTCCGGCGGCGTGACTCGCTGGGATCCGTCCGAACTCGCCGAATGGGAGAAGTCCCAAGGCCTCGATCTCCCCCCTCTGAAGGGTATGCCAAGCGTTCGCCAGGTGGCAGAACGGTACGGCGTTTCCGTGCCGACTGTATGGCGCTGGGCCGCGAGTGGCCGGCAGGAAAACCAAGGAGACGACGCGGCATGAGCACAGACAAGAAAAAGCCGGCGGTGGGGGCCGCCGGCCAGAGCGCGTCGCAGAGAAAAAAACTCTTCGCGAACGGTAGCAGACCGACTCCCAAAATCTGGAGGGCCGTTGCGCTACTCAATACCGGGCACCGGTTCAATCGGTGGGACTTCTCTCGTCTGATTTATGACTTCTGCGGTAACTCCACCATGGCCGAGATCGCGCGGGGCATGGGGCACCGAATAGCCCAAGATGAGACTGTGGTCCGCGGTTACCGCGGCACACGGACCCGATGCAAGGAATACTTCCTCGAAGTATCGGAACAGGAAAAGGCGAAGACAATGCTGCGGGTCTGTGGCGACAGGGAGGCGGCTTAATGTATGGCACGAAAAAGCAAGCGACCCCACAAGGACAAGATTGCGGCGATCCCGGTGCCGGTGATGCGAACACGGAAGTTCGCAAAGTTGAGCGCCTGGGCGGTGCGCGTCCTATTGGAACTCAGCTCGCAATACAACCTGCACAACAACGGCGACCTGATGGCCGCCTACTCGGTATTGAAGGACCGCGGGTTCCGTTCCAAGGCCACCCTAAACAGGGCACTCCGCGAGTTGCTGGACTCGGGGATGATCGTGCGCACGCGGCAGGGGGGCAAGAATCAGTGCTCCCTGTACGCGCTTACTTGGGAAGAAATCGACGAGTGTATCGACCGCGAAACCAGGCGCAGCAAACTCGACGTACCGTCCACGCGCACACCACTGGGAACATGGAAGGACGAACCGGCCCCAAAAGCAGCCGCGTGATTATTTTCGAGGTCCATATGTGTACCAATGAGGTCCATATGTGTACCAGTCACGGAGGACTGATCAATAAATCACCGCTCACAGGTCCATATGTGTACCTGTCAGGGCCGAAAACCACCCTCATGAGGTCCATATGTGTACACCTACTTTACTTGCCATGTGCGGTAGGCCTTTATGGAAGCCTGAAATATTGGCCTCAGCGGCAACTGGGCCGAAACGGCTACTGAGAGGTGACCCGATGACCGACTAGCAACAACCCGCTACAGGCCCCGGGGCGGCGATAAGGTGTGGATCGTCGGGAAGGCAGAGATTTTCGGAGTTACCGACACCAGCGACATGTATCTGGTCACGTCGGAGAGTAGGGGGGCGGCAGTTCCGCTCAGGCAGGAAAGCCCTTGAAATGGTAGGGAGGAAGACAGCACGAGCGAAAAAGCATTCCTTGAGGTGATATGCAGCAGGCCATGAAGCTGGCCCTGACGGCAGCGAGGGCAGGCGTGAAGACCGGCCAAGAGATGGGACTCAGTGACCGTCAAATGCTGATGGCGTTCGCGATGCTTAGGCGAGCGCGCTGGTGCAAATCGATAACCGGTGCTGGTGCATGGAACGTGCGATGAGTAGTAGACGCAGTGAACGACGGCGGATGCGCAGAGCTCTTCAAGACGGCAACCGGGTCGCCGAGGAGTGCCTGGCGCGCGAGAACTGAGACGGTGTCCGGCCGGCAACACGGAACACTTCACTATGATCAAGGGACGCACATCAAACCCAGGGAGAGCAAGCATGACGCTGGAGCAAATCATCTCAGGCGGGCAGACGGGCGTGGACCGCGGTGCACTCGATGCGGCCCTGCAAGAGGGCTTCCCATGCGGTGGATGGTGTCCAGATGGGCGCGAGGCCGAGAACGGCCGTATCCCGGATCGGTATCCGCTCAAGGAGCTGGAGGGCGCCGGATATCGGCAGCGCACCATACAGAATATCACCGACTCCGACGGCACGGTCATCATCTACTACACCGTTCCTGAAGGTGGTACAGCGGAGACGCTGGCGCAGTGCCTTAAACGCAAGAAGCCGTTTCACTTGATCGACGCGACCGAGATCAAGCCGAAGCGGGCAGTCATGCGGTTGGCGTTCTTTCTCCAGGAGCACGATGTCGCACGCTTGAACGTCGCCGGTCCCCGGCAGAGCACGGCGCACGCCGCGCGCGAGTACACCCAGCGGGTGGTTACGCAACTGATTCGGCAGTTTAAGTGGCTGAACCCGACTCCATAGTACGGCTGCGGCTCGGCGCGCTGCCTAGTTATTCCCGAACAGTGGAGATATGCCGTGAGAGATAAACAAACCGGGAAACCGATATTCGTGTGGAGCCCAGAAACCCGAAGGAAATTGGAAGCCTTGTCACCGGAGAGTCGAGAGCGCGTCTTCAGTGCAGCCGGTAAGGTGGTGGGCGGACAAGCACATAAGCGTAAGCTGGCGAGGGATGAATAGATGCTCGAACCGGCTGGCGCGCCACAGGTTACAGTTTCGGTTCCAGGGGCTACGCGCGTGGAGTCAGGGCTCTGGCCGTGTACGACCGGATTGGAAGAGGCTGGGTGACAAGTGCGTTCATCGATGGCGCCTGAAACAGTTCTCATTTCGACCGGACACCTGATCATTGACCGGAAGGCATGGGCCTGGCCCTAGCCCTAGTGCCAACGAGTGGCCAAGGTGGAACACATCGAGATAGCAACGGGTGTGCAGCGGCGGCTTAGGTATTCGCCGCAGGGAGGGTGGGGATGTCCTGCGGAGAGAGGGAGATTTGACAATGTAGCCAATTCAAACGAGGGTTTAATCGCAAATCTTTCACCTAATAGAGGGCGTGGCTAATTGGAAGTGAGGGCAGCGGAGGGGGGATGGGGCAAGCTGAGTCGAGACGCCACTGGGGCAGCGGAAGATTGGCTGCCTCTAGAGCATCATTGCATTGATGTGGCCAGCGTCTTCCGGGCTTTATGTGAGCTTCCCGCCATTTACCGTTCGCTGTGTGCCGCCTCTGGTCAGGACCTGAGCACACGGCATCTGGATCGACTCGCTGTCTTTGCCCTGCTGCATGACCTGGGCAAGTGCAATCACGGGTTCCAGGCAAAAGCGGACCTAGATGCACATGACACTGCGGGCCACGTGCGAGAAGTGGCGCCGTTATTCTATGACGAAGAACTCAGCGCTTCCTTCGCAAGAGTGATCGAGATCGAGGTGCTGGCTTCCTGGCTGGCGGAACCGCAAGATGTTGGTCCGTTACTGATTGCATCACTCTCCCACCACGGACGTCCCGTGGAATTTGATAGCCACAACTGGCAAGCGTACCGGCGTTACTGGTTACCCGATGAAATACGTAATCCCGTCGGCGCAATTTCCGGGCTTGTCCAAGCGGCACACGATACGTTTCCAGATGCGTTTACGGAGCCAGGAGACCCGATCAATGCCAGTATGGGGCTACAGCACCGGTTCGCTGGCCTGTTGATGCTGGCTGATTGGCTAGGCTCCCATAGCGAAGGCTTCTTTCCTTTTCACCACCAGGCCTCGACGCGAGCGGTGTTTGCACGGGAAGCAGCAGCGCAGGCGCTCGTCACAGTGGGTCTCGATGTGGGTAACGCGCGTGAGCATGCGTCTCAGCATGCGGACTTCGCTCAAGTGTTTGGTTTCCCGCCTAGCCCCCTCCAAGAAGCGCTTGCAAAGCCGTCAAATGCCAACGTCCTGATCGCCGAGTCCGACACCGGTTCCGGAAAGACAGAGGCGGCCCTCGCGCATTTCCTGCAGAGCTTTATTGCGGGAGAGGTTGATTCGCTGTACTTCGCGCTTCCAACGCGTGTTGCCGCACGTGAGCTCTACGAGCGTGTTCTCGCATTCGCTCGTAACGTGTTCGGTCAGGCTGGACCACCGGTGCTACTTGCGGTTCCAGGGTATTCCGCTGTGGACGGCGAGCCAGCGAACGCGCTGCCGGACATACGCCACCTTTGGAACGATGCGAAGCAAACGGTCAAACGGGAACGAGCATGGGCTGCGGAGCGGCCTAAGCGCTTTCTCGCCGCTCCGATCGCCGTTGGCACCATCGATCAGGCCTTGTTGTCGTCGATGCAGGTCAATCACGCCCATCTACGCTCGGTGTGTCTCGACCGTTCCATGCTCGTGGTCGATGAAGTCCACGCCTCTGATACCTATATGCAAGGTTTGCTCAGATCTCTGATCTTTCATCACCGTCGCATCGGGGGGCGTGCTTTGCTGCTGTCGGCAACGCTCGGTGCGGATGCGCGCAGTGGACTGTTGACGCCACCGGATCGCCACCACGTGACCCCAGCTGCCGACGAAAGCCAAGCACTAGCGTATCCGTCGATCACGACCGACACCGGAGATGTCATGGCCATCGAGCGTGGCGTCGAACATCGGGAGAAAACAGTCCACCTGCAACCGACTGCCTCGCTGGAGGATCTAACTGCAGTTATTCCAGCGCTGCGGGAAGCCGCGTCCGCTGGAGCCCGTGTACTGGTGATCCTGAATACGGTTAGTCGTGTGATCGCCTTTCAAAAAGCGGTAGAGCAGGATTCCGAGCTTGCGCAGGTTCTCTTTAGCTGCAACGAGAAGACTTGTCCGCACCACGGGCGCTATGCACGTCGGGATCGCGAATGCATGGATGCGGCGGTGAGCTTGGCGATGGGTAAAAAAGCTGAGCTGGCACCGTTAGTTCTCATTGGTTCGCAAACCCTTGAGCAAAGTCTTGATATCGACGCTGACTGGCTTATTACGGATCTGTGCCCCGCGGACGTGTTACTGCAGCGCATTGGCAGGCTGCAACGGCACGTTCGTCACCGACCAGCTGGGTTCGAGAGGGCACGTTGCACGGTATTAATGCCAGAGGATCCAACGATGGGGAAGCGGTTTGATCACAAGGGACGCGTACGGCCGTTGGCAGGGCTTGGCAACGTCTATCCGGACCTTCGCATCGCTCGCTTGACGGCGGAGTTAATTGGGAACGGCCGCGAAATCGTGATCCCGCGGGACAATCGGTTTGTCGTGGAGGCGACCACACATCCAGACCATACTGAGCAGTTCCGGGACGGTCCGTGGGAGTCTCATCGCAATGAGCTCCTCGCCATTAAAGTCGCGCATGGACAAACAGCCGACAGCGCGCTTATTCCCAATCAGCCGTTCGGCGAGTTACGGTTTCGGGAGTTCAACGAACAAGTACAAACTCGTCTCGGCATGGCGGATCGGCGCATACCACTCGAAATGCCGTTGACCAGTCCCTTCGGGCAACGGCTTGATGAAGTTTTCGTGCCCGGGTGGATGGTCGCTCCTGGCGTTGACGCGGACGTGCTGGATGGTCCCCCTGAACTGGAAGAGTCCGGCTTTCGGTTTCGCTATGGGGGGCGAACGTACCGATACAGCCGCCTCGGCCTGGAGCGCGTGGATGTCGCATAATCTCCTTGAAGATCCGATCTTTAGCGTCGACCTTGGTCCGCACGGACATCAGAGTCTCAGTCTGCCGGCACTCCTGAGCGAACTCGGCGGAGACACCGTGAGGGCGATGCATGGCGTCCAAGCCCACCAGCGCGATGCCGTTCATATATTTCTTTGCTATCTAGCCGCGTCTGTCCTGGAGAAGGAAGGGCTTGATGATCCTGCACAGTCGGTGGAACTCTGGCGTATTGGACTGCGGTCGCTTACAGCTGGCCTCGAAGATCACGCTTGGTCTCTGGTTGTTGACGACTGGACGCAGCCGGCCTTTATGCAGCCTGCGGTAGCTGGCAAAGCAGACGAGCCAGAGTACAAGAATCGCGGCGCTGCTGCTGATGGGATCGATGTCCTACAAACTGCCAAGAACCACGATCTAAAGAGCGCGCGGATTACCCGGCCTGAGCCGGAGGACTGGGTGTACGCGCTGATCAGCGTCCAGACCATGAGTGGCTTTATGGGTGCGGGGAATTACGGCGTGAGTCGCATGAATAGCGGCTCTGGATCGCGCCCCTGCGTTGGCGTAACCCATAGTCCGTTTCCTGGAGCTCGGTGGCGTGACGATACCCTGAGCCTGGTCAAACTCCTGGATCAGCTGTTGAGCCCGCCTTGGCCTTATTCCGCCGACGGACATCGGCTGCTTTGGACGCTGCCGTGGGACGGCAAACAGAGCCTTGGCTTGGATACGGTGCATCCGTTTTTTATCGAGGTTGCGCGCCCGATACGCTTGAGAACAACCAGTGGCGTGGTGACCGCATTTTCGCGCCCGACAAGAGTCCCGCGCATTGCGGCTAAGGAGCTGAAGGGCAACACGGGCGATCCTTGGACGCCCATCAATCGACGGACAGGTGGAGCGCTCACAGTCCCTGAGTCGGGTTTTACGCCACGTCTTCTTCGTGATCTTCTGCTCGACCAAGAGAAATACAGCCCAGCACCGTTCCAGAAAATCGAGAAATCCGACGGTCCTTGTTGGTTCTATGCCTCTGTACTGGTGCGCGGACAAGGAACGACGGATGGTTTTCATGAGGCGAGGGTGCGCATCGCGCCGAAAGCGATTCCGTTGCTCATGGGGGGGCAGGGCAGAGAACGGCTCTCTGAACTTTCTGAATGGGCGCTAGAGCGGTCCGGCGAAGTGCAGAACCGGATTCTCAAGCCCGCGCTACTCGCCCTTCTGGAAGGCGGTCCTACGCGTATCGATTATGGCAAGCGAGAGGTCAACGGATGGATAGATCCGTTCCTAACCCGCTACGCCGACCAATGGAACGCCGAGTACTTCGGCTGGTTATGGGGCACCATCGATCAGAGCGACGCGAATGCCAAGGCCTTTTGGCAGGAGCGCCTCAAATATCATGCCGAGAAAGTTCTTGAGCAGGCCATTGCGGCGACGCCACAGAGGGCGGGCCGTCGATACCGAGCGCGCGTGAAAGCGCGGCAAGTATTCCACGGAAGTTGGCAGCGACGCGTTACTAAGCCAGGGGAGACCAATGACCCAGCCTGACACTAATGCGCGCCACCCCACCGAGTTGGTGGCGAAGTTGGCGCACGTTCTCCACGCCGAGCACTTTCCGAGTGGTGATCGGGCAGCGCTCAAGCGCATGGCAATAAAGGGGCGTACTCCGCTTGCCTATCACCGCTTTCTGTTGGCGCAGGTCCCGGAGGCATTCCATAAACCGAAATGGAATACGCCCTGGCGCACGTTGATCTGTGGCCTCGCTATGCAACATGGCCAGCCGCACAATGCCAGCCTACCGCTGGGCCGCGCGCTCGCGAGTATCGATTTCTCAGAATCGCGATTGGAGCAACTCCTGGCGGCCGATGAGGACGTTCTCGCGACTTTGGTCCTTCGCGCAGCACGGCGACTTGCGAGCCGTCGGAGTTCAGCCAATTGGAATGACTTTGCTCGACTTCTTTTCGCGAGCTCTGATGCAGAACGTGAGCGAATCAACACCCGAATCGCTCAGGACTTTTACCGCACGTCCGGCCAAGTAGAAGCCGAACCAGCGGCTACATAAGGAGACGCGCATGTTCTTACAGATTCACACACTGACCTCCTATCCAGCGAGCCTACTCAATCGCGATGATGCAGGGCTCGCAAAGCGCATCCCGTTTGGCAACGCGGAGCGCACGCGCGTCTCATCGCAGTGCTTAAAGCGCCACTGGCGCCAGAGCCTGACAGAGACGCTGGAACTCCCCGCGGGCATTCGTTCGCGGCACTTCTTCGATCGCGAAGTCCGGCGTCGCGTGGTTGCGGACGGTGTCGATTCCGAACCTGCGCAGAAGCTGACCGAGGAACTTGTCATGACGGTGATGCAGAGCAAGGAGGCGCTGGACAAGGACCGGCCGTTGTTCCTCAAGCAGCCTGTACTCTTCGGCAAACCCGAAGCCGATTATTTTGTCTCGTTGATCAAGGAATGTGCGAGCAGTGGTGAGAATCCGGGAGAGGTCCTGAAAAGCCGCCTCAAAGCCGAGAAGAACAACTTCCGAGCACTGCTCCAGGCGGCCGGGGGAGATGATCTGATGGCTGGCATCGAGGGAGCAATGTTCGGGCGATTCGTTACATCCGACGTTCTGGCGAGAAGCGATGCGGCCGTCCACGTGGCCCACGCGTTTACGGTCCATCCGCTTGATAACGAGGTTGATTATTTCACGGTCGTCGATGATCTTAAGGACCCGGGCGAGGACGCCGGGGCTGCGCATGCCGGTGATATGGAACTGGGGGCGGGGTTGTTCTACAACTATGTCGTTGTCGATATCCCTCTATTGGTTTCCAACCTATCGGGTTGCGAGCGCAAAGACTGGGCGGAACACGCCGAGGCTATCAGCGACGCAAGGGATGTGCTCCGTGGGCTGATTCAGGCTGTCGCAACAGTGAGCCCGGGCGCCAAACTCGGTGCGACTGCGCCTTACGCGCGAGCTGAATGTGTACTGGTTGAATCCTCGAGAGCGCAGCCGCGAACACTCGCCAACGCGTATCTCTCATCCCTTCATCAGCGGGGAGACGTCATGCAGTCGGCGGTTGAGCGGATGGGCACCCATCTTGATCAGCTCGATGGCATGTACGGCCGTGACGAGCACCGTTTTGTGGCTACAACCCGAGATCCCGAAGCGATTCCGGGAGCCAAGGGTGGGCCTCTCAAAGACGCCGTGGAGGCAGCTCTGGATGCAGCCTTTGGAGAAGCGTGATGCCCAGCCTGATTCTGCGCTTCGATGCTCCGTTAATGAGTTTCGGTGGCGTTCTAGTGGACCACCACAATCCGACAGAACGATTTCCGAGTCAGTCCCAAATGACCGGACTGCTCGCCAATGCGATGGGCTGGGAGCATGGTGATGTCGAGGCGCTGGAGGCGCTCCAGTCGCGCGTGATCTTTGCCGCACGCTGGGATGTCCCGCCGGAGCCGTTGGTGGACTATCACACAGTGGATCTCGGTCAGTCTCACTTGGTTCGCCCAGGATGGACGACGCATGGCGTCCCCGAGCATCGGGCCGGTGGGGATGCGGCGCGCAAAGGGACCCACCAACGCTACCGGCATTACTGGGCGAACGGCGTCCTCACTTTGGCGTTGACCGTGTCAGCCGATGCCGAGCCCGAGCTTGATACCGTCGGCGCGGCGCTTCGTCGGCCGGTACGCCCTTTGTTCCTGGGACGGAAAACCTGTCTTCCCTCTGCACCGGTATTTCGTGGCCGGCGGGACACAGACGACGTCTTGGAGGCACTTTCGTCCTACCCGGCCGATCCTCGCGCCCCTGGAAGCCAAGACGGTATGGAAGCGTGTTGGCCGGCGGACCTTGAACGCTCGAAAGAGGCGGAAATGTGGACTTGGGGTAGTTCCGATCAACGGGATTGGCGCAACCAGATACACACCGGTCACCGCTTTGTCACGGAAGGACGTCTCCGGGGGGTTCCGCCATGCACATGATCGATCTGCGTCTGGATCCAGAACGCCTTGTGCGGCATGCGGAGGTCGAAGGGCATAACCGCCCCGATGATGAGGACCTTGGCTATGCCACGCATGGATGGCTTCAGGCTGCACTCGGAGGGCTAGCACCTTGGAATTTCCGGCTTCTATCCAAACGCACCGGTGAGTTGCGGCTGCTGGGGTACGGGCCAGCAAGAGCCGATGAGCTGCGCGAGCATGCGGTATCGTTCGCTCCACCGCTCGCAGCACAGGTGACTGACTGGCGGCATGCCGCGTCCAAACCAATGGACGATGTCTCCTTGAAGCCGGGTCAACGTCTGGGCTTTGAGGTTCGGATTTGCCCGGTTGTTCGAGGGCGTGCCGGTGAACAGGATGCGTTCCTCGCGGAGGCGGCACACCTACCCCACGAGGAACTGAGTCGGGCGAGGGTTTACGGTGACTGGCTGGAAAAGCGGCTAAGTGGCGTTGCCGAGTTGGATCGGGAGCAATGTGCACTTCAGGGGTTCCGGTTAGTCTCCATGTGGCGCCGCGGTCATACACCCAACGGCCAAGCGACGACAGGCCGGCGCATAGTCAGGCCTGATGCCCTAGTCGCTGGCACGTTCACGGTCAGAGATAACGAAGGACTTCGCCAGGTTCTGGCCCGGGGTGTCGGTCGCCATCGCGCGTTTGGCTTTGGCATGGTGCTTCTCAAACCAGCATGACGGCGGGAGCGTTTCTAAAGGGGCGCCTCGGACTCGCGGGGTCGCGTATTCCCCATGCCGACCGCCATGGTTTGCTGTGGCTGGCTCAGGGGCGACTGTCAGTCGAGGACGGAACGCTGCGGTTTGTGTGCTCAGAATCGGACGAATTGGCTGCCGGCGATTACGCGATCCCGTATCAAGGCATTTCGATCATCCTCCTTGGGCCTGGTTCTTCTGTGACACATGATGTGCTTCGCCTACTAGCCCGCCATGGAACCCTTCTTGCCGCGGTCGGATCGGGTGGCACCAAGTTGTACACCGCGCCCCCAATGGGGCAGGGCCAATCGGATATCGCCCGCGCCCACGCCACGCTGTGGGCCAAGGAAACGGCGCGACTCGATGTTGCCCGCCGTATGTATGCGTATCGGTTCGGCAAAGTCCTGCCACATCGCGACATCAGTGTGTTACGCGGCATTGAGGGCGGTCGAATGAAGGAAATGTACCGTGTTCAGGCGGAACGGTTTGGCATCACGTGGAAAGGGCGGCGCTACAACAGAAACGATCCGACCTCGGCTGATGTGCCGAACCAGGCAATCAACCACGCCGCTACTTTTGTCGAATCTGCGGCTGACGTGGCCGTTGCTGCGTTGGGCGCACTGCCCCCTCTCGGATTCATCCACGAAGACTCGAGCAATGCGTTCACACTCGATGTTGCAGACTTATACCGTGCCGATATCACGATTCCACTCGCGTTCGCTGTAGCCCGGCAGGTTCAGGAGAATCCCTCGCTCAGCTTGGAGAGGACACTGCGCAAGGAGGCTGCGACGACGTTCCGAAAGAAGCGGCTGATCCCCGAGATGATCGATCGCGTAAAGGAGTTACTCCATGCCGATGACAATGGTAGTGACTCGTAATGTGAGTACTCGGATGCGTGGTTTCCTCGCATCGTCCATGCTGGAGCTCACCGCCGGTGTTTACAGCGCGCCCCGTTTGTCGGCGTCCGTGCGTGACCGGATCTGGGAGGTTCTGGAGAAATGGTGGGATTACGAATCGGATGCCTCCGTCATCATGGTTTGGGCTGATCAGAAGATGCCTGGTGGACAATCCGTGTTGACGCTGGGGATACCGCCAGTGGAACTGCTAGAAATGGATGGCTTAGTGGTGGCGAGGCGAGGTTCGTTGTAGTGACTTTCTTTAAAAATTCGCTGAATTAGCAAGTTACATTAAAGAGGTTGCCCCGCATGCGCGGGGATAGACCCCCAACATCAAGCGGCTGATTCGGCGGCTTGTCGGTTGCCCCGCATGCGCGGGGATAGACCCTGCATGGCATGCAGGAGGTCGGCGGTTCGATCGGTTGCCCCGCATGCGCGGGGATAGACCTGCGTTTTGTCTCTCTGACTTCTTCTAGTACGGGGTTGCCCCGCATGCGCGGGGATAGACCCTGGACAAGCGCTGCCGCGTCGGTCGATATGCCGGTTGCCCCGCATGCGCGGGGATAGACCCGAGAACGTGCGCCGGGAGAACGGCCGCGTGTTGGTTGCCCCGCATGCGCGGGGATAGACCCCGAGAAGGAAAACCCGTCGTAGTCCTCGTAGTGGTTGCCCCGCATGCGCGGGGATAGACCCTCATTCATGGCCCTGGGCCTCCTGTTTCTCAGGGTTGCCCCGCATGCGCGGGGATAGACCCGTGCAGGTGACGATGACGCCCTGGCGGCCCGGGGTTGCCCCGCATGCGCGGGGATAGACCCGTCGAGGTGATGAGTGAGGCGATGGAGCGGTAGGTTGCCCCGCATGCGCGGGGATAGACCTCTCCAGGCGGAAGCGGATGAGCGCATCCCGTGGGTTGCCCCGCATGCGCGGGGATAGACCCTCGAGGCCGCAGTGATCTCCGGGCGCTTCCACGGTTGCCCCGCATGCGCGGGGATAGACCCGAGGGCTTCGACGTCACCCGCTCCGGGGATACGGTTGCCCCGCATGCGCGGGGATAGACCCTCCACGGGCAGGCCCAGTGTCTCCCCAAGGGCGGTTGCCCCGCATGCGCGGGGATAGACCCACGTAGTTCTTGTTCCGCAGCGCCTGATACTCGGTTGCCCCGCATGCGCGGGGATAGACCCCATCGTGATTAGCACACTCTGCGCTTGCGCACGGTTGCCCCGCATGCGCGGGGATAGACCCTGGCTTTCAGCCCGGCGGAACTGTTGCTGGTCGGTTGCCCCGCATGCGCGGGGATAGACCCGTATAGACCACCACCCAAGGCGATAAAGCACAGGTTGCCCCGCATGCGCGGGGATAGACCGCAGCGAGGTGACGCAGCCCCAGCGGTCCAACTGGTTGCCCCGCATGCGCGGGGATAGACCCGTATGCTCATGGAAGACATGCCCACGGTGTTAGGTTGCCCCGCATGCGCGGGGATAGACCTCTGAGCGAGGCGACGGGTGCCGAGGTCAAGGGGGTTGCCCCGCATGCGCGGGGATAGACCTTGGCGGCAGTTTCGAGCACTGCCATAACTAAGGGTTGCCCCGCATGCGCGGGGATAGACCCGCTTCCGCCCATCGGTCCCGAATGGCCGCCAGGGTTGCCCCGCATGCGCGGGGATAGACCCTGACCGGACAGATCCTGGCATCTCACGATGCCGGTTGCCCCGCATGCGCGGGGATAGACCCGACCAAGTCGAACGCTACCAGCGCGGGTTTGAGGTTGCCCCGCATGCGCGGGGATAGACCCGAGCACGCCGTCCGAAAGGGGCAGGACGTGAAGGTTGCCCCGCATGCGCGGGGATAGACCGTGCTTCGAGATCAGGTAGCCGTGGGTGCGGATGGTTGCCCCGCATGCGCGGGGATAGACCCACGGCGATCCGCCGACGCGCCGGCTGGTTGTGGGTTGCCCCGCATGCGCGGGGATAGACCCTTGACCAGGAGGACGCATGACGAAGGTGCATGGGTTGCCCCGCATGCGCGGGGATAGACCCGTGCCAGCTCCACGAGTGGGACGTGGTCGAGTGGTTGCCCCGCATGCGCGGTGATAGACCCCGGCGCGTGACGGTAGAGAACCGTCTATGGGCGGTTGCCCCGCATGCGCGGGGATAGACCCCGCGACCAGGCGACCCGCGACGGGGATTCACCGGTTGCCCCGCATGCGCGGGGATAGACCTGCCTTCGCCCCGTGGCTTGCGTCATCGTGCCGGGCATGCCCCGCATGCGCGGGGATAGACCCACCAGCACCCTGCCCCGGCACCGCAATCGCCAGGTTGCCCCGCATGCGCGGGGATAGACCCATCGTCCAGCCCCGGGCGCACGACCCGGACGGGGTTGCCCCGCATGCGCGGGGTTAGACCTAATGAAGTGTTCAACCGGACGAAAGGGGAAAAGGTTGCCCCGCATACGCGGGGATAGACCCAAGTACGTGCGCAGCCAGTATGCGCAAAACCAGGTTGCCCCGCATACGCGGGGATGGAAGATTCAAGGCCATAACTGAGGGGCTGTGGTGGATGAAGGAGTCCCCGTTTCGACCGGACACCTTGTTCGTTGACCTGAAGGCATAGGCATAGACCTAGTGCAAAGGAGTGACCAAGGTGGAACGCATCGAAGTGGTAACGGGGGTTCAACGGCGGCGTCGGTATTCACCCCGGAAGAAGGCCGATCTGGTGGCGCTGTGCGAGCAGCCCGGCATGTCGGTGTCGCTTGTGGCGCGGCGCCATGGTATATCCCCAAGTCTCCTGTTCCGGTGGAAGAAGCTGATGAACGACGTTGGCATGACGGCAGTGGGCTCGGGCGACGAGGTGGTCAGTGCCGCCGAGGTGAAGGCGTTGAAGCGCCAGGTGCGTGAGCTCGAGCGGGTGCTGGGGCGCAAGACCATGGAGACCGAGATTCTCAAGGAAGCGCTGGAGGTGGCTCAGGCAAAAAAGTTGATCTCGCGCATGCCCTTGTTGCCACCGGACGATTCCCGGTGAAGCGCATCAGCGAGGTGCTGGGTGTGGCGCGCTCGAACCTGATGGAGCGCAAGGCGGGTCGTCACTGTGGTCGTCCCTCGCGTTATCGGGTTGCCGACGATGAGCGACTGCTGCCGCAGGTGCGGGCCATCTGCGCGGATCGCGGCGCCAATGGCTATCGGCGCGTGACCGCGCACCTGAACCGGGAGCTGGCCGCCGCTGGGGAGCGGGTGAATCCCAAGCGGATCTATCGGCTCATGAAGGCCCATGACCTGCTGCTCACGCGCCACACCGGCAGGCCAGTCACCGACAAGGCCCACGACGGCCAGGTCATCACGCTGAAGTCCGACCTGCGGTGGTGCTCGGATGTCATGGAGATCCGCTGCTGGAATGGCGAGGCAGTGCGCGTGGCGTTCAGTCTTGACTGCTGCGACCGGGAAGCCATGCGGTATATGGCAACCACCGGTGGCGTCACCAGCGAGATGATCCAGGACTTGCTGGTCGAGACGATGGAATACCGCTTCGGCGACGTCACGCGGCTGTCGCATCCGATCGAGTGGCTCAGCGACAACGGGAGCTGCTACACCGCGGCGGAGACCCGGGCCATGGCCCGCCAGCTCGGCTTCCTGCCTTGCACCACGGCTGTTCGCAGCCCGCAGAGCAACGGCATGGCCGAGGCGTTCGTGAAGACGTTCAAGCGCGACTACGTGTACCTGAATGATCTGCCGGATGCCGCGACGGTACTGGCACAACTGCCCGGATGGTTCGCCGATTACAACCGCTTCCATCCGCACAAGGGGCTGAAGATGCAATCGCCCTGGGAGTACCGCCAGACCATGGAGGCGGCAGCAAACAGCTAATCGGTGGTGTCCGGTTTAGCGGGGGCAACTACAGTGGATAATCGTCCTGTACAAGCACTAACTAATCCGTCAACGGCGATCGCCAGAGGAAAAAGGGCTTTCCGTGGTGGGCGATCAGGTAGAGAGAGTGCGTTGAGCGATGCCCAAGACCTCGTTCTGGGGAAACGGTGATAGGTCATCAAGTGTTTTTAGGATGTTGGCAGGAATGTAGGGAAGGCTTGAAAGCCTCCCCTACGTCCTTGTTTTTACGATGTGTATGGTGGAGGTGGGGGGATTCGAACCCCCGTCCGCAGGAGCTCCACCCTCGGATCTACATGCTTAGCCCGCCTATTGCATTCGCCAAGCGCTTCCCGGCAGGCAGCGGAACACGCTTGACTAGCCTGGTTGATTTAACAGCGTGTGGTGCAGGCGGAACCACATCGCTGCTGTCCTGTGATCTACGACCCCTGATTCGGAAGCACAGGCACTTGCCGGTCAGGGGCTAGCGGGATTTAGGCCGCTAGAGCGTAGTTTTCGTCGTTGGCAACTATTTTAAGTTGGCCATCATGTTTTACGAGGTGAGATGACGTCCTCGGCATGCACCTCAGGTTTCACGACCCGCGTCGAGACCATGTCACCCCCGAAGCAAATCGTTACGACTTGATGTGGGATCAGTGTACCGGAAATACAAGGCTGCGTGCATCAGTCCTTGTGCTTCAGACCTTGTGTTTGAGGATGCGCTGCTTCTGCCGCTGCCAGTCCTGCTGCTTCTTGGTCTCGCGCTTGTCGTGTTTCTGCTTGCCCTTGGCCAGGCCGATGGCGAGCTTTGCCAGGCCCCGCTTCCAGTAGAGCTTGAGCGGCACCAGGGTGTACCCCTGCTGCTGGGTTGCGCCCAGCAGCCTCGCGATCTCGCGTTTGTGCAGCAGCAGCTTGCGCGTGCGCGTCGGGTCGGGCTTCACGTGCGTGGACGCCGTGGCGAGCGGTGGAATGTTGGCGCCCACGAGCCACGCCTGGGCCCGCCGGATCACGACGTACCCCTCCGTCAGGTTGATGCGGCCGTTGCGCAGGCTTTTCACTTCCCAACCGGTCAGCGACAGCCCGGCCTCGAAAGTCTCTTCGATGAAGTATTCATGGCGGGCGCGACGGTTGACGGCAATGACGTTGCTGTCGTCGGCTTTCTTGGCGGTTTTCTTGCTCACGGCGCGCATTGTAACGGCACCCGCGGCATGCGGCCAGCACCGGGACGTGGATCACACTCCGGGGTCGGGGCGGTTGTCCCCGGTCCGGCCGTTGGTGAAAATGCGCCGAAGCGTTCTAGGGCAGATGCGGGATTGACGGATCCCGCCCGGGGGGATGTTTGGTCATTCCGAAGCGCTCGCTGCAGGGCGAGTGGACAGGATCGTTCGCGTTCGTCTTTGCCCTGGCGGGGGTGTCCATTGGACTGGGCAATGTCTGGCGTTTTCCGGTGCTGGCCGCCGAGCACGGCGGCGGAGCCTTTCTGCTGGTATACGGCGCCTTTCTGGTCACGCTGACGCTGCCGCTGTGGCTCGCGGAGGTGGGGGTTGGGCGGTCCATGCGCCGTACGTTGCCGGGTGGGCTGGCGCGCATCGCCCGCGAACAGGGCAGCGCTCCAGCCTGGAGCGGGGTTGGCTGGGTGGCGGTGACCATGGCCGCGGTCGTGCTTCTCGGGCAGCTCCTGATCGGTGGCTGGGCCGGCGCCTACCTGTACCGCGCCGTTGCCGCGCCCGTGCTCCATTTCGATGCCGTGACCACGACCGCTGTCTTTACCGAGCTGCTGGCCGACGCTGAACGGCTGCTGCTGTGGTTCACACTGTTACTGGTCGCGGCCGGGCTCACCGTCAGCCGCGGGATTGGCGCGGGGATCCAGCCGATGATGCGCCTGCTGGTGCCGGCGATGGTCGTGCTGCTCGTGGCGCTGGCGTGGGCGGTGGGCCGCGAGCTGGGCCTGGCCGATGCCTGGAGTACTGTGTTCGAGCTGCGCTTCGATGCACTGGGCTGGACGGGTGTTCAGATGGCCGGAGAACATGCGCTGTTCTCCCTCGCCGTGGCTCTCGGTGTTGCGACGGCGTTCGGCGCGGCATTGCCGGACCGGTTTCCGACGATCAGCACGACTGGCGCCGCGTTGGCGCTGGATACGCTGGTGGGGCTCGTGGCCGCGGTCCTGGTGTTCGCGCTGGTGTCCGGTCAGGTCATGGCCGATGGCGCGTTGCAGGCCGGGCCCGCCCTTGTTTTTCATGCACTTCCCGATGCCATGGGCAGCCTGGCGTGGTCGCGGCAGGCGCTGGTTGCCCTGTACGCCGTATTGTTGATGGCCGTATTCACCACGGTGGTGGGGTTGCTCGAGGTGGTCGTGTCCGCGGTGGTCGAGCAGGGGCGGCTGAGCCGGGCGCGGGCGACAGCCACGGTGGCAACGGCACTGTGGCTTGCGGGGGCGCTGGTTGCTGGGTCGTTGCGGGGCTGGCTCGATGCCGGGGAAGGCGGTGGACCGCCCTTGGATGATGGGGTGTCCATGGTCTGGCTGACGGAGCTCGTCGCCTGGGGGGCGATGCCCGTCGTGGCGCTGGCACTGCTGATTTTTGTCGGCTGGCGGATGCCCCAGGAGACACTTCGCGGCGCCCTGCGCCTGCGCGAAGACTGGCGCTATACGCTCTGGATGCCCATGCTGCGGTATGTGGCCCCCTTGATTCTGCTGGCCCTTTTGGCGAGAGTTGCGGGCCTGCTGCCGTCGTGACCGCATCTTGCCGGCGTGCGGCGCCGGCACCTCCTGGGGCAACCGTGACAGAGCAATGACCACAATCTCACGCAGCGCACTGGTTCCGCATTCCGCAAAGGCCATGTTCGATCTGGTCAACGACGTGGATCGCTATCAGGAGTTTCTCCCCTGGTGCAGCGACAGCGGCGTGCTGGAGCACAATGGTGATGAGTTGAAGGCCTACGTCACCATCAGCAAGGGAGGGGTCTCGCGCTCCTTCACCACGCGCAATCGCGCTCAGCCGGGGAAAATGCTGGAGGTCCGGCTGATCGAGGGGCCGTTCAAGCGCCTGGATGGCTACTGGCGCTTTCAGCCGCTGCGGGAGGATGCCAGCAAGGTCTCCCTGGACCTGGAGTTCGAGTTCAGCAACAGCATCGTGCGCATGGCATTCGGGCGGGTGTTCGATCAGGTGGCGAACCGCATGGTGGACTCGTTCGTGAAACGGGCTGACGAGGTCTACGGTGGCGGCCGGTGATTCCATCGCGATCCAGGTTGCGTACGCCCGGCCGGAGCGCCAGTGCGTTCTCGATCTGAGCGTGCCGGCGGGGACCACGGCTCGCGAGGCGGTGCAGGCCTCTGGAATCACCGACCTGTTTGGTGAGATCGACGCCCGGTCGGCACCGATCGGCATCTATGGCCGGGCCGTTGAGGACGCCCAGCCGCTGCGCGAGGGGGACCGGGTGGAGATCTACCGCCCGTTGGTCATCGATCCGAAGGAGGCCCGCCGGCAGCGGGCGCACATTCCTCGATAGGTCGGTCAGGAGCCAAAGCCCTCGGGGGCGAGATTGCCTTCCAGGCGCACCAGGCGGTCGTCTTCGAAGAAGACCGTCAACCGGTCGGGCCGGCCACCGCCACCGGCGGCTTCGGTGTGGATGTAGTCCCAGCGATCATCCCTGAAGATGTCCTCGATGGCCGGCGTCCCCAGCACGAACTGCACCTGCCGGCGCGTCATGCCCGGCTCCAGCTCGGCGATCATCTCGTCCGTGATGATGTTGCCCTGCTGGACGGGCACCTCGTAGGCGAAGGGGATGTCGCTGTAGGAGCACCCCGTAACGGCCACGGCTGTGCCGAGGCCGAGAGAAATCATTAGCGCGCGCATCATCGGTACGATTTCAAACCCTTGTGATTGGTGTCGGCAGCATAACGCACACGGCCCGATGGATTCACTGTTCGTCGTGGGTGAATCCGGCGGTCATGCCGATTCGGCGTTGCTTACCATCTCCGTGGCGTGCTCCATGGTGGCCTGGGTCAGCTCCATGCCGCCGAGCATGCGCGCCACCTCCTGAATGCGTTCGTCACGTGCCAGAGGTGTGACCGTGGTCGCCGTCGTCTGTTCCCCGGTGCGTTTGTGCACCTGCAGGTGGTGGTGCGCCTGGGACGCCACCTGCGGCAGATGGGTGACGCAAAGCACCTGATGGTAGCGGCCCAGGGCGCGTAGCTGCCGGCCCACGACTTCCGCGACCCCCCCGCCGATACCGGAATCCGCCTCGTCGAAGATGAGCGTGGGGATGCGCGTGGTTCCGGCAGCGGCCACCTGTATGGCCAGGCTCAGCCGGGAGAGTTCGCCCCCTGAGGCGATCCGGTTGAGTGGGCCGAAGGGCTGGCCGGCGTTGGTGCGCACCTGAAAGGCGATGTCATCAAGCCCGTGCGGGGTAGGGGCGTCACTGCTCCGCGGCGTGACGTCCACGTGAAAGGCCGCCCCTGCCATGCTCAATTCGCCGAGCTGCGCCGTCACCGCTCCGGAAAGCGTGTCCGCGGCGGCCTGGCGTGCCGCGCGGAGCTGTTCGGCGATGCCCTGGTACCGTTCCCGGAGCTGGTCGTGCTGCTGCTGCAGCTCCGCCAGGCGTTCGCCGCTGTGCTCCAGGTCGTCCAGTTCGGTGCGCAGGGCCTCGTACACGTCGCCCAGCTCCTGCTCCCGGACGTTGTGCTTGCGCGCCAGGTCGCTGAGCGTGGAGATCCGTTCTTCCACCTCCGCGAGTCGGGCCGGATCCATTTCCAGGTTGTCCAGGTGCCGACGAAGGCCGTCCACGGCTTCCTCCAGTTGCGCCTGGGCGCCGGCGAGCTGCTCGTGGATGTCACTCAGGCCGGCGTCCTTGTCGAGCAGCCCTTCCACCTCGCGGACGGCCTGGCCGATGATCGACTGGGCGGATGTCTCATCCTCGTACAGTGCCTGCAGCAGCCGCTGCCCGGCTTCCGCAAGGGTGCCGGCGTGGGCAAGCCGCCGGTGCTCGGCGTCCAGGGATTCGAGCGCCTCCGGTGACAGGTCCAGCCCTTCCAGCTCCCGGGTCTGATAGGCCAGCAGGTCGCGGCGCGCATCCTGATCCTCGAAACCGCCGCGCAGTGCCTCCATGGCCTGCTCGCACTCCTGCATGGAGCGGTGGAGCCGCGCCGTTTCGGTGAGCAGCTCGCCGTTGCCGGCATGGTTGTCCACGATCATGCGCTGGACGTCGCGACGCATGAGCGACTGGTGCTCGTGCTGCCCGTGGATGTCCACCAGGAACTCGCCCAGTTCGCGCAGATGCTGCAGCGGTACGGGGCGCCCGTTGATGAATGCACGGGAGCGGCCGCTGGCCTGGATGACGCGGCGGAGCATGCATTCGCCTTCGTCGTCGAGCTCCTGTTCCGTCAGCCACGCCTCGCAGTCGGCAAGCCCGTCGATGTCGAACGCGGCGATGATCTCGGCGCGTTCCGCACCGGGTCGCACGGTTTCGGCCGATGCGCGGTCGCCCAGGGCGAGCCCGAGCGCGTCAAGAAGGATGGACTTGCCCGCGCCGGTCTCTCCGGTGAGGGTCGTCATGCCGGAGGCGAAGTCCAGCTCCAGCTCGTCGACAATGGCGAAGTCACGGATGTGCAGATGGTTCAGCATCGGTATGCATTCCCGGCAGAGCGGCCTGCCTGCGCCGCGGGCGAGCGGGCGCAGGCATGGCAGCGAAGTTGTCGCCGGGCCTGTCCCTGATCGTGCCCGGCGGTATCCCAAGCCGCAGTGTAACGGAGCTTGTGCGTCCAGTTCACGTAATTGACTTGGGCTGGTGCCATTGGTAGCTTCATTCTTAGCACTCGCGCGGGCGAGTGCTAACCGAGTCGGAGCAGGTCGCTCCTCCGGTACGTCCGTTGTATCGGTGTTCGATCCAGGCACCACCCATTCCCTTGACTCAGGCGGTTCCGGAGGGCGTCAGATGCGGGCTCCCTCGGATCGATGGGTGGCGTGCCCGGGCAACCGCCTATTGGTCGGGTGAGACGATGAGCAGGAACACCTCGGATTCAGAACTCAACGAGCGCGCTCAGCACCTCCTGAAAGTCATGGTCAAGCGCTACATCCGTGATGGTTCCCCGCTCGGGTCCAGAACGCTGACGCGGGAGGCGGGGCTGGACGTCAGCCCGGCGACCATCCGTAACGTCATGGCCGACCTGGAGGATCTGGGCTACGTGCGTTCGCCCCATACCTCCGCGGGACGCATTCCCACGGACAAGGGGTATCGTTTCTTCGTGGATACCCTGCTCGCGGTGCAGGCCATGAGCCGCCAGGCTGTCCACGAAGCAGACCTGCAGTTGCCGGAAGGGCAGAGCCCGGATGCGCTCGTGGATTCCGCCTCCAATCTGCTGTCCGGCCTCACGCGGCTGGCCGGCGTGGTCACGCTGCCGCGACACCTGGAGCGGTCTCTCCGCCACGTGGAGTTCCTGCCGCTCAGCGATCGGCGTGTGCTCGCCATTCTCGTCTTCAACGAGCAGGACGTGGAGAACCGCATCGTCCATACGGATCGCGACTACTCCCAGAGTGAACTGCAGCAGGTGACCAACTATCTGAACGCGGAGTTCGCCGGGCGTGGCGTGGACACGGTGCGGGATCAGCTGCTGCGGAGCATGGAGTCCGACAAGGAGCGGATGAACGCGTTGATGAACTCCGTGATCGAGCTCGGCGGCAAGGTGTTCAGCGATGACAGCCCCGCGGATGGCGATGATTACGTGGTGGCCGGGCAGACCAATCTCATGGAGTTCCAGGAGCTCTCCAACGTCGAGAAGCTCCGCAGCCTGTTCCAGGCGTTCACGGAGAAGCGCGACATTCTGCACCTGCTGGACCAGTCCCTGGCTGCCGACGGTGTGCAGATCTTCATCGGTGAGGAGTCGGGTTACAAGGTCTTCGACGGCTGCAGTCTGGTTACCTCACCCTATTCCGCGGAGGGCGAAGTGCTGGGCGTGCTCGGCGTCATCGGCCCCACGCGGATGGAGTACGATCGCGTCATCCCGATCGTGGACATGACGGCGAAATTGCTCGGTTCCGCCTTGAATCAATCCCATTGATCCCCATGTAGACGCTAGGGAATCGTTGCACCCGTCGGGTGCGGTGGTCTTTTGTTTCGGTTTTATCGCCCGGAGAACAAGGCGTTACGACCGGGTTGCCGTATGAAGAAACTGGAGAGAGTGCATGTCTGAGAAGGATCAGAACGCGCGGAAGGACGATCCGGACAACCAGGACAGGCAGGAGCTCGAGCCGGAGCAGGCGGGTGACGCTGAAGCGCCGGCCGGCGAGGGCGACGATCCGCGGATCCAGGAGCTGGAGCAGAAGCTCGATGACGCCGAGGCGCGGGCCGAAGACAACTGGAGCCAGTACCTGCGGGCGCGGGCGGAGATCGAGAACACGCGCCGGCGCCTGGAGAAGGATGTCGAGCAGGCAAAGCGTCAGGGGCTGGAGAAGCTGGCCGCCGAGCTGCTGCCGGTCAAGGACAGCCTGGAGATGGGGCTGGCCGCCGCGCAGGAGGCCAACGCCGACGTGGCCAAGCTGGCGGAGGGTAGCGAGCTGACGCTGAAGATGCTCAGTCAGGCCATGGAGAAGTTCCAGATCAGCGAAGTGGACCCCATGGGGCAGAAGTTCGACCCCGAGCGCCACGAAGCCATGGCCATGCAGCCGTCGGCCGAGCACGAGCCGAATACGGTCATCCACGTGGTGCAGAAGGGCTACCTGCTGAATGACCGGCTGTTGCGTCCGGCCATGGTCATCGTGTCCAAGGACGCCCAGCAACAGCAGGGTGGCCACATCGACGAGCAGGCGTGACCGCATCGCCTTGAAAAACCGGCGGACGCCCAAATGTAAGGGATCAGCATAACGGTTTGCCGTAACGCGAGAATTGGCAGAATCTTCTGGGAGAGGAACAAATGGGTAAGATTATCGGTATCGACCTGGGCACCACGAACTCCTGCGTGGCCGTCATGGATGGCGGGCAGGCCCGAGTCATCGAGAACAGTGAAGGTGATCGCACCACGCCGTCCGTGGTGGCATTCGCCGAAGACGGAGAAATCATGGTGGGTGCGCCGGCCAAGCGCCAGGCTGTCACCAACCCCGAAAACACCCTGCACGCGGTCAAGCGTCTGATCGGCCGGCAGTTCAAGGAAGACGTGGTGCAGCGTGACGTGCGGGAAATGCCCTACCACATCGTCGAGGCCGACAACGGCGACGCCTGGGTTTCGGTGCGCGACAAGAAGATGGCGCCGCCGGAGATCTCCGCCCGTGTGCTGCAGAAGATGAAGCAGACGGCGGAGGACTACCTGGGCGAGGAGGTCACCGAAGCGGTGATCACCGTGCCGGCCTACTTCAACGACAACCAGCGTCAGGCCACCAAGGACGCCGGCAAGATCGCCGGGCTCGAGGTCAAGCGCATCATCAACGAGCCCACGGCCGCCGCTCTGGCCTACGGCCTGGACAAGAAGGGCGGTGATCGCAAGGTCGCGGTCTACGACCTGGGTGGTGGTACCTTCGACATCTCCATCATCGAGATTGCCGAAGTGGATGGTGAGCACCAGTTCGAAGTGCTGGCCACCAACGGTGACACGTTCCTGGGTGGTGAAGACTTCGACCGCGCCGTCATCGATTACCTGATCGCCGAGTTCAAGAAGGATCAGGGCATCGACCTGAGCAGCGACCGGCTCGCCGTGCAGCGCCTCAAGGAGGCTGCGGAGAAGGCGAAGATCGAGCTGTCCTCCGGTCAGCAGACGGAAGTCAACCTGCCGTACATCACGGCCGACCAGAACGGTCCCAAGCACCTGGCGGTGAAGCTGACCCGGGCCAAGTTCGAGTCCATGGTGGACGACCTGGTCAAGCGCACCATCGAGCCGTGCAAGACCGCGCTGAAGGATGCCGGGCTGAGTGGCTCCGAGGTTGACGAAGTCATTCTCGTCGGCGGTCAGACCCGCATGCCGAAGGTTCAGGAAGCGGTGAAGGACTTCTTCGGCAAGGATCCGCGCAAGGACGTGAACCCGGACGAGGCGGTGGCCGTGGGCGCCGCGATCCAGGGCGGCGTGCTTGGCGGCGACGTCAAGGACGTGCTCCTGCTGGACGTCACGCCCCTGTCCCTGGGGATCGAGACCATGGGCGGCGTGATGACCAAGCTGATCGAGAAGAACACCACGATCCCGACCAAGGCGAGCCAGGTGTTCTCCACTGCCGAGGACAACCAGACGGCCGTGACCGTCCACGTCCTGCAGGGCGAGCGCGAGATGGCCAGCGGCAACAAGTCCCTGGGCCGGTTCGACCTGTCGGACATTCCGCCGGCGCCGCGGGGCGTGCCGCAGATCGAGGTCAACTTCGACATCGACGCCAACGGCATCCTCAACGTGTCCGCCAAGGACAAGGCCACCGGCAAGGAGCAGTCCATCGTCATCAAGGCCTCCAGTGGCCTGAGCGACGACGAGATCGAGCGCATGGTGCAGGACGCCGAGGCGAACGCCGAGGAAGACCGCAAGATGCGTGAACTCGTCGAGGCCCGCAACCAGGGTGAAAACCTCATCCACGCCACGCGCAAGTCGCTGGACGAGATGGGCGACAACATCTCCGCCGAAGAGAAGCAGGAGATCGAGACGGCCATCAGCGAGCTGGAAGAGGCCAACAAGGGCGAGGACAAGGACGAAATCGAAGCCAAGACCCAGAAGCTGGGTGAGGCCTCCGGCAAGCTGGCCGAGAAGATGTACAGCCAGCAGGCCGAAGGTGCCGCCGATGCAGGTGCTGACGCCCAGGGTCAGGGCGAATCGGACGACGTGGTCGACGCGGAGTTCGAGGAAGTCAAGGAAGACGACGACAAGAAGTGATCGGCCCGCCTTACGGGGCTCACGGACGGGCGCGGGGTTTCCCCGCGCCCGTTCTGCGTGGCGGCAACGTCACAGCACGGCTGAACGGATCAGAGACCGCCGAACCAAGCAGGGGACGATGCGATCATGGCGCAGCGTGATTACTACGAGATACTGGGGCTGCAGAAGAACGCCTCGGATGACGAGATCAAGAAGGCGTATCGAAAACTCGCCATGAAATACCATCCGGACCGGAATCCGGATGACGAGGACGCAGAGGTCCGCTTCAAGGAAGTCAAGGAAGCCTACGAAGTCCTGGCCGATCCGCAGAAGCGCGCCGCGTACGACCAGTTCGGTCACGCCGGTGTCGATGGCGGCATGGGTGGCGGTGCCCGCGGCGGTGGCGGTGCCAGCTTCTCCGATATCTTCTCCGATGTCTTCGGTGACATCTTTGGTGGTGGCGGCGGACGCGGCGGGCGCATGTTCCGTGGCGCCGACCTGCGCTACAACCTGGAGCTGTCGCTGGAGGAGGCCGTCTTCGGCAAGGAGGCGACCCTCAACATCCCCACGTGGTCGACCTGCGGCGCCTGTGACGGCAAGGGTCAGGCCGACGGCAAGGCACCCGAGACCTGTCCGACCTGCCAGGGCCATGGTGACGTGCGCGTCCAGCAGGGCTTCTTCTCGGTGCAGCAGACCTGCCCGCGCTGTGGCGGCACCGGTGCGATTGTCACCGACCCCTGCGGCTCCTGTGGCGGTGATGGCCGGATCGAGGAGACCAAGGAACTCAACGTCAAGATCCCGGCTGGCGTGGACACGGGCGACCGTATCCGCCTCTCCGGCGAGGGCGAGCCGGGCGAGCGCGGGGGGCCGCCTGGTGATCTCTACGTACAGGTCATGGTCCGGGAGCACCCGATTTTCACCCGCGATGGTGCCCACCTTCGCTGCACCGTGCCCATCAACGTGGTGACTGCGGCACTCGGCGGGGAGCTGGAAGTCCCCACCCTGGAAGGCCGGGTGAACCTGCGCATTCCCCCGGGAACGCAGACCGGCAAGACCTTCAAGATCCGTGGCAAGGGCGTCAAGCCCGTGCGCGGGGGCGCTCAGGGCGATCTGTTGTGCCGCGTGCAGGTGGAGACGCCGGTCAACCTCACCCGGGAACAGAAGGAGCTGCTGCAGCGTTTCGGCGAGACCCTCGATGCCGGCGGCAGAAAGCACAACCCCGAGGGCAGCTCCTGGCTCGACAAGGCCAGGCGTTTCTTCGATGAATTGAAGTTCTGAACGGCACACGATCAGGGAGTCGCCGAACATGGCCATTCGCATCGGAATCTGTGGCGCCGGCGGGCGCATGGGTCGCAACCTCATTGCGGCGACGCGGGAGCAGGAGGAGCTGGTGCTGGCTGCCGCTCTGGAGCGGCCGGGCTCCTCCCTGATCGGGGTCGACGCCGGTGAACTCGCGGGCGAAGGGGCAATTGGCGTGACCGTGACTGACGATCTCCCGGCAGTGCTGCCGCAGCTGGATGTGGTCATCGATTTCACGCTCCCGGATGCCACCGTCGCCAACGTCCAGGCGTGTGCCGAGGCTGGCGTGGCCATGGTGATCGGCACCACCGGCCTTGACGACGAACAGAAACGGCACCTGCGGGACGCATCAGCGCGTATCCCCGTGGTCCACGCCGCCAATTACAGCGTCGGCGTCACCCTGACGCTCAGCCTCCTTGCCACGGCCGCCCGGGCCCTGGGTGACGACTATGACGTGGAGGTGGTGGAGGCGCACCACCGCTACAAGATCGATGCGCCGTCCGGCACCGCCCTGCGGATGGGGGAGGTGGTCGCGGAGGCCCTCGGTCGCGATCTTCGTGATTGCGCCGTGTATGGCCGGGAAGGACAGACCGGTCAGCGGGACAGCAAGACCATCGGCTTCGAGACGATCCGTGGCGGGGATGTGGTCGGTGACCACACCGTGATGTTCCTGGGGCTGGGGGAGCGCATGGAGATCTCCCACCGTGCCAGCAGTCGCATGACGTTTGCCCGCGGTGCTGTCCGCAGTGCCACCTGGGTGCGCGAACAGGCGCCGGGCCTCTACGACATGGAAGACGTCCTCGGGCTGCGTTCCGGCTGACTACCGCTCCAGCGCCGCCTTGATCATGGCAGTGCAGAGCAGGGCGGCCCCCGCGAGCTGCATGGCGCTGAGCCGTTCGTCGAACAATGCCCAGCCAAGCGTTGCCGCGGTCAGGGGTTCCGCGACGATCAGCACGCCGGTGATGGCGGCCGGCGTGCGGCCGACACCGCTGTAGAAAAGACTGTAGGCAACCACGGTCGGCACCAGCACCAGAAACGCCACCATCCAGGCGCTGTGGAATGCCGCGACAAGCCCCTGCGGGACTGCCAGGACGACCGGCGACAGTGCGACCGCACCCACGGTGAAGAACGCGGCCGTGACCGCCAGCGGTGGCACGGTGTCGCCCAGGGCCCGGCCGGTGAGCGCGATGCCGGAGAAGGCGAGGCTGGCCATGAGACCGAGTGCCGCACCGAGTGCGAGCTGCGAGACGGGGGCGCTGGTCTCCGGAGTCCCCACCAGGAGTAGCGTCCCGGCCGAGGCCGCAATGATGCCCACCCACGGGATGGGCCGCTCCCGTTCACCCAGCACCACCCTCGCCAGCAGCGCCACCAGGACGGGGACGGGGCACAGCGCCGTGAGTGTGGCCAGCGTGACACCGGAGACCGCCACGGCCTGGAAGTAGAAGGTCTGATAGAGGGCGATGCAGATGCCGCCAATCAGGACCGTGCCCGCGCGCGACCACAGGTCCTGCCAGTGCCGACGCAGCGCCGGGGCCGCGACAAGAAGCAGGAGCGGGGCCGCCAGGGCGATACGCAGGAGCGCAACCGCCATGGGCGAAGTGTCCGTGCCGTCGTAGAGGAACTGCGATGCCGGCCCCGCGGTGCCCCAGAGTATGGCACCGGTGAAGACCAGCAACAGTCCGACGACGGCGGTGTTGTCCCTTGTCTGGGTCAATGGTCGCTCGCGTGCTTGCGGGATCAAAAAACCCGGCGCTGAGGCCGGGTTTTTCTCGTCGTGGCGGCGTTTTACCCGCCGTGCTTGGCCTTGGCTTCCTGGCGCCGCCGGTGCAGGACCGGCTCGGTGTAGCCGCTGGGCTGCTCACGGCCCTTGAACACCAGATCGCAGGCGGCCTGGAAGGCGACGCTGTCTTCGAAGTTGGGTGCCATGTTGCGGTAGCTCGGGTCGCCGGCGTTCTGCCGGTCCACCACTTCGGCCATGCGCTTCATGGTCTCCATGACCTGACTTTCCGAGGCGATGCCGTGATGGAGCCAGTTGGCGATGTGCTGGCTGGAGATGCGCAGCGTCGCCCGGTCTTCCATCAGACCCACGTCGTTGATGTCCGGCACCTTGGAGCAGCCGACGCCGTGGTCGATCCACCGCACCACGTAGCCGAGAATGCCCTGGGCGTTGTTGTCCAGCTCCTGCTGGATCTCCTCGGCGGACCAGGCGGGGCTGGTCTCCACCGGCACGGTCAGCAGATCGTCCAGGCTTGCCCGGCCGCGGCTCTTCAGCTCGGCCTGCACCGCGTGCACGTCCACCTGGTGGTAGTGGGTGGCGTGCAGGGTGGCGGCCGTGGGCGAGGGCACCCAGGCGGTGTTGGCGCCGGCCTTCGGATGGCCGATCTTGGCCTCCATCATCTCCTGCATGCGGTCGGGCTTGGGCCACATGCCCTTGCCGATCTGCGCGTGGCCCTTGAGGCCGCACTCCAGCCCGACATCCACGTTCCAGTCCTCGTAGGCCTTGATCCAGGGCTCACCCTTGATGTCGTCCTTGCGCTTGAACGGGCCCATCTCCATGGAGGTGTGGATCTCGTCACCGGTGCGATCCAGAAAGCCGGTGTTGATGAAGATGATCCGGTCACTGGCCTGGCGCAGGCACTCCTTGAGGTTGACCGTGGTCCGGCGCTCTTCGTCCATGACACCGATCTTCAGGGTGCTGCGCTTGAGACCGTAGGCGTCTTCCACCCGGTTCAGGATCTCGCAGGCAAAGGCCACTTCCTCGGGGCCGTGCATCTTCGGCTTGACGATGTACATGCTGCCGGCGCGGGAGTTGGTGTGCCTGCCCAGGCCCTTGAGGTCGTGGAGAAAGCCGAGCGAGGTCATCACCGCATCGAGCATGCCTTCCGGCACTTCGTTGCCGTTGGCGTCCAGCACGGCCGGATTGGTCATCAGGTGGCCGACATTGCGGACCAGCATCAGTGCGCGGCCGTGCAGCTTCAGGGCACCGCCGTCCGGCGTGGTGTATTCACGGTCGTCATGGAGCTTGCGGGTGAACTGCTTGCCGCCTTTCTCCATGGTCTCTTCCAGGTCGCCACGCATGAGGCCGAGCCAGTTGCGGTAGACCAGGGTCTTGTCTTCGCCGTCCACGGCTGCCACGGAGTCTTCACAGTCCATGATGGCGGTCATGGCGGACTCGATCACCACATCCTTGACGCCGGCGGCGTGGTCCTTGCCGATGGGGTCATTGGCGTCGATCTGGATCTCCAGGTGCAGGCCGTTCCGGCGCAGCAGCACTGCGGTCGGCGCGGCGGCATCACCCTGGTAGCCGGCGAACTGGGCGGGATCCTGCAGACCGGTTTCCCCCGTGCTGGTGGTCACCACCAGCTTGCCGTCCTTCACCGCGTAGGCGGTGGCATCGGCATGGCTGCCCTGGGCCAGCGGTGCGGCGTTGTCCACCACCGCGGCGGCGTGGCGCACCACCTCTGCACCCCGTTTCGGGTTGTAGCTCGTGCCTTTCTCCTTGCCGCCATCTTCCGGAATGATGTCGGTGCCGTAGAAGGCGTCATAGAGGCTGCCCCAGCGGGCGTTGCCGGCGTTCAGGGCGAAGCGGGCGTTGCTGATGGGCACCACCAGCTGGGGGCCGGCGATCTCGCCGATCTCCGGGTCCACGTTCCCGGTGGTGACCTTGAAGTCATCGCCTTCCGGAAGCAGGTAGCCGATGTCCTGGAGGAACTGCTTGTAGGCAGCGTGATCGTGGGCCTGCCCCTTGCGCTCCTTGTACCAGCTGTCGAGCTGTTCCTGGAGGCGGTCGCGCTTCTCCAGCAGCTCCCGATTGCGCGGGCCGAGTTCGTTGACCAGCGATTCCAGGGTGGTCCATACCGTGGCGGGCGTAACACCCGTGCCGCTGGTCAGCTCGTTGGCCACCAGTTCATGCAGTTCCTTTGCAACCTGAAGACCTCCCTCCTGCACTCGTTCGGTCATGTTCTGACTCCTCGTACCCGTGATGGTGCTTGCGGCTGTGCCGCGATCAAGCCGCCGCAGTGTCTGGACCGGCTGACGGAAAAGGCGCATAGGATAACGCATCGGCCGCCATGATTCATGTCTGCACAGTGATCTGTGCCCCCGATTCAACAGCGCCGCCACCGGGCAGGGGGCGTTGGCAAAGGCGCTGTTGTTTTATACAGTATCCTCGCTGGGCACCAAACCGGGATGCGAGGAAAACGCAATGGCCACAACCGCACGCGCCGTGGAAGCCACCGAAGATCCCGTGCAGGGACTGACCGGGCGCCTGCAGCGCAAGTATGGCGGTCGGATCACCGGTCAGCTGGTGGTGCCGGCACGATCAGCACGCCATGCGGAGATGCCCGACGGGCTGGATCCGCGGCTGCGGAGCGCCCTGGCGGCGCGCGGCATCAACCGGCTCTACACGCATCAGCGGGAGGCGTGGGACAGCATCCGCGCCGGGCAGCATACCGTGGTGGTCACCCCCACCGCCTCGGGCAAGACCCTGTGTTACAACCTGCCGGTCCTGCAGACTGCACTGAGCGACGGCGGCAAGGCGCTGTACCTGTTCCCCACCAAGGCGTTGTCCCAGGATCAGGTGGCCGAGCTCACCGAGCTCAACCAGGCCGGCGAGCTCGGCGTTCGCGCCTACACCTTCGACGGCGACACCCCTGGCGATGCCCGCAAGGCCGTGCGCACCCGCGGCGACATCGTGGTCACCAACCCGGACATGCTGCACAAGGGCGTGCTGCCCCACCACACCAAGTGGGCGCAGTTTTTCGAGCGCCTGCGCTATGTGGTCATCGACGAGACCCACACCTACCGCGGTGTGTTCGGCTCGCACATGGCCAACGTCATGCGCCGCCTGCGCCGGGTGTGCCGCTTCTATGGCGCCGATCCGGTGTTCGTGCTGTCGTCGGCCACCATCGCCAATCCGGCGGAGCTGGCGCAGGGGCTGGTCGGGGACGCCGTCCATGCGATCACCGACAGCGGTGCCCCGGCGGGCGAAAAGCAGCTCCTGTTGTGGAATCCGCCGGTCATCAACCCCGACCTCGGCATCCGGGCCTCCAGCCGCTCCCAGAGTACGCGTATCACGCGCATGGCCGTGCGGGCCGGGCTGAAGTCCATCGTGTTCGCCCGCAGCCGGCTGATGGTGGAGGTGATCACCAAGTACCTGAAAGACGTCTTCGATAGCGATCCACGCAAGCCAACCCGCGTGGCGGCCTACCGCGGTGGCTATCTCCCCGGTGAGCGGCGCGATACCGAAAAGGCTTTGCGCGCCGGCAACGTGGATTGCGTGGTGGCCACCTCGGCGCTGGAGCTGGGGGTGGACATCGGCTCCCTGGATGTCTGCGTGCTGGACGGCTACCCGGGCACCATCGCCGCCACCTGGCAGCGGCTGGGGCGGGCCGGGCGGCGCAACCGGACCGCCCTCGGCGTGCTGGTGGCCTCCAGTCAGCCCCTGGACCAGTACATCGTGCGTAACCCGGAGTTCTTCCTGGGCGCGTCCCCCGAGCACGCCCGCATCGACCCGGACCAGTTGCTGATCCTGCTTGACCACGTCCGCTGCGCCGCCTTCGAGCTGCCTTTCCGCCAGGGGGAGCACTTCGGCGGCGAGGACCTGGACGAACTGCTGGCCTACCTGGAGGAGCAGGGCGTGCTGCACCGGGAACAGGACACCTGGCACTGGACCGAGGACAGCTATCCGGCCAACAGCGTCAGCCTGCGCTCGGTGGCCGAGGGCAATTTCGTGGTCATCGACGTCACCGACGGCGGCCAGCAGATCGTGGCCGAGGTGGACTACTCCAGCGCCGCGGAAACCCTTTACGAAGGCGCCATTTACCTTGTCCAGGCCGCCCCCTATCAGGTGGAAACCCTGGACTGGGACGGGCGCAAGGCGTGGGTGCGCCAGACCCGTGCCGACTACTACACCGATGCCATCGATTACACGCGGCTGAAGGTTCTCGAGAGCTTCGAGGCGGCCCGGGGGGTGCGCTCCGAGTGTGCCAACGGTGAGGTGCACCTGGTACGGCGCATTCCCGGCTTCAAGAAGATCCGCTACTACACCCACGAGAACATCGGCTACGGCAACATCAACCTGCCGGACCAGGAGATGCACACCACCGCCGTTTGGTGGGAGGTGCATCCGGACCAGCTCGCCCACGCCTTTCCCAGCCGGCAGGAGGCGCTGGACGGCTTTCTTGGTGCGGCGCACGCCATGCATCACGTGGCCGCCCTGCGGGTGATGTCGGAGCCCAGCGACCTTGGCCGCGCCGTGGGCGATGGCAACGCGCGCTGGTTTGCCACCGTGGGGCCGGCGGGGCGGGGCCAGATTCGCAGCTTCGATGACGGTGCGCTGAACCCGGAGGCGGAACAGCGCTTTCGTCCCGCGGTGTTCCTGTATGACAACTACCCCGGCGGCGTCGGCCTGTCGGCGCCGCTCTATGACCAGCGGCAGGCCGTGGTCGCGGACGCTCGGGAGCTGGTCGCCGCCTGCGGGTGCCAGTCCGGCTGCCCGGGCTGCGTCGGGCCGATTCTTGCCTCGGACGAAACCCGCGGCTTCTCGCCGAAACAGGCGGCGTTGCAGGTTCTGGAGCTTCTGGCCAGCGATGGATCTTAGGAAACGGCTGCGGACGTTGCAGGGGGAGGCCGGCGCGATGGCGCCGGAAGGTGCTTGCGGCAAGGCCGATCGACCGCCGGAGGGTGGCGGGCAGAAAAAGCCCGCGGTGCGCGCGCGGCTGGATCGCCTCCGTGCCGCAGCTCGCGGGGCCAATGACCGCCCCCGCGGCCACGGTGACCCGGACCGGCTTGCCGTGGCGCTGGGCGCAGAGTGCGTTGAGCCGGGCGTTGTGCGCGTGGATACCCACCTGTCTCCCGGTGCACGGCACGGCTGCACAACGCTCCCGCCGGGCGATGCTGCCGTGCGCTTTCCAGGGTGGCCCCGTGTCCTGCTGCGGGATCTCGCGTTCCTGGATACCGAAACCAGCGGCCTTGCCGGTGGTACGGGCACTGTCGCGTTCAATATCGGTGTGCTCCGCTGGGCAGACGGGGCCTGGCGCAGCCGGCAGTACCTGCTGACGGGCTTTGGCGGCGAAGCGCCCATGCTCAGGGCGCTTGCCAGCGATCTTCGCGAATGCAGGGGGCTGGTGACCTACAACGGCGGCAGCTTCGATCTGCCCCTGTTGCGTGATCGTTACCGGTTGCAGCGCCAGCCTGATCCACACCTGCCGACAGCGCACCTGGACCTGCTCCACCCGGTCAGGCGTCTGTATCGGAACCGCTGGAGTGACTGCAGGCTGGCCTCGGCGGAGGCGGCGTTGCTGGGTCTGGAGAGAGGGGATGACCTGCCCGGTGCCGAGGTGCCGGCAGTCTGGTTCGACTGGGTGCATCGTGGCCGTGGAGAGCGCTTTGGTGCGGTCTTGCAGCACAACCGGCTCGATATCCTCTCGTTGCTTGCGCTGATGCCGGCGCTGGCCGGTGCCGTGCGCGCGCCGGGGCGTTGGGGGGCGTGCCCCCTGGGCGCCGCCCGGTACTGGAGGCAGCAGGGTCAGGCTGGCCGGGCGCGGTTGCTGCTGGAGCGCGCTGAAGATCTGGATTTCAACGGGCAGCATGAGCTGGCGCGCCTGCGCCATCGCGGTGGCTGGGGCGAGGGAGCGGTCGCCCTCTGGGAGGCGCTGGCGGCACGCGGGTGTCCCCGTGCCCTGGAGCAGCTGGCCAAGTACCATGAGCACGTGCGGCACGACATGCGGACGGCGCTCGCCCTGGCGGAGCGGTTGCCGGCAAGCGTAGCCCGTGAACGACGACGTGCACGGTTGCTGAGGCGTTGCGGCGCCGAGCGCACACTGCCACTGGATCTGTGACGGCCGGCCTGGCACCCGTGGGTCCCGGTCCGTAGAATTCCGGCTTCCAGCCAGGTAATCAGAGAGTCGGACACCATGCTTGATGATGATCAGGCCCGGGTCGTTGCGCACGACGATGGCCCGGCAGCGGTGCTCGCCGGTGCGGGCTCCGGCAAGACCCGATGCACCACGGAGCGGGCCCGGCGGCGGCTGACCGAGGCAGGCATCGACGGCGAAAGCATGGTGCTGCTGACGTTCACCAACAAGGCCGCGGCGGAGATGCGCGAGCGCCTGCGCGCGCTGCTGCCGGGAGGCGTGGCGCTGCCCTGGATCGGCACATTCCACAGTTTCGGCAACCAGTTGCTGCGCCAGCACGGCAAGGCGATCGGCGTGCCACGTAACGCCACCCTCATGGATGCGGATGATGCCGGCCGGATGCTGGACGCGCTTCTGGCGAGTCCGTTTCCGGACAAGACCCGCCGGCAACAACTGATGCGGGTGCAGGACGAGGCGACGGCGCTCGGGCTCGACGTGGTGGAGGATGAGCACGTCACGGAGTTGATGGCGCTGTGTGACGCCCACGATCTGGGCAAGGCCGATGGTCGGCGTTTTCGGGAGGTCCTGCGGCGCTACGAGGCGGAAAAGCGGCGTGCCGGCGTCCTCGATTTCTCCGACCTGATCCTCCTCCCCGCGCGGCTCCTGCGCCAGGAACCGGGCATTCGCGAGCGGCTGCGGGGGCGGCTCCGGGACGTGACCGTCGACGAGGCCCAGGATACCGACGGCGGCCAGTTTCGCCTGCTGCAACTGCTGGCACCGGAGAGCCGGACCGTGATCCTGGTCGGCGACGATGACCAGGCCATCTACGAGTGGCGCCATGCGCGGCCCGAGAACATGCGTGACTTCATCGACGACTACCAGGCCACGGTCTACCGTCTGGAGCGCAATTACCGCTCCACGCCCGCGATCGTCACCGGTGGTGCGACCCTGGTGCGCAACAACACCATGCGCCTGGAGAAGAACCCCTATGCGGTGCGCGGCGCGGGGGATCACCCGCTGCGGCTGGTGGAGTACGACGACGGCGATGCCATGGCCGACGGCGTGGCCGACCGCCTGTCCGTTGCCATCATGGGCGGGCGCAAGCCGGACGACATCGCCGTGCTGTACCGCAAGAACCGGCTGGCACGGACACTGGAAGCGGCGCTGCTGCGGCGGAACATCCCCTACCGCATCAAGGCCGGTACCGATCTGCTGAGCTATGCGGACGTCCGCATGATGCTGGCGGCCGGCCGCCTGGCGGCCAACCGGCGTGATATCCGGGCGCTGTCCCGGGTGGCCGATCTGATCCCCGGTCTCGGTGCCCGCGGTGTGGCCAGGCTGACCGAGGGGGAGGGGGATCCCCTGGCCCGGGCGGCCCGGCTCGCGCCCAAGGCGTCCCAGGCGGTGGAGCGGTTGGCGAGCGGTCTGGATCAGCTCTATCGCGGCGGCCCGGGCGGGTTGCTGGACTGGGCCCAGAAGGACGGTCTGTTCCGGCACTGGCTGTGGCAGCGGGCACAGCGCTCGCTGAAGGCGGGTCGCGCGGGTGGCGCCGAGGATCTGGAGCAGGCGCTGCGGCCCGCGCTGGGGCGCATGCGCGTGATTCAGCGGGCCATGGACAAGCGTCTCGGATCCCTGGATGCCGGCACACCCCTGGAGGCCCAGTGGGCCGCCGCGCTGGAGGTGGTGGCAGCCGGCACCGACGAGGCCGACAATGAAGACGGCAAGGTGACGCTCTGCACCGTCCACGGCGCCAAGGGGCTGGAGTGGCCCGAGGTCCACCTGTTCGCCTTCTCCGAGGGGCTCATGCCCATGGAGCGTGATGGTGAGGTGGAGAACCTGGCGGAAGAGCGGCGCCTGGCCTACGTGGCGCTGACCCGCGCCCAGGACGCCGTGACCCTGCACCACGCGGATCGTCTGGACATGGGCACGGGCAACGGCGCCGAGGACCGGGCCGTGTCCCGTTTCCTGCTGGAACTGGGCAGTGACGACGCCGTGGTGCGCACGGACCGGCGCAAGGGACGACCGAAGGAACCTTCGTCGGCGCCGGCGCGGGACTGGCTGGCGGAAATGCGCAAGGCCATCAACTGAAACCGCGGTCGCGGGCGGAGCAGCGGACATGGAACCCATCGGCATCGTTCACAGCTGTTTCGATGAACGCTTTGGCACACCGCGTCAGCCCGGTCTGGTTCCCGCTGCCACGGCGCGGCTGGAGCTGCTGCCGCCGTTCGATGCGGCGGATGTACTCCGCGGGCTGGAAGGCTTCTCCCACGTCTGGATCCTTTACCGGTTCCACGCCAACCAGCACGACCGCTGGTCGCCCACCGTGCGGCCGCCGCGGCTTGGTGGCAACACACGGACCGGCGTGCTGGCGACCCGGTCGCCGTTTCGCCCCAACCCGATCGGCCTCTCGGTCGTGGAGCTGGAGGCAGTGGTCGTCGGGCGCGAGTGGCGGGGGCTCAGGCTGCGCAACCACGACCTCGTCGATGGCACACCGGTACTGGATATCAAACCGTATCTGCCTTACGCCGACAGCATCCCCGATGCCGTGACGCCGGACGCCTTCGCCGCTGAAGGGGGGCGTCTGGACGTGGTATTCGCCCCGGAGCTGCTCCATGAGCCGCCCGCCAACGATGGCGGCTGGCGGCGGCTGGTCGAGCAATCGCTGGCCACCGATCCCAGACCGGCCTTCCGTGAGCAGGACGACACCCGTGAGTACGGGGTCAGCATCGAGGGGTACAACGTGCGGTTTCGGGTGGGTAAGGACCGGCGGGTGCAGGTGGTGGCCATCGGGCGGTGATGCCGGCCCGCATCGCCCGGGATGCGGGCCGGACCTGTCAGCTTCGTTCGGTAATGTAGACGACGCTGATACCGGAATTCTCCAGCGCTTCCGTCAGTGCCGACCGTGAGGGTTGTTCGCCGCCCCGGACGACGATACGGTTACGATCAGCGTCAACGGATTGAAGGGATAACCCGTCGATGTCGGCAATGGGCTGGACGCCTTTCCATGCAGGCCCGAAGCCGGAAGGGAGGCCACGAACGACGATCTCGAAGGTCCGTTCTTCCAGCTCCTGCTCCGGGCTGGCATCCGGATCGTCCCCCTCGGGAAAATCTGCCAGCGCGTGACCGGAACCGATCATCAGGACGATCAGCAGCATAATGCGTGGTGTCTTCATGCCCATCCCCTATTCGTGCAAGGTCATTTCATTCTCCATCATGGGGCTTTCATGAACAAATTCCATGGAGCAGGCCGGGCGCTTCGGCTCGCCGTCATCGTCGTGCTGGTGTTGTGGGCGTCCGGGTGTGCCCGCCATGACGGTGACCCCGATCGAGTGGACGCGCGCGAGGCGCCCGAGCCGGCGCCGGGTGCACCGGGGGTGCTGGTGAATGTCTTCGACTGCGCCGACGGCGAGCGCGTCGTCACCCGGGGGCGGGAGGGGGAGCGCCTGATCGCGCACCGTGACGGGGATACGTGGGACATGCTGGCGGTGGATGACGCCGAGACCACTTACGAATCGGACGACGGCGCTGTGTGGCAGCGGGATGGCGCCCAGGCCCAATGGACCGGCCCCGAGGGAGGCCAGGTCCGGTGTGGCGAAACGCCGGGTGCCGTGGTCTGGGAGGAAGCGCGCCTGCGGGGCGTCGATTACCGGGCCGAAGCCGGGGATCAGTCCTGGGAACTGGAGCTGGACGGGGACACGCTGAGTTTCCGGCATCGCAGCCGGGACGGTGTGCTGCGCGTCGATGACGCCGAGTGGCGTGACGACCGCGGGCGCCTGGACGGCGGCGACCCGGAGACGGGCATCGCGCTGGAGCGCCTGGACATGCCCTGCGATCACGGCGACGGCGTGGATACCCTGGAACAGGTCCGGATCACCGTGGAAGGCCGCCCGTTGCAGGGGTGTGGCGGGTTTCTCGACGAGGATCTTGCCCCTTGAGGTCGCGGGGAGCGTCGCGTATGGATTGTCGGCCCGGTTGCGGGGCTTGCTGCGTGGCCCCGTCCATTTCATCTCCCATCCCCGGGATGCCCGGTGGCAAGCCGGCCGGCGTGCCATGTATCCACCTCACGGATGACGCCTTGTGCGGGTTGTTCGGCCAGCCGGACCGGCCTGCCGTCTGCGAGGCGTTCAGCGCGACCCCGGCCCTGTGCGGAGACAGCCGGGAGGACGCATTTGCCCGGCTCCGCGCACTGGAAACGGCCACGGCGTGAACACCCGCGCAGCCGATCTGAAAGCGCTCGGGCAGGCACTCCGGGATGACGCCGGGGCCGCCGGCTGGCGCCGTATGGTGGTGCTCAGTGGCACACAGCCGTGGTGTCGCAGCCAGGCACTCGATCTCCTTGCCGGTAGTCCTGCCGGCGATAGCCCCGTCCTCTGGGCAGGTCATGCGCCACCCGCCGAAACGACGGGGGCCGCCCCGGACGGCCTTGGCCGGTATCTGGGGACGGAGGCGCAGGCGCTTGTCATCGACGCATATGACGGCCTGGACCCGGACGGGCTTGGCGCCGGTGTGGGCACGGTGCGGGCCGGTGGGCTGGTGGTGCTGCTGACTCCGCCACTGGATGAATGGGCCGACTTTGATGACCCCCAGCTGATGCGCCTGGCGGTGGACGGCTACGACGCCGCCGCCGTTGGGCGCCGTTTTACGGCCCGTCTGGCGCGGATTCTCGCCAATGACCCCGGGGTAGTACGGATTCGTGAAGGGCATCCGCTGCCGCAGTGGGGGGCACTGGAGCGCGCCCCGGAACTCACGGACGAGCTGGAGGACGCCGACTGTATCAGCGCGGATCAGGTGCGTGGGGTGGAGGCGGTGCTGCGGACCGCGACGGGACATCGGCGCCGCCCGGCAGTGCTCACCGCTGACAGAGGCCGCGGCAAGTCGGCCGCGCTCGGCATCGCGGCGGCCCGCGTGCTGAGCGAGCGGGGTGGCACGGTGGTGGTGACCGCTCCCCGGCGGGCAGCAGTGGATGCCGTGCTGCACCATGCGGCACGTGTCCTGGAAACAACCCCTGGGCGCAGCGAGGTGCGTGCGCCCAATGGCGGGGTGCTCCGCTTCATGGTGCCGGACGAGCTGGCGGGCAGCCGGGAGGCGCCGGACCTGGTCCTGGTGGACGAGGCAGCGGCATTGCCGCCACACCGGCTTGGCCAGCTACTGCGTGACCACAGCCGTATCGTCTTTGCCACCACAGTGCATGGCTACGAGGGCAGTGGCCGCGGGTTCGTGCTGCGGTTTCAGCCCGTGCTCGATGCGGAGACACCGCACTGGCGCCACGTGCCCCTGGTGACGCCCGTGCGCTGGCGGCAGGGGTGTCCGGTGGAGGCGCTGCTGTTCCGCATGCTGCTGCTGGACGCGGAGTTGCCCGATGCCGATGATGAAGACGTTGCGAGCGCTCCGGTCACCGCACAGGTGCTGGACCGGGATGCCCTGGCCACGGACGAGACGCTGCTTCGAGGCGTCTTCGGCCTGCTGGTGCACGCCCATTACCGCACCCGGCCGCTGGATCTGCGCAATCTGCTGGATGGCCCCAACCTGCAGCTCCACCTCCTGTGGCGCGGCGCCGTCCTGGCCGGTGTCGCCATGGTTGCTACCGAAGGCGGCTTCGAGCCGGCTGTCGCCCGTGCCATCTGGGCGGGGGAGCGCCGCCCCCGCGGGCACCTGTTGCCCCAGGGGCTGGCCGCCCATGTCGGTGTTCGTCAGGGAGCGGCGTGTCGCGCGGCGCGGATCATGCGGATTGCGGTTCATCCGCGGCTGCAGGGACACGGGTTCGGGCTGCGGCTCGTGGAGCACATTGCCGGGGCCGCCCGCGGCGCCGGGCACGACGTACTGGGCGCGAGTTTCGGCGCGACAACCGGGCTGCTGGCGTTCTGGCGGCGTGCCGGCTGCGTGCCGCTCCGGCTCGGGGTGCGCCGGGATGCCGCGAGCGGGACGCACTCGGCGCTGGTGGCGAGACCGCTGACCGCGCGTGGCGCGGAGCTGGTCAAGGAAGGGCGCAGCCTGTTCGCGCGGGACTTCCCCGCGCAACTGGCCGATCCGCTCCGGCAGGTGGAACCGGAGCTGGCGCTGGCGCTGTTTGCCGATCTCGCCGTTCCCCCGCCGGATGAGCGGGACTGGCTGGATGCCGCAGGATTCGCCCATGGGCACCGCGCCTACGAGGTGGTCATCGCCGCGCTGCGCCCGATTGCGCGGGCAGTGCTGACATCCAGCGCCGCACAGGAGTGGCTGTCGACCCGGGAGCGTCGGGTGCTGTTGGCGCGGGTGATCCAGCAACGGCCCTGGCAGGAGTCCGCGGAGGTGTGCGGTCTGACGGGGCGCCCCGCCGTGATCGACGTGCTCCGCCGCAGTTTTCGCACGGTGATCGCCCACCAGGCGCCGGAGTGGGTCCGGCGCCTGGTGGCGTCGGACTACGCCAGGTCCAGCACCACGTTCCCGACCACCTGACCGCTCTCCACCAGGGCATGGGCCCCCGCTATCTGCTCAAGTGGCCTGCGCTCGGCCACCCGGTGCCGCAGGGCATCCTGCTGCAGCAGGTCCGTGACGCCGTGGATGGCGGCCCGGTGGTCGGCTTCGGGGAGGTTGTAGACAATGAAGAACTGCAGCAGCACGTTCTTCAGGATCGACGGGAAAAAGGGCAGAGTCACCTCGCCCGCGTTGGCACCGTAGGCAACGATCAGGCCGTTCGGGCGCAGCGCGGCCACGTCCACCGCCGCGTTGGCGGCAAACTCCAGCTCCACGATCCGGTCGGCGCCCTGGTCACCGGTCAGGGCCATGGCCCGCTGTGCCACGTCCTCCTCGCGGTAGTTGATCACCTCGTCGGCGCCCGCTTCGCGCGCGACCGCAGCCTTCTCCGCGGAACTCACCGTGGTGATGATCCTGGCCGCGCCCGCCGCCCGCGCCATCTGAATGGCATACCAGGATACGGCACCGGCGCCGCCGGCGATCAGCACGGACTGACCCCGCACGCCACCATGGCAGTTGACCGCGTGGAATGCCGTGAGCGCCGGGATACCGAGGCAGGCTCCGGCGGCCATGTCAACGCTGTCGGGGAGTGCGACCACCTGTCGCTCCGGCAGGACGACGTAGTCCGCCGCCGTGCCGTCGGGCCGACCCCAGGCCGCGTTCCATACCCACACGCGCTGGCCTTCCGTGTGCGCGGTGACCCCGTCGCCCACCGCGTCGATAACGCCAGCTCCGTCGCTGTGCGGGATGATGCGCGGGAAGGGCAGCTCCCGGCTGCGCGCCCCGGCCCGGGTCTTCACGTCGGACGGGTTGACGCCGCTGGCGTGCAGGCGGACGCGGACTTCGCCCGGCCCGGGTTCGGGTGTCGGGATGTCGGAGACGGTCAGGACATCGGCGGCGGGGCCGACGCGGTCGTAGTGGGCGGCTCGCATGGAACGGTTCTCCTGGTTGTTGTGGTTGTGGCGGGAAGCGCGCTATGTATCGGTGTCCAGGTCCGTGGCGATGATGGCGGTGGCGATGTCGTCCATGGTCGCGCCGATGATGTCCGGCTGGTCGAAAAGCGGGTCCCACACCTGCCCGGGGCGTGCCAGGAACGCGCCGGCCCAGCCAGCGTTCATGGCACCGGCAATGTCCCAGGCGTGGGCGGCCACCAGCCGCATCTCCTGCGCCGTGGCGAGCATGCTGCGTGCGGCCGTGTTGTACACCTCCGGGGCGGGTTTGAGGGTCTGTGCCATGTCGACGCTCATGATCTCCTCGAAGAAGTCGCTCAACCCGGCATTGTCGAGCTGCGCCCGGGCAGCCTGGGGAGCGGAGTTCGTCAGGGCGACCATGCGCAGCCCGGCATCGCCCATGCGCCGGAGCGCCGGGGCCACGTCGGGGTGCGGAGGCAGTGAACGCATGCCGCCGGCAATGGCGTCACGATCCTTCTGCGACAGCGACACACCGTAGCGCTCGGCAGTCTGGGTCATGGCGCCCGCCGCGATGCTGGAGAAGTCGTGGTAACGGCCCAGTATAGTGGTGGTCATGGCGCTCTGGAGGACCTGGCTGAACCAGGTCTCCCGCGCCCGGGCCGTGCCGAAGACCCGTTCGAAGACGGGGTCGAGGCCGCCCAGATCCAGCAAGGTTTCGTTGACGTCGAAGGCGATGATGCGGCTCATGCTGCTCCCCCCAGTTGTCCGTCGGCCGGGTTGCGGCCTGCACTGGATGGTAACAGCATGCGGTGATGGCGTGGCAGCGGCGGGAGTGACAATGGGACGTATCGAGTGGGGTGCAGCGAGATGAGGGTGTTGCGTTTACTGACCCTGGGCCTGTGTCTGGCGATCGCGCCGCTGTCTGCCCGGGCCGCATGCGAGCTCCCGCCGGGCGGCTGGATGACGCCCGGCGGAGAGCCGCTGGATGAACGGGTGCTCTATCGCGAGCTGGCCACCTCCCAGGCGGTACTGCTGGGCGAACGGCACGACCGCATGGCGCATCACCGGTGGCAGTTGTCGACCCTGGCCCACGTGCGTGCCCACGAGCCGCACCTGGTGCTCGGGCTGGAGATGTTCCCGCGCACGGTGCAGCCGGTCCTGGACGCCTGGGTGGACGGTGAGCTGGATGAGCGGGAGTTTCTCCGCCGCAGTGGCTGGTACGAGCACTGGGGGTTCGACCCGGCGCTCTACCTGCCGGTGCTGCACTTCGCTCGTATGCATGGCATCCCGCTGATCGGTCTCAACCTTGAGCGGCCCGTGATCCAGCGCATCGGCGCCGAGGGGTGGGATGCGGTCCCGGCCGCCGAGCGTGATGATGTCGGACCGGCAGCCGGTCCGGGCACGCGTTACCGGGAGCGGTTGATGGAGAGCTTCGAACAGCACGCGGAGCACGGGATGGCGGGGGATGCCGAGGCGTTCGTGCGTGCCCAGCTTGCACGGGACCGGGCCATGGCGGAGGGGATTTCCTCGGCGCGGGAGGAGCATGACGGTGCGCTGGTGGTCGCGCTCATCGGGCGGGGCCACCTGGCGTACGGCGACGGTGTGCCGTACGAACTCGCGGACCTGGGGCTCGACGATGTTGCGGTACTACTCCCGGACGGCGTGGACGGCGACTGCGGCGAACGGGATCCGGATCTGGCCGATGCCCTGTTCCGCCTTGACGACGCGCGTCATGAACGGGCCGCACCGTCCCTGGGTGTCACGCTCGGCGAGGCGGACGCCGATGGTGTGCGCGTCACCGGCGTTATGCCGGAGTCGGTGGCCGCCGGGGCCGGGCTGGAGGAGGGGGATCGGATCATCACGGCCGCCGGGGAACGGCTGAAGGCGCCGGCGGAGCTGCAACGCATCATCCACCGGCAGGCGCCGGGGACATGGTTGCCGCTGGAGGTGGTGCGTGACGGCGAGACCGGGCAGGTGATCGCCCGGTTCCCGCCGTCACCGGACGACTAGCAGGATGTGGGCTGCCTTGGGCGCTGCTCTTCACCGAAGAACCAGGGGCGCAGCCGGACCCCGGCCATGTTGCCGAGGAAACCGAAGACCAGCCAGACCCAGCCGTGCAGGCTGCCCGACGCGATGCCGCTGAAATAGGCGCCGATGTTGCAGCCGAATGCCAGGCGGGCACCGTAGCCGAGCAGGAGGCCGCCGATGATGGCAGCCATCAGGGGCCGGAACGGAATCCGCAGGCTGGGGGCGAAACGCCCTGCCAGTGAGGCGGCAAGGAGGGCGCCGAGAACAATGCCGAAGTTCATGACCGACGTGGTGTCCGCAAGCACACCGGCCTGCAGGGCCTGGGCGTTGCCGGCCTCCTGCCAGTAGCTCCACTGGGCGACATCGATGCCGATCATCTCGAATCCTTTCGCGCCCCAGAGGGCGAATGCCGCGGTGATCCCCCACGGGCGGCCGGCGAGAACCAGCGTGACGAAGTTCAGCACCGCCAGCGCCACGGCGCCCCAGATCAGTGGCCACGGGCCCCGCAGGAAGCGCGTCCAGCCGGCGTTGTCAGAGGGCCGGGGTTGTTCGAGCTGGCCGTGGCGACGCCGCTCCAGTACGCGGGTGCCGAAGTAGATGGTGGCAAACAGGGCGAGGCTCAGTGCCAGGCCGCCGGTCACCCCGAGGCTGTCCACCAGGGAGACGGCCTCGAAAGCCGGTTGATCCCACCACCAGTCCACGTGGTGGGTGGCGATCACGGAGCCGAGGATGAACCCGATCAGCGTGACCACCATACGCATGTTGCCGCCGCCGGCAGTGAACAGCGTGCCGGACGCGCAGCCCCCGCCCAGCTGCATGCCCACGCCGAACATGAACGAGCCCACCATGACGGCGACCCCGATGGGGGCGACGAATCCGCTGACTTCGCCGCCGAACACCGATCCGGCACCCAGGGCAGGGAAGAACAGCACCACCGCCACGGCAAGCATGATCATCTGTGCGCGCAGGCCTGCGCCGCGGCGGTCAGTGATGAAAACGCGCCAGGCCGAGGTGAACCCGAACGCGGCGTGGTAGAGCACCACGCCAAGGGCTCCGCCCACGGCAAACAGCATCGCCTGGGTCGCATCAATGACCTGGCCGATGTACAGCAGGCCGAGCGCGAGCAGTGCCAGCGCGATCCAGCCTGCGGGGTTCATGCCGCCGGGTTGACCGACGACGGCGGACGGGGATGCCGACATGGAAAGCCTCCGTGTTAGGGAGCTTGATGGGCTCCGGTTTTCGATGTGCGCAGCATACATCGACGGAAAGGGCGGTGTGAAAGGCCGCCGGGCTCTAACCTTAGAACGCTCTCAAGCGCGCGGGGCGGGTGGTCAGCCCGCGCCGGCGTCGGCTGCTCCACCGGGTCCGGGCATCATGACCTCCGCCAGCAACTGCAGCGAGCGCAGCCGCGCCGCGGCGTCGTAGACGTCGTTGGTGATGATGAGTTCGTTGGCGCCCGTGGTGTCCAGGAAGTGGTTGATGGTCTCCCGCACCGTCTCCGGGGCGCCGAACGCGGATGCGCTCAGGGTGTTCTCCACCATGGCCTGCTCCTGGCGCGACCACAGCCCGTCCATGGTGTCGACCGGCGGATCCAGGCGGCCGCGCTGGTTCCGGATCATGCGTAGAAAGCGCTGTTTGACCGAGGTCGCCAGGCGTTCCGCTTCCGCATCGGTGTCCGCGGTGATCACGTTCATGGCCACCATGGCGTACGGTTCGTCCAGCACCGCCGAGGGCTGGAAGACCTCGCGGTACAGACGCAGCGCGTCCATCAGGTGGCGCGGCGCGAAATGGCTGGCGAAGGCAAAGGGCAGACCGAGCTGCCCGGCAAGCTGGGCACTGTAGCCGCTGGAGCCCAGCAGCCAGATGGGGATGTCCAGCCCCTGACCCGGGATGGCCCGGACTTTCTGCTGGTCACGTGCCGGCGCCAGGTAACCGCGCAGTTCCGCCAGCAGCTCCGCGAAGTCCGGCTCCTGCAGGGCGTTGGCCCCGCGCAGGGCCCGGGCCGTGGCGCCGTCCGTCCCCGGCGCGCGCCCGAGCCCGAGGTCGATGCGGCCCGGGTAGAGCGTCTCCAGCGTGCCGAACTGCTCGGCGATGACCAGCGGTGCGTGGTTGGGCAGCATGACACCGCCGGAGCCGACCCGGATCCGTTGCGTCTGGGCGGCAACGTGGCCGATGAGGACCGCCGTTGCGGCGCTGGCAATGCCGTCGAGATTGTGGTGTTCCGCCAGCCAGATGCGCTGAAAGCCGAGACGGTCGGCCTCACGGGCGTGGGCCACCGTGCGTTCGAAGGCGTCTCCGGGGGAGCCGCCCTGGGTGATGGAAGCAAGATCGAGCACGGAAACGGGAGTGGTCGCAGCGCCGTTCATGACTCAGCCTTTGATTGGGATGAATGGGGTCCGGGCAGCCCGCGCGAGGCCGCGGTGGCAACCAGCAGCATCAGCGCCACCGCGCTGACCATGGCTGCCCAGCCGATGTGGGCGTACAGGATACCAGGCAACCAGGCGCCGAGGGTGCCTCCGGCATAGTAGGCCGCGATGTAGAGTCCGTTGACCACACCACGGCGGTCGGGTGCCAGGGCGTTGACGATGCCCGGTGCGGTGCCGTGCACCAGGAACATGCCACCGCAGAAGACCAGCATGACCGCGAACAGCGCCGGCAGCGACGGCACCAGAAACCCCAGGGTGGCCAGCAGAAAGACTCCGAGCCCGAGCCGGACCGTTGCCCGCGCACTGCCGCTCCAGCGCGTAATGCGGCCGGAGGCGAGCGCGACCACGATGCCCATGAGGTAACCGGCGTACAGCAGCGCAATGGTGTCCTCGCCGGTCTCGGGCCGCAACTGGACCGCCCGGAATGGCAGGTAGGTGAGCAGCGCGGCGAACACGAAGAACACACTGAACCCGATCAGGCAGGTGGCAGCCACGCCGGGGCGGGCGAAGACCTCACGGCAGGTGCGCCAGTTGATGCGGGCGGCGTTGGGTGGCTGATCGCCGTCCAGGCGCAGGAGCAGGGGCGTGAGCGCGAGCAGTCCGCCACCCAGCAGCCAGAACGCCGCTTCCCAGCTCCAGTAAGCGGAGATCAGCCCGGCGAGTGCGCGGCCCAGGAATCCTCCGAGAACGGTCGCGGCCACGTAGGCGGCCATGGTCGCGGCCAGCCGCTCGGCGGCGACACGGCCGGCGATGAAGGTCATCAGCGCGGTCAGCGCGGCGGGAATGAGAATCCCCTGGGCGATCCGTGCGACAAGCAGCACCGTGAAGCTGTCCGCCAGCGCAAAGACGATCTGGCTCACCCCCAGCAACGCCACCGCGCCGGCGAGGACCCGGCGTGCGCTGAGGCGCTCCAGCCACAGCCCGTAGAGAATCGGGGCGATACTGAGGGGGAGCAGCGTGGCCGTGATCAGCAGTGCCGCGCGCGTCTCGGAGACGCCATACAGGTCGGCGAGCAGCGGCAGCAGGGGCTGGGGGGCGTAGAGCGCGCAGAAGACCAGAACCGTTGCCACGAGCAGGCGGGTCATGGCTGTTATCGTTCTCCCGTGAGCAGACGCTCCAGAATCCCCTCGTAGATCGCCGACAGGGTGTCCAGGTCGGCAGCGGTGACCCGCTCGTCGATCTGGTGAATGGTGGCGTTGAGCGGGCCCAGTTCGATCACCTGCGCGCCGGTGGGCGCGATGAAGCGCCCGTCAGACGTGCCGCCGCCGGTAGACAGCGCGGCCTGCCGGCCCGTGACCCCGGTAATGGCGTCCAGGGTTGCCGCCACGAGATCGCCCGATTCGGTGACGAACGGGCGCGCCGAGAGCTGCCAGTCGATCCGGCAATCGAGGCCGTGTCGCTCCAGCACGGCATCGACCCGCGCCTGCAGCGACTCCGGCGTGCTCTCCGTGGAGAAGCGGAAATTGAACGTGACCTCCACGCTGCCGGGGATGACATTGGTCGCTCCCGTGCCGGCATTGATGTTGGAGACCTGGAACGTGGTGGGCGGGAAGCTGTCGTTGCCCGCGTCCCAATCGGCCGCCGCCAGCTCCGCCAGGGCGGGGGCAAGGGTGTGGATCGGGTTCTGCGCCTTGTGCGGATAGGCCACATGGCCCTGTACCCCGTAGACTGTCAATACGCCGTTCAGCGAACCGCGGCGGCCGTTCTTGACGGTGTCAGCCACCGTGGCGTCACTGCTCGGTTCTCCCACCAGGCACCAGTCGATCTGTTCACCGCGACTCTGCAGGGTGTCCATCACCCGGGCCGTGCCGTCCTTCGCCGGGCCTTCTTCGTCGCTGGTAATCAACAGGGCGATGGAGCCGCGGTGTGACGGGTGCTTCGCGGCGAACCGTTCGCAGGCGGTCACGAACGCCGCGAGGCTGCCCTTCATGTCGGCGGCCCCGCGGCCGTGGAGCACACCGTCGCGGACCTGGGGGTCGAACGGCGGCGTGGTCCATTCCGATTCCGGCCCCGTGGGCACCACGTCCGTGTGGCCGGCGAACACGAACAGCGGGCGCGCCGTGCCACGCCGGCTCCACAGGTTGGTGACGTCGCCGAAACACATTGTCTCGCCCTGGAATCCGGCCCGGTCGAGCCGCTCCTGGATCAGCGGCTGGCAGCCGGCGTCGTCGGGGGTGACCGACGGCCGGCTGATTAGCGCCCGCGCCAGCTCCAGGGTATCGCTCATGGCTGGTCCACTCCCAGTGCCGCCCGGTAATCGGCCTCGCGGAACCCCACCACCACCCGGTCGCCCGTCTCCAGAACGGGCCGGCGGATCAGTGTTGGCTGCTCCCGCAGCAGGGCGGCGGCGTCGGTGTCCGCCCGCTGGCGCTGCTGCTCGTCCAGCTGACGCCAGGTGGTGCTGCGCCGGTTGACCAGCTCGGCTGCGCCGAGCTGGGTGAGCCAGTTGTCCAGCGCCGCCGGCACGCCGTCGCGCCGGAAATCGTGGAACGTGGCCTCCACGCCGGCATGCTCCAGCCATTTCAGTGCCTTGCGACAGGTGTCACAGCTCTTGATGCCGTAGACCGTGGCCATGATCAGGGGCGCAGCAGTTCGTTGATGCCGACCTTGGCGCGGGTCTTGGCGTCCACCTGCTTGATGATGACGGCGCAGTAAAGGGAGTGGGTGCCATCGGCGGAGGGCAGGTTGCCCGGCACCACCACGGCGCCCTTGGGCACGCGGCCGTAGAGCACTTCACCGGTCTCGCGGTTGTAGATCTTGGTGCTCTGACCGATGAAGACGCCCATGGAGATCACGGCCCCTTCCTCGACGATGACCCCTTCAACGATCTCGGAGCGGGCACCGATGAAGGCGTTATCCTCGATGATCACCGGATTGGCCTGCAACGGCTCCAGGACACCGCCGATACCGGCACCGCCGGAGAGATGCACGCCCTTGCCGATCTGGGCGCAGGAGCCCACGGTCGCCCAGGTGTCCACCATGGTGCCCTCGTCCACGTAGGCACCGATGTTCACGTAGGAGGGCATGAGCACCGCGCCGGGGGCGATGAACGAGCCGCGCCGGGCCACCGCCGGCGGCACCACGCGCACGCCGCCGCTGTGGAAATCCTGGCTGTTGTAGTCGGTGAACTTCAGCGGCACCTTGTCGAAGTAGTTCACCGCGCCGGTGCGCATGACTTCGTTGTCGTGCAGCCGGAACGACAGCAGCACGGCCTTCTTCAGCCATTCGTTCACGATCCAGTCACCGTCGCGCTTCTCGGCGACCCGCGCTTCGCCGCGGTCAAGCATCATGATGGCCTGCTCCACGGCGTCCACCACCTCGGGGGATGCCGTGCGCGGGCTGATCTCGCCGCGTTTCTCGAATGCCTCTTCAATGACGGAGCGGATGGTGTCCATGGTGATTGGCCTCGTTGTTCAAGTGTTCGTGTCAATTGGGTGACTGTCCGGGCCGTGCCGGGGTAGTGCCGCCTACAGTCGTTCCACGCACCGTCGGATGCGCCACATCGCCTCTTCGCACTCGGCCTCGTCGGCGACCAGCGCCATGCGGACATGACCGGCGCCCGGGTTGACGCCGTTCGCCTCCCGGGAGAGATAACTCCCGGGCAGGACCCGCACGTTCTCCTGCTCGTAGAGCGTCCGTGCGAACATGACGTCGTCCACCGGCGTGCGGGGCCACAGGTAAAAGCCCGCATCCGGTGCGTCAACATCCAGCACCGGGCGCAGGATCTCCAGCGCGGTATCGAACTTCGCCCGATAGCGGGTGCGATTATGCCTGACGTGGGCCTCGTCGTCCCAGGCGGCCTGGCTGGCCTGCTGGACGTGCAGGGGCAGGGCGCAGCCCTGGTAGGTGCGGTAACGCAGAAAGCCCTCGAGGATGCCGGCGTCCCCGGCGACAAAACCGGATCGCAGGCCGGGCACGTTGGACCGCTTGGACAGGCTGTGGAAGACCACGCAGCGGTGGAAGTCCATCCGCCCCATCCGTGCGCACACCTCCAGCAGACCCAGGGGCGGCCGCTCCTCATCCGGGTAGAGCTCGCTGTAGCACTCGTCGGCGGCGATGACGAAGTCGTGGGCGTCGGCCAGGGCGATGAGCTTTCGCAGCCACGCTTCCGGCAGTACGGCCCCGCTGGGGTTGCCCGGCGAGCAGATGTAGATCAGGGCGCACCGCCGCCACGTTGACTCGGGCACGGCGTCCAGGTCCGGGAGGTAGGCGGTGTCCACGGTGGTGTTGAGATAGACCGGCTCCGCACCGGCAAGCAGCGCCGCGCCCTCGTAGATCTGATAGCAGGGGTTGGGCATCAGCACCAGGGCGTCACGCCGCCCGGAGACCACGGCCTGGGTGATGGCGAACAGCGCCTCGCGGGTTCCCGCTGCGGGCAGCACGTTGGCGTCCGGGTCCAGGGCGCCGGCCCCCAAAGCGAAGCGGCGTTCCAGCCAGCCGCACAGGGTGCTGCGCAGCTCCGGGGTTCCACCCGTGCCGGCGTAGCGACCGAGGCCGTCGAGGTTCGCGGCCAGGGTCTCGCCGATAAAGGCCGGCGGCGCGTGCTTCGGCTCGCCGATGCCCAGGTTCACCGGTGTCGCCGGGGTTGGATCCACGTCCGCCAGCAGCGCGTTCAGCCGCTCGAACGGATAGCGCTGCAGGCGGTCCAGGTTCGGGTTCATGGTCATGGTTGGTTACAGTCCGGTCGCCTGTTCCACGAGGTCGCTGGTTTCACCCAGGAGTTCGATGAGCATCTTGCGGATGGCCCCGAGCTGCTTCTCGTCCGTGAGCGGCGCATTGTTGTGGTCGGTAATGAAGAAGACGTCCTCGGCGCGGGCGCCGATGGTGGCGATCTTGGCGCTCTGCAGGCGAACGCCGCAACGGGCGAAGGTGTACCCCACCCGTGCCAGCAGGCCGGGCCGGTCGGCGGTGATCAGCTCCAGTACCGTGCGCCCGTTGTTGGGGTCATCCATGAAGCTGATCTGCGTGCCGACATTGAAATGCTGCAGTTGCCGGGGCACCGATCGGCAGCTCGGCGGGCGGAGTTCGTCCTGGCTCAGCACGTGGCGCAGACGGGTGCTGATCTCGTCCTTGCGGCCCGGGTCCTGGACGGGGTTGCCGTCGTCGTCGAGGACCAGATAGCTGTCCAGGGTGTAGCCGTTGCGCGTGGTAATGATGCGCGCGTCCTGGATGTTCAGGTTGAGCTGGTCCATGGCGTACACGGTGAGCGCGAACACGTGGTCCTTGTCGGAGGTGTAGACGAAGGCCTCGGTGCCTCCCCGGGCCCCGTGCCCGTCGAGCAGCACCAGGGGCAGGTCCTGCGACTGGCAGCGGGCAATGGCCTCCGTGTGCCAGGCGATTTCCTCGGCGGAGTAGCGCAGGAAGTAATCGTCCGTGAAATGGCGCCAGACAGACTTCACCGTCATGTGGTGCAGCCCCTTCACCTTGAGCCGGCGGCGCGCCTGCGCCTGGGTCTCCCGGACCAGCTCCTCGGTGTCGATGGGGTGTTCCAGGCCGCGGCGCAGGGCGCGTTTCGCCAGCGTGTAGAGCTCCAGTAGCAGGGCGTCCTTCCAGGAGTTCCACATCTCGGGGTTGGTGGCCCGGATGTCGGCGACCGTGAGCAGGTAGAGGTAATCCAGCCGTGTGCGGTCACCGATCTGGTCGGAGAACGCGTTGATGACCTCCGGGTCGGAGATGTCCTTGCGCTGCGCCGTCATGGACATGAGCAGGTGGTTGCGCACCAGCCACGCCACCAGCCGCGAGTCGTACTCGCTCAGGCCGTGGGCGGCGCAGAAGGCGTAGGCGTCCTCCGCGCCGAGCTCGGAGTGGTCGCCGCCGCGCCCCTTGGCGATGTCGTGGAACAGCGCGGCCAGGTAGAGAAGGTTCGGCTTCGGCAGCCGCTGCATGATGGTGTGGCAGAAAGGCAGCTCCGAGGCGTGCTCGGGGAGAGCGAACCGGCGCAGGTTGCGCACCACGAACAGGGTGTGTGAGTCCACCGTGTAGACGTGGAACAGGTCGTACTGCATGCGCCCGGTAATGGCGCCGAAGGCCGGAATGTAACGCCCCAGGAGCCCGTAACGGTGCATGCGCCGGATCTCGTGGGTGATGCCCCGGGGCTGGCGCATGATCTCCATGAACAGGCTGCGACAGCGGAGGTCGTCCCGGAAGCGGTCGTCGATCAGGTGCCGGTTGGCACGGATGAGGCGAATGGTCGACGCCCGCACGCCCTTGAGCTCCTGGTACTGCTGCATCAGCAGAAAGACCTCCAGCAGCGCAAACGGGTAGCGCTGGAAGACGTTCGGGTGAGTGACCTCGATGAACCCCTTGCGCGACTGGAAGCGCTTGTTGATGAGCTGCGGCGGCTCCCGGTCATCGGCGTAGAGAATGACTTCCTGGTAGAGCTGCAGCAGCATCTCGTTGAGGCGGCTCAGTTCCATGACCGTGCGGAAGTAGCGCTGCATGAACTGCTCCACACCCAGGGTGTGATCCTGGTCCGTGTAGCCGAACTGCTTTGCCAGTGCCGTCTGGTGATCGAAGATGAGCCGGTCCTCGCGCCGTCCCGCCAGCGTGTGCAGGGCGAAGCGGATGTCCCAGAGCAGGTTCTGCCCGGCGTCCAGGTCCTGGTACTCCTCTTCGGTGAGAAAGCCCTGGTCCACCAGGTCGTGCAGCGTCTCCGCGCCGAAATGGCGCTTCGCCACCCAGCCCACCATCTGGATGTCCCGCAGCCCGCCGGGGCTCTCCTTGATGTTGGGCTCCAGGTTGTAGGCAGTGTCGTGGTACTTGGCGTGGCGATCCAGCTGTTCGCGCCACTTGGCCTCGAAGAAGGCGCGGCTGGGCCAGACCCGTTCCGGACCGGTGGCCTCGCGCATGGCCTGGTAGAGCGGCTCGGGGCCCTTCAGCAGCCGCGACTCCATGAGGTTGGTGGCCACCGTGATGTCACGCTCCGATTCGGTGACGCAATCGTCCAGGGTGCGGACGCTGTGGCCGACCTCCAGGCCGATGTCCCAGAGGAAGGTCAGAAATGCCTCGATGCAGCCATCACGACCGTCGAGGCCGGTGTCGTCCAGCAGCAGCATGAGGTCGATATCGGACCCCGGGTGCAGTTCGCCGCGGCCGTACCCGCCCACGGCGACCAGGGCGATGCCGGCGCACCGGGCGTCCATGATCCGGTCCCAGGCGCGCTGCAGGAGCTCGTCGATCAGCCAGGTGCGCAGTGGCACCAGAATGCGCGCGGGGGCACCCTCACGGAAGCGGCCCATGAGAATGGCATCGCCGTGCTCGCGTGCGTCGCGGAAGACACGGATCGCCGGCTCCCCGGCGGCCAGCCGGCGATCCAGCTCGTCGCCATCGAACAGGACTGCGTCCGCTTCACTGGGGTAGGCGCTGGCTGTGGACATGGCTTGCCTCAGTCCGGGACCACTTCGCCGTCGCGAAGCGTCAGGATGTCGTAGCCGTCACGGGTGACCGCCAGTGTGTGCTCCCACTGCGCCGACAGGCTGTGGTCCTTGGTCACGACGGTCCAGTCGTCCTTGAGCAGGCGGGTTTCCTTGCGCCCGGCATTGATCATGGGCTCGATGGTGAAGGTCATGCCTTCCTCCAGCACCATGCCGGTGCCGGGCGTCCCGTAGTGCAGCACCTGCGGCTCTTCGTGGAAGTCGACGCCGATGCCGTGTCCACAGTACTCGCGAACGACCGAATAGTTGTGGCTCTCGGCGAACTGCTGAATGGCGTGGCCGATGTCGCCCAGCCGCGCGCCCGGACGAACGGCGCGGATCCCCTTCCACATGGCTGCGTGGGCCACCTCGCTCAGGCGGCGCCCCTGAATGGTCGGTTCACCCACATAGAACATGCGGCTGGTGTCACCGTGGTAGCCGTCCTTGATTACGGTGATGTCGATGTTGAGGATGTCGCCCTTTTTCAGCTTCTTCGGGCCGGGAATGCCGTGGCAGACCACATGGTTCACCGAGGTGCAGATCGACTTCGGAAAGCCGCGGTAGTTCAGCGGTGCCGGCACGGCGTTGTTCTTGTTGACGATGAAATCATGGGCGACGTCGTCGAGCGTCTCGGTGGTAACCCCTGGTGCGATGTGCTCCTCCAGAAGGGTCAGGACCTGGGCGGCAAGGGCGCCGGCGGCGCGCATCTTCTCGATTTCCTCGCTGGATTTGATGGTGACCGACATAGGTTCGCGGGAATCTCCGGCTGGTGGGTGGCTTCGGCTGGCCGCGTCTGGCATGGCGATGCCCGCAGGGCGGTCATGGGCCGCTGCAGGCGCGTGACAGGGCGGTTGCGAAATTGTCGCGGTAAGCCAGTTATGGTATAAAGCGCGCGCTCTTCAGGCAAATGCCGGAGTCAAATTCGTGGTCGCCGACAGGCGACTGATATCACACCTGCACCATGTTTGAACCGGACAGCGGGGTTGCTCGGCGACGAGTTCCTGTCCGGGGTGCGGGGAGGCCCAAACCCGATCAGGAGATCACACCATGGCCAACGTATCCATGCGCGAAATGCTGGAAGCCGGTGTCCACTTCGGACACCAGACCCGCTACTGGAACCCGAAGATGGCACCGTACATCTTCGGTGAGCGCAACAAGATTCACATCATCAACCTCGAGAAAACCCTGCCGCTGTATCAGGATGCCCTGAACTTCATGGGCAAGCTCGTCTCCAATGGCGGCAAGATCCTGTTCGTCGGCACCAAGCGGGCGGCGCGGGATGCGGTGCGCGCGGAAGCACAGCGCTGCAACATGCCGTTTGTCGATCACCGCTGGCTCGGCGGCATGATGACCAACTTCCGCACCGTCAAGCAGTCCATCCGCCGGCTGAAGGATCTGGAGCAGCAGGAAGAGGACGGCACGTTCCAGAAGCTCGTGAAGAAAGAGGCCCTGGAGCTGACCCGCGAAAAGGACAAGCTGGACCGCTCGCTGTCCGGTATCAAGAACATGGAGCGCCTGCCCGATGCCATGTTCGTGATCGATGTCGGCTTCGAGAAGATCGCCATCAAGGAAGCCCAGAAGCTCAACATTCCGGTGATCGGCGTCGTGGACACCAACAACTCGCTCAAGGGCGTGGACTACGTGATCCCGGGTAACGACGACGCGATTCGTGCCATCCAGCTGTACACCCGCGGCGCGGCCGATGCCATCGAGGACGCCAAGGCCTCGTCGGTGAAGCCGGGGGCCAGCGAGAAGGACGACTTCGTGGAAGTGCAGGACAACAGTGCCGCAGAGGGCGAGGGCGCCGCGACCCAGTAATCCGCGCCCGCGGTGCAACGGTGCGGCGGGCTGCCGCCGCACCGGGCAAGCGCTGGCAGGGGCATCGCCCCCGCCCAGCTGCAACGTAACGACTGAATACGAGAGGGATTGGACATGGCGATTACAGCTGCCCAGGTGAAGGAACTCCGCGAGCGGACCGGCTCCGGAATGATGGAATGCAAGAAGGCGCTGGTGGAGGCCGATGGCGACATCGATCAGGCCATCGAGACCATGCGCAAGAAGGGCATGGCCAAGGCCGAGAAGAAGGCGGGCCGTGTTGCCGCCGAAGGCAAGGTCATCACCCGTACCAGCGACGACGGCCGTCTCGGGGTCATTCTCGAGATGAACAGCGAAACCGATTTCGTCTCCGCCGGTGACGATTTCAACGACTTCGCCGATGCCATCGCCCGCATCATTCTGGAAAAGCAGCCGGCGGACGCCGACGCGCTGATCCAGCTGCCGTTCGATGACAGCCGCGACGTTCACACCGCGCGCCAGGAACTGGTTGCCAAGATCGGCGAGAACATCCAGCTGCGTCGGTTCCAGCTTTACAAGAGCGACGCCGGACAGGTGCACCACTACCTGCACGGCAGCCGCATCGGTGTCATGGTCGAGATCGAGGGCGGAGACGAGCAGCTCGGTCGCGACATCGCCATGCATATTGCCGCGAGCAACCCGGCTGCGGTGGACGAGAACGACATGCCGGCGGAGCTTCTGGACAAGGAGCGCGCGATCCTCAAGGCCCAGGCCGAAGAGAGCGGCAAGCCGCCGGAGATCGTCGAGAAAATGCTCGAAGGCCGTGTGCAGAAGTTCCTCAAGGAAACCACCCTGGTCGGTCAGCCGTTCGTGAAGGATCCCGATCAGAGTGTCGCCGAGCTTCTCAAGGGCGCCGGTGCGACCGTCAAGGGGTTCACGCGCTACGAGGTCGGCGAGGGCATCGAGAAGGAAGAAGGCAATTTCGCCGAAGAGGTGATGGCCCAGGTTCGCGGTTCCTGAGCCGGTGTGAGAGGATCTCGGCTCATGAGCAAGCCTGTGTATCGTCGTATACTCCTGAAGGTCAGCGGTGAAGGGCTGATGGGCGATGCCGATTACGGCATCGACCCGGCCGTCAGCCGCCGGTTGGCCCGGGAGATTGGCGAAGTCCGCGAACTGGGTGTCGAGGTCGCACTCGTGGTCGGCGGCGGCAATATTTTCCGGGGTGCGGGCCTTGCCGCCGCCGGCATGGATCGCGTTACGGCGGATCACATGGGCATGCTGGCCACCGTGATGAACGCCCTGGCGCTCCAGGATGCCCTGGAGCACGCGGGCGTGTTCACCCGGGTGATGTCCGCGATCAAGATCAATCAGGTCTGTGAGGACTACATACGCCGCCGGGCCGTGCGCCACCTGGAGAAGAAGCGGGTGGTCATCTTCGCTGCCGGCACCGGCAATCCGTTCTTCACCACGGATTCGGCAGCGAGCCTGCGCGCCGTGGAGGTGGATGCGGACATCATGATCAAGGCCACCAAGGTGGACGGCGTATACTCCGCCGACCCGGCCCACGATGCCGGTGCGTCACGCTATCGCCGTCTGACCTACGACCAGGTTCTGGATCAGAGGTTGTCGGTGATGGATGCGACTGCCATCGTACTGTGCCGGGATCAGGGCCTGCCCATTCAGGTATTCGACATGACCCGCCCGGGAGCGCTCATGGATCTGGTCCTGGGTGCGGATGTGGGCACCATCGTCGAGAGAGGATGACTACCGTGATCGAGGATATCCAGAAAGATGCCAAGCAGCGGATGCAGAAGTCCGTTGAAGCGCTGAAGTCGGAGCTGGTCAAGATCCGTACCGGCCGCGCCCACTCCAGCCTGCTGGACCATGTCACCGTCGAGTATTACGGCGCCGAGGTGCCGGTCAACCAGGTGGCCAACGTCTCCGCATCGGACGCCCGCACGCTGCTCGTCACTCCCTTCGAGAAGGGTATGGCGCCCAAGATCGAGAAGGCCATCATCCAGTCGGATCTTGGCCTCAACCCGGCGTCGCAGGGCGAAGTGCTGCGCGTGCCCATGCCGGCCCTCAACGAGGAGCGGCGCAAGGAACTGGTCAAGGTCGTCCGCAACGAAGCCGAACAGGCGCGTGTCGCGATTCGCAACGTCCGCCGGGACGCCAACTCCGACATGAAGACGCTGGTCAAGGAGAAAGAGATCACCGAGGACGATCAGCGCCGCGGTGAAGAACAGATCCAGAAGCTGACGGACCAGTTCGTTGCTCAGGTGGATGAAGTGCTTGAGCAGAAAGAACAGGAGCTCATGGCCATCTGATTGTTGATCGGCCGGCGCCGCTGCCGCCGGCTGGTCCCGCTCGTGTCCCGAGAAGCTCCCGGGGCGATACCCGTACCGCGGCAGGAACGATGAGCGACGATACTGCGCAAAGGAACCGCCCTGATGCGGCTGTGCCCCGGCATATTGCCATCGTCATGGATGGCAACGGCCGCTGGGCACGTTCGCGTTTCATGCCGCGCCAGGCCGGGCATCGCGCCGGCGTGGACTCGGTGCGACAGGTGGTCGAGACAGCCGGGCACCTCGGTGTTGAAGCGCTGACGCTGTTCGCGTTCAGCAGCGAGAACTGGTCCCGCCCGAACGACGAAGTCTCCGTCCTCATGGACCTCATGCTGAGGACGTTGCAGAAGGAGTCCGCCCGGCTCCACCAGAACAATGTGCGTATCCGGCTGATCGGGGAACGCAGCCATCTGTCGGAGCGGTTGCGCCTGGAGATTGCCGAGGCGGAGCGCCTGACCGAACACAACACCGGGCTGACGCTCGTGGTTGCCGTGAGTTTCGGTGGCCGCTGGGACATGCTCCAGGCCGCCAGGCGGTTTGCACAGGACGTGCGGGAGGGCGTGCGCGACCCGGACGATCTCGACGAAGCGCTCTTCTCCGGTTACCTCAGCCTTGACGGGCTTCCCGATCCCGATTTGCTCATCCGCACCGGCGGCGAGCAGCGGATCAGCAACTTTCTGCTCTGGCACCTGGCCTATGCGGAGCTCCACTTTGTCGACACCCTCTGGCCCGATTTCGGTGCCGAGGAGCTGAAGGCGGCGGTCGCCAGTTTCGCGGGGCGTGAACGCCGCTTTGGTCTGACCAGCGAACAGGTGGAGCGGCTGAGCCGTGCTTAAGTGGCGGGTCATTACCGCCCTGATCCTCCTGCCCCTTGTTCTCGGGGTGGTGTTTTTCCTTCCGACCGCGGGCTTCGCCCTTGCCATGGCAGTGGTCGTCGCACTGGGTGCGTGGGAATGGACCCATCTCATCGGTATTCAGGCGCAGCGTGAGCGGCTCGCTCACGTGGGGGCCCTTCTGGTTCTGGTGGCCGGGAGTGCTGCCGCGCTGGGCAGCGCCACGGCAGCCTCCGTTGTGCTGGCCATCGGCGTGGTCGGCTGGCTCGGGCTGATCGGCTGGCTGGTTGCCTACCAGCGGGGGCGGGCCGCGGATACCCCGGTGACCGGGCGCCCTGGAACCGTGCTCGGTCTTCTGTTGTTCGTTCCCGCCTGGTTCGGGCTGGTGTTCGTGCACGGCCAGCCCGGCGGGGCATGGCTGGTTTTCAGTCTGCTGGTCCTGACCTGGGCGGCCGACGTGGGCGCCTATTTCGCCGGTCGTGCCCTTGGCCGGCGGCGGCTCGCGCCCCGAATCAGCCCGGGCAAGACCATGGAAGGCGCCGCCGGCGGGCTTGCCCTGACGCTGGTGGCCGCCTGGTTGCTGGCGTCCGTGTTGCCGGCGCCGCTGCCGGGTGGCCTGTCGCTGGTGTTCCTGGCCGTGGCGATGTTTGTTGCCTCGGTTGCCGGTGACCTGTTCGAGAGCATGATCAAGCGCCGCTGTGGCGTGAAGGATAGCGGGACGCTGCTGCCGGGCCACGGCGGCGTGCTGGACCGCATCGACAGTCTGACCGCGACGGCGCCGGTGTTTGCCGCGGGGCTGTCATGGCTGTAGATGCAGTCACTGTCACCATCCTGGGCGCGACGGGCTCCATCGGCACCAGTGCCCTGGATGTCATGGCGCGGCACCCGGGGCGCTTCCGGGTGCGGGCACTGACCGGGCACCGCAATATCGGTCTGCTAGCGCAGCAGTGTCGTCGGTTCAGGCCGGAGCTTGCAGTGGTGGCCGACGCGCAGGCTGCGTCGGCGCTGCGGGAGCAACTGGGCGCCGCCTGCGGCGATATCCAGATCCTGTATGGCGAGGACGGCCTCGAGTACGCCGCCGGAAGCGGGGCCGACATCACCGTGGCGGCGATCGTGGGGGCCGCCGGCCTGCGTCCGGCGCTGCGCGCCGTCGCCGATGGGGGGCGCATCCTGCTGGCCAACAAGGAGTCCCTGGTCATGGCCGGTGCGCTGTTCATGGACGCGGTGGCCCGCAGCGGGGCCACACTGCTGCCCCTGGACAGCGAGCACAATGCGGTCTTCCAGTGCCTGCCGGGGAACTTTTCCCGCGCGCGACCCGTCGATAGCGGTGTGACCCGTGTGCTCCTCACGGCCTCCGGTGGCCCGTTCAGGGCCACACCGCGGTCCGAACTGGAGCAGGTAACGCCCGAGCAGGCGTGTGCTCATCCGAACTGGTCCATGGGGCGCAAGATCTCCGTGGATTCGGCGACGCTGATGAACAAGGGCCTGGAGGTCATTGAGGCGTCCTGGCTGTTCGGTATCGATGCAGATCATCTCGACGTGGTCGTGCATCCGCAGAGCATCGTGCATTCCCTTGTCGAGTACGTGGACGGAACCATGCTGGCCCAGATGTCCAATCCGGATATGCGCACACCCATCGCCCACGCCCTGGGCTGGCCGGAGCGTCTCGAGGCCGGTGTCACGCCCCTGGACCTGGTCGGGCTGGGGCGGCTGGATTTCGGCGCGCCGGATCATGACCGGTTTCCCTGTCTGGGCCTCGCCTACCAGGCGCTGCGTGCTGGCGGCAGCGCACCGGCCGTACTCAATGCCGCGAACGAGGAGGCGGTGAGTGCCTTTCTCGATCAGTGTCTGCCCTTCACCGGCATTGCGACGGTCATCGAGACGGCTTTGGAGTGCGCGGAGACCGTTGACCTCACCGGCATCGACGCGCTGCTGGCCGTGGATGGCGCTGCCCGCCGGGTGGCGCGCGACGCGATAGCGCGGGCGGGAGCGGCACAGTGACGGGGATCGGCACCAATATCGTCGCCTTTCTCGTGGCCATCGGCATTCTCGTGGCGCTGCACGAGTACGGTCACTACTGGACCGCCAAGAAACTTGGCGTCAAGGTGCTCCGCTATTCCATCGGTTTTGGCAAGCCCCTGGTGACCTGGCGTCGCGGGCCGGACCAGACCGAATACACCATTGCCGCCATCCCGCTGGGTGGCTACGTGAAGATGCTCGACGAGCGGGAAGCCCCCGTGGCCGAGGCCGAGCGTCACAGGGCGTTCAACACCCAGGCACTGTGGCGGCGCACGTTGATTGTCTGCGCCGGTCCGGCAGCCAACTTCCTCTTCGCCATCCTGATCTACTGGCTGCTGTTCGTGGTCGGAACGCAGGAGTTGCGCCCCGTGATCGGTCCAGTGGAACCCGAGACGCCGGCGGCCGAGGCCGGCTTCGAGGAGGGCGAGGAGATCCTGTCGGTGGCCGGGCAGCGGACACCCACCTGGGAACGGGTGCTGATGCGGCTCATGGATGGCGGGCTGCGCGGCCGGACGGTGGAGGTCGGCGTACAGGGCGAGGACGGCCAGGAGAGCGCCCGCGATCTGGACCTGTCCGGGTTGCCCCGGATGGGGGACGACCCGGATCTCCTGCGCGTGATCGGCCTGCAGCCGTGGCGCCCCAGTATTGCTCCCCGGGTTGGCGAACTGGTCGATGGCGGTGCCGCGGCGGGGGCAGGGCTCCAGCCCGGTGACGTGGTTGTTGGCGTCGATGATGAATCCGTCGGCGAATGGCAGGAACTTGTCGAGGCGTTGAATGCCCGAGCGGGAGATTCGGTGACCTTGGCGGTGGATCGCGACGGCGAGTCTGTGCGGATCGACGTCGACCTCAACCCCGCCGGGTCCGATCAGGGCGTGCTGGGCGTGCGACCGGATATCGCATCGGATGCATTCGAGCACATGTTCCACACCGTGCGCTACGGACCGGTGGATTCATTGGGGGAGGCCGTTCAGGGGACATGGCAGACAAGTACACTCACGCTGCAGGTTCTGTGGAAGATGCTCGTCGGCGAAGCGTCACTGAACAACCTGAGCGGCCCGATCAACATTGCCCAGTATGCCGGGGACACCGCGTCTACCGGGCTGGTGCCATTCCTGAAGTTCCTGGCCATCGTCAGTATCAGCCTCGGCGTAATCAACCTGTTACCCATTCCCGTACTTGACGGCGGGCACCTGCTGTATTTCGCCGCAGAGGCCATCAAAGGGAGTCCCGTGTCAGAGCAGGCGCAGATCATCGGGCAGCAGATCGGTATTCTGATGATCATCCTGTTGATGGGGCTGGCATTTTATAACGACATCGCGAGATTGCTCGGTTGAGCAGGCGAGATAACCGACAAGATTCCAAAGACGTTTTTATGCGCAAACTGGTTGTTGCTCTCACCCTCTGTGTCGCCGTCGTCGCTCCGGTTCAGGCCTTTGAGGCGTTCACGGTCGAAGACATCCGCGTGGAAGGCCTCCGTCGTATCGCTCCGGGTACGGTGTTCAACTATCTCCCGATTACCACCAACGACGAAGTGGACCGGCAGCTTGCCGCCGACGCCGTTCGCGCCCTGTATGACACCGGCTTTTTCCAGGACGTGGAGCTTGAGCGGGATGGCAACGCGCTGGTGGTCAACGTCGTGGAGCGCCCATCGGTTGCCGACATCGAAATCAGCGGCAACAGCGCCATCCCCACCGACGCGCTCAAGCAGGCGATGAGCGACTCCGGGCTTGCCGAGGGGGAGACCTACAACCGGGCACTGCTGGAAGGAATCGAGCGCGAGCTGCGCCGGCAGTATTTCGGCCAGGGGCGGTACGACGTGGAGATCGAGACGACGGTCTCGCCGTTGCCCCGGAACCGGGTCGCCATTCGCATCGACATTGATGAAGGGCAGACCGCGCGCATCCGCGATGTCCATTTCGTGGGCAATGACGCCTTCAGCGACCGGGAACTGGATGGTGTCTTCAGTCTCGGGCGCAAACCCTGGTACCTGCCGTTCTCCCGCCGCGACCGGTACTCCCGGGAGGCGCTGTCCGGCGACCTGGAGAATCTGCGGTCCCACTACATGAACCGCGGCTACGCGGATTTCAGCATCAACTCCAGCCAGGTCTCGATGACCCCTGACCGCAGCGGCATCTACGTGACCATCAACATGGACGAAGGCGAGGAGTACCGGCTCGGTGATGTCAGGGTCATCGGCGATACCGTGGTGGAACCGGAAGAGCTCGAGGAGCTGATCGAGCTGGAGACCGGCGACCTCTTCTCCCAGGAGCGGATCACGGGCGGGGCCAACCGCATCCGTGAGCGGCTTGGGCAGGAGGGCTACGCATTCGCCAACGTCAATCCCGTGCCCGACATCAACCGGGACGAACAGACGGTGGATCTGACCTTCTACGTCGACTCCGGCAGTCGTGCCTACGTCCGGCGCATCAACATCAGTGGCAACTACCGCACGGACGACGAAGTCATCCGGCGCGAAATGCGCCAGATGGAGGGCGGTTGGCTGTCATCCGAGAACATTGACCTGTCCCGGCGGCGGCTGAACCAGCTCGGTTTCTTCCAGAACGTGGAGATCGAGACGCCGCAGGTCCCTGGCGAGTCCGATCAGGTGGACGTCAACGTCGATGTCACCGAAGGCCTCTCCGGCAGCCTCCAGGCCGGCATCGGCTACGGCAGCGGGCAGGGCATGCTGCTGAACTTCTCCGTGGCGCAGGACAACGTCCTGGGCACCGGTGACCGCATGCAGCTGGCCCTGAACAATAGCCGGGTGAGTTCTCTCTATCAGCTGTCCTACACCGACCGCTATTACAATGTCGACGGCGTTACCCGGTACTTCAACGCCAGCCTCCGCGAGACCGATGCGCGCAGGGCGCGCCTGTCGGATTACGGCGTGCGAGCGGGGAACCTGGATATCGGCTTCGGCATTCCGCTGAACGAGGAGGATCAGGTCCGTATCGACGTGGGGTACGAGGATCTGCGCCTGAATCTTGGCTCCCAGGCCACCGATGACCAGCGCGATTTCGTCGACGAGTTCGGCGACCAGTACGAGAACTTCAAGACGGAGGTGAGCTGGATCCGCAACACCTACGACCGGCGCATCTTCCCCACCAGCGGTGCCCGTCAATCCCTGGGGATCGAGGCGTCGCTGCCCCAGAGCGATCTGCAGTACTACAAGGCCAACTACAGCCACAGGCGCTACTTCTCCCTGGCGGAAGACTGGTCGCTGTCCCTGCAGGGGCGTCTCGGCTACGGTGAGGGTTACGGTGACACCAGCCGCCTGCCGTTCTTCGAGAACTTCTTCACCGGCGGCATCAACTCGGTGCGTGGCTACCGTGCCAGCTCGCTGGGTCTGCGGGGTGAGGACGATCGTCCGACCGGGGGCAATTTCCGCGCCGTGGCCAACGCCGAGCTCTACTTCCCGGTGCCGTTCATCGACTCGCCAGCGGTGCGGTTCTCCACCTTCGTGGACGGGGGGCAGGTGTACAATACCCGTGAGCAGGATATCGACTTCGATGACATGCGCTATTCGGCGGGTGTGGCGTTCACCTGGATGTCGCCTCTGGGCGCATTGACAATGAGCCTCGCCGAACCGTTAAATGACGAGCCCGGAGACGATCTGGACCGCTTCCAGTTCTCGCTCGGTCAGTTCTTCTGATTGCAGGCAAGGCGGTTGCGTTCGCGGGCCGGCGCTCCGGGGCGTCGTGCTCGTGACGTGACCGATTGAAGTAGATGCCCAACGGCATCGCGAACCTGGCCGGGATGAAAATGAACAGAGTTGTCCGAGTTGTAACGCCGGTGCTGCTGGCGGTAACCCTCGTATGGAGCGGCATCGCCGCTGCTGATACACGGATCGGCTTCGTCAATGCAGGGCGGGTGACGTCCGAGGCACCACAGGCGGAAGCCGCTCGTGCCAGCCTGGAGGACGAGTTCGGTCCGCGGGATCGGGCCATCTCCGAGGAGCAGGAAGCGCTGCGGGAGATGGAAAACCGCCTCAACCGCGATGGGGCGGTCATGAGCGAGAGCGAGCAGCAGCGGCTGCAACGGGATCTCGTTGCACGCCAGCGGGAGCTGCGCCGGGCGGAGGAGGAATTCCGCGAAGACTTCAACATGCGCCGCAACGAGGAGCTGGGGCGCTTGCAGCGACGGATCGTCGAGACCATCGACGACCTTGCCGAGTCGGAAGGCTTCGACCTCATCGTGAGCGAGGGCGTCATTTTCGCCAGCGACCGCGTTGATATCACCGATCGGGTTCTCGAACGACTGCAACAGGACTTCGACAACCAGTAGAAGCGCGTGGCGTGTCCCGGGCCGGTGTGGGCGCCTTGCCCGACCACGCCCGAAAGCCACCCGGTTGTCCGCGCGCTCCGGATGCGGACCCGGCCACGATAATCCAAGGGGAGCGTCTGCATGAAACGACTGGGGGAACTGGCTTCGACTCTGGATCTGGACTTGCGTGGTGATCCGGATCATCAGGTCGAACGCATCGCTTCCCTGGATACTGCAGGCGCGCTGGAACTGACCTTTCTTGCCGACTCCCGCCGGCGCGGTCAGCTGACCGAGAGCCGGGCGGGTGCCGTCATCGTTCGCCCCGACGACGCGGATAGCGTCCCGGGAAATGCCCTGATCGCTCCGGACCCCCATCTGGCATTCGCGCGGGCGGCACAGCTGCTGCACCCTCCGGAGGCGCGTTCCGGCATTCACGCCAGTGCGGCCGTTGACGAGTCCGTGCAGGTGGGCCATGGGGTTGCCATTGGTGCACAGGCGGCAATCGGACGCGACGTGGTGCTGGAAGAAGGGGTTCAGATCGGTGCCGGTGTGGTGATTGAGGACCACGTCACGGTTGGGGCCGGTACGATCATTCACCCTCGGGTAACCGTCCTCGCGGGCTGTGTGCTCGGTGCGGGGTGTGTCGTTCACTCCGGCACGGTGATCGGGTCCGACGGGTTTGGTTATGCACGGGACGGCCAGCGCTGGGAGCGCGTACCGCAGGTTGGCAACGTGCGCATCGGCGACGGCGTGGACATTGGTGCGAACGTTTCCATCGATCGCGGCGCCATCGGCGACACCGTGATCGAGAACGGGGTCAAACTGGATAACCAGGTGCACATTGCGCACAACGTCCATATCGGCGAGAACACGGCGATCGCGGGCTGTGTCGGGGTGTCCGGCAGTACCCGGATCGGGCGGTGTTGCACGATTGCCGGTGCGGTCGGCATTGCAGGACACCTGGTCATTGCCGATAACGTGCATATCACCGGTATGGCGCAGGTGACGAAAAGCCTGACCGAACCGGGGATCTACTCGTCGGGTACGGGAATCGAGGCGAACCGCAGCTGGCGGCGCAACGTGGCACGGTTCCACCAGCTCGATGACATCGCGCGCCGGTTGCGCACGATCGAGCGGCGGCTGAAAACGGACGACTAGGTGGCGTGACGGGGTGTCGCCCCGGCTCGCCCCGCCGCAATCTCTCAAAGAACGGACAATTTGGATTTATGGATACCAATCAGATCAAGCACCTGTTGCCACATCGGTACCCGTTTCTGCTCGTGGATCGGGTTCTCGAAAGTGAGCCGGGTGAGCGCCTGCTGGCACTGAAGAACGTCACCATCAACGAGCCCTTCTTCCAGGGTCACTTCCCCATTAAACCCGTCATGCCGGGTGTGCTCGTGCTCGAAGGGATCGCCCAGGCGTGCGGCCTGCTCGCCTTCGAAACGGAAGGGGAGAAGCCGGAGGGGAATCCGCTGTTCTACCTTGTCGGTTACGACAAGGCGCGTTTCAAGCGCCGCGTCGAGCCGGGTGACCAGCTGCAGATCGAGGTGACGCTGCTGCGCGTGCGCCGCGGCATCTGGGTGTTCTCCGGGAAGGCGAGCGTTGACGGCGAAGTCGCCGCGGAGGCGGAAGTCATGTGCACCGTGCGGGATGCGGAATCTTGATCGACGAGACCGCCAGGGTTGATCCGTCGGCGCAGCTGGGAAACGACGTCACCGTCGGTCCCTATGCGGTGATCGGGCCCGACGTACAGATCGGGGACCGGTGCGAGATCGGGCCGCACACGACTGTCTACGGGCCGACGCGCCTCGGCGCGGACAATCGCATCTTCCAGTTTGCGTCCATCGGTGCCGAGCCCCAGGACAAGAAGTTCTCCGGCGAGGGGACCTGGCTGGAGATGGGAGACCGCAATACCGTCCGCGAGTTCGTGACCATCAACCGCGGCACCGCGCAGGACAAGGGTGTGACCCGCATCGGGGACGACAACTGGATCATGGCGTCCGTCCATATCGCCCACGACTGCCTGGTCGGCAACCGTATCGTGTTCGCGAACGGCGCCTCACTTGCGGGTCACGTGGACGTGGAGGATGACGTCATTCTCGGCGGGTTCACGCTGATTCATCAGTTCTGCCGGATCGGTGCGTTCAGCTTTTCCTCCATGGGCAGTTGCATCAAACAGGATGTGCCGCCGTACGTGACCGTCTCCGGCAACCCCGCCGAGCCCTTCGGGGTCAACAGTGAGGGGCTGCGCAGGCAGGGATTCTCGAAGCAGGACGTGCTCGCCGTTCGCCGGGCGTACCGCACTGTTTACAAGGCGGGGCTGCGCCTCGAGCCGGCCCTTGAGCGGGTGCGGGAGATCGCTGCCGACCATCCGCCGGTGGAGCGTCTCGCCGCCTTCATCGGTGAGAGTCGCCGCGGCATCGTGCGCTGAGGCCGCCGGCGTGGAGGTCAGGGCAGGGCGGGAACCATCGGGAGCGACCATGCGGATCGGTATCGTGGCCGGGGAAATGTCGGGCGACTACCTGGCGGCCGGACTCATGCGGGAGCTCCGCAGGCAGTTTCCCGATGCGCGTTTCGAGGGTATTGGCGGGCCGCGCATGGAGGCCGAGGGGTGTGTCAGCTTTCACCCCCTCGAGTCCCTCTCCGTGATGGGGCTGGTGGAGGTGCTGCGCCACCTTCCCGGTCTGCTGGCCATTCGCCGGGATCTGGTCCGGCGCTTCCGGGCGGATCCGCCGGACCTGTTCATCGGCATCGACGCGCCCGACTTCAACCTCGGTCTGGAACGGCGCCTGCGGGAGCGGGGCATTGCCACGGTGCACTACGTCAGCCCGACGGTCTGGGCCTGGCGTCAGGGGCGGATCCGTGACATTGCCCGTTCCGTGGACCGCATGTTGTGTATCTTCCCGTTCGAGCGTGAGTTCTTCCGGCACCACAATGTGCCTGCGACGTTCGTGGGCCATCCCCTGGCCGACGAGGTCCCGGAAACCCCGGATCAGGCGGGCGCGCGCCGTGCGCTCGAGCTGCCGCCCGAAGGGGCCATGGTGGCACTGCTGCCCGGCAGCCGCATGAGCGAGGTGAAGCACCTGGGGCCACTGTTCCTGGAGACGGCGGCGTGGCTGTTCCAGCATCGGCCGGATCTGCACTTCGTGGTGCCCTGTGCCACGCCCCCCATCGCCGAGCACATGCGGGCCCTGGCAGCCGCACACACGGACGGCATGCCCGTGACCCTGGTCGACGGGCGCTCGCGTGAGTGCCTCGCCGCGGCCACGGTGGCGCTGCTTGCGTCGGGAACGGCGAGCCTGGAGGCGATGCTGCACAAACGCCCCATGGTCGTGGCCTACAAGGTGTCCGCGCTGACCGGCTGGTTGGCGCGGCGCCTGGTCAAGGTGGACCACTTCGCCATGCCCAACCTCATCGCCAACCGCCGGATGGTCGAGGAGTTTGCCCAACAGGAGGCGGTCACCGGCAATCTCGGGCCCGCCGTGCTGGATCTCCTGGAGCACCCGGAGAAACGCGAACGCCTGGTTGATGAATTCACGACGTTGCACCGCAGCCTCCGACAGGATGCAAGCGTCCAGGCCGCCGAGGCCGTGGCGCAGCTCCTTGAGGAGCGGGGCCACGTGCGCCGCGTGGCGGAGGAGTCCATGTGAACGTCGTCACGGGGGGAGCAGGGGCGCCGGCCGCCACGGCCGATGGCCGTCTGATTGCCGGGGTGGACGAAGCGGGGCGGGGGCCGCTCGCGGGCCCCGTTGTGGTCGCAGCGGTGATCCTCGACCAGGACAGCCCGGTCGCCGGCATTAACGACTCCAAGCGCCTTACCGCGCGGCGGCGTGAGACGCTGGCGGACGCGATTCGCGAGCAGTCCCTGGCCTGGGCGATCGTCCAGGCCTCGCCGCAGGAGATCGACACCCACAACATCTTCCAGGCGACCCTTCGCGCCATGCGGCATGCGGTGGAGTCATTGACGGTGGCTGCGGGGCACGTGCTCGTGGACGGCAAGCACTGCCCGGAGCTGCCCTGTTCGGCGGAGGCAATCGTGGGGGGTGACGGCCTGGAGCCATCCATCGGGGCGGCGTCGATTCTTGCCAAGGTGGAGCGGGACCGCATCATGGTCGAGCTGGAGGAGGCCTGGCCCGGCTACGGGTTCGCCCGCCACAAGGGGTATCCCACCCGCGACCACATGGACGCCCTCAAACGCCTCGGGCCGACGCCCGAGCACCGCCGCTCGTTTGCCCCCGTGCGCGAGGCCCTCGCCGCACCTCCGCTGCCATTCGCGGACTAGCCGCAGTCAACAGGGGTATGGAGGTGCCGGTGGCACGTTGCCCTAGGCGTCCACCGCGTGGCGGACGGTCTCGGCAATACGGTGGATGTCGCGGTCGCTCAGCTCGGGGTAGATGGGGAGCGACATGCAGTACTCCGAGACCTTCTCCGCCATGGGCAGGCTGACGTCCGCATAGGCGTCGCGGAACACCGGCTGGCGGTGCAGCGGCACCGGGTAGTACACCGCACAGCCGATGTTCGCCGAGCGCAGGGCCGCCATGATCCGGTCCCGCTCATGGACCAGCAGGGTGTACTGGTGGTAGACGTGGCGACCGTATCCGGCGTCGTGGGGAATGGTCACGCCCGGCACGCCGGAGAGCTGTTCCCTGTAACTCTGGGCCACCCGCCGCCGGCAGGCGTTGTAACGGTCGATGCGGCGCATCTTGGCGCGCAGGATCATGGCCTGGATTTCGTCCAGGCGGCTGTTGTAGCCGATGATGTTGTGGTGATAACGCTCCCGGCTGCCGTGATTGCGCAGCACCCGCAGCTCTTCCGCCGTGGCCGCGTCGTTGGTGGCCACGAGCCCGCCGTCACCGTAGCCGCCCAGGTTCTTGCTGGGGAAGAAGCTGTACGCCCCTGCGGCGCCGAACGTTCCCGTCATGCGGCCGTCAATGGGGGCGCCGAAGGACTGGGCGCAATCCTCGACCACGAGAAGCCCGTGCCGGTCAGCCAGCTCCATGAGCTCCGGCATGTTCACGGGCTGGCCGAACAGGTGCACGGGCATGATCGCCCGGGTCTTCGGCCCGATGGCCGCCTCGACCTGGTTGAGATCAATATTGAAGGTGTCTCCCTCGATGTCCACGAAAACCGGGGTTGCACCCACGTAGCAGATGGCTTCCGCGGTGGCGATGAAGGTAAACGGCGTCGTGATCACCTCGTCGCCGGGGCCGACGCCCAGGGCCGCCAGCGCCAGATGCAGGGCGTCGGTGCCGGAGCCGCAGGAGACCGCGTGGGATGCGCCCAGGTAGGCGGCCACTTCCTCTTCCAGGGCCTGGACGTTGGGGCCGAGAATGAACTGGGCATTGTCCAGTACCTCGCTGAAACCCTGCTCAAGCTCCTCGCGCAGGTCGTCGTACTGGGCCTTGAGGTCCACCATTGGAATCATCGGCCGCGCATCCTTTAGTGTTGTGGTTGATCGGGAAGGGGATTGTCGCGTAACTGGCGCGTGATTTCGATGGCCGTGGCCAGCGCTTGCCGGCCGTCCGCGCCGGTGACCAGGGGGTCGCGGCCACTGCGGATGCAGTCCACGAAGTGCGTGATCTCCGCGCGCAGGGCATCGCCGTCATCGAATGCCCGCTGCTCGCTGTGGATGTCTTCCATGGCTGGCGTTGCGCGGCCACTGTTCACCCGTGAGCGGATATCAAGGCTGCGTTGCTGGAAATCCAGCGCGATGTAGCTGTTGCGCTGGAACAGCCGCATCTTGCGCTCCGCCTTGAGGCTGACGCGGCTGGCCGTGACATTGGCCACGCAGCCGTTGTCGAACTGCAGGCGCGCGTTGGCAATGTCGATGTCCGAGGAGATGACGGGGGCACCATTGGCGTCGATGCGGACCACGGGCCGGTCCACCAGCTTCAGGATGATGTCGATGTCGTGGATCATCAGGTCGAGCACGACGCTGACGTCGGCACCGCGTGGATTGAACGGCGCCAGCCGCTGGGATTCGATGAACATGGGCGTACCCACCATATCGGCGAGCTCCCGCACGGCGGCGTTGAAGCGCTCCAGGTGGCCGACCTGGAGGCGCCGGTCGTGGCGACGTGCCAGATGAATGAGATCGTCCGCTTCGTCCAGGGACGTGGTGATTGGCTTCTCCACCAGCACGTGGCTGCCGTGACGGAGGAACTCCGCGGCCACCTGGTGATGGAAGCGGGTCGGGACCACGATGCTGACCGCGTCCACCTTGCCGAGCAGCTCCCGGTAGTCCGCGACCGCGTCCGTACCGACCTCGGCGGCCACTTCTGCGGCGCGGCTCTGGTCGGTGTCGGCGACACCCACCAGCTCCACGTTGTCCAGCGCTGCGTACTTCTGTGCGTGAAAGCGCCCGAGGTAGCCGACGCCGATAACCCCTGCGCGGATGGTGTTCATCGCGTGATTCCCCGTTTCGATGCGCGGATGAAGCCGACCAGATGGGCGACCCGTTCATTGTCACATGCGCCGTCCTGCTCGAGCTGATCCAGCGCCTGCTCCAGGCGCAGCCCGGAGCTGAACAGCACGCGGTAGGCGGCGCGCAGCGCCTGAATGGTATCGGCGTCAAAGCCCGCCCGCTTGAGGGCGCGTCGGTTCAGGCCGTACAGCTTCGCGTGATTACCCGACGACATGGCGTAGGGCACGATATCCATGGGCGCCATGGTGCCACCCCCGAGCATCGCGTACTCGCCGATCCGGGCGAACTGGTGAATGGCGCACAGACCGGCAATGTTGACCCGGTCCTCGACCGTGACATGGCCGGCCAGGGTCGCGCCATTGGCCATGACCACATGGTTGCCGACGATGCAGTCGTGGCCCACGTGGGCATAGGCCATGAACATGTTGTCATCGCCGATGGTGGTGGCGCCGCGGTCCTTCGGCGTCCCGCGGTGGATGGTCACCAGCTCGCGGATCTGGTTGCCGCGCCCGATCTCCAGCCGCGTGGATTCGCCCTGGTAGCCGAGATCCTGGGGCGGCGTGCCCAGGATGGCGTGGGGGCCGATGACGTTGTCCGGGCCGATGGATGTCGGCCCCTCGATGACGGCGTGGGCCCCGATCCGGCAGTTGTCACCGATCTGCACACCGGCGCCGATGCAGGCGTACGGTCCGACGGTGACACCCGTGCCGAGGATGCAGTCATCCGCGATGACGGCGGTGGGATGAATCATTACCAGTATCCTTCTGCAGGTTCACGGCGCGGTGTCCGCGCGCATCGGGCGTACCCTACCGGAGTCGCACACCCTGAACCACCGGTGGCATTTTTTTGACTACGCCCCTGGGTCATAATACACGCCCAGCGCCCCCACACCCGCCGACGACCACAGGGACAGCCGGATCACATGGCGAATCAGTTCGTACACCTCAACGTCCACACCGAATTCTCCCTGGTGGACGGAATCGTCCGCATCAAGCCGCTTGTGAAGACGGCCGCGGAGACGGGGATGCCGGCCGTGGCCATCACCGACCAGGGAAACCTGTTCGGCATGGTGAAGTTCTACAAGGCGGCCCTGAGTGCCGGCGTCAAACCGCTTGTGGGTGCCGACCTGTGCGTGGAGGACGCCGATGCGCCCGGTGGTTATTCCCGGTGCACCATGCTGTGCCGTGACGGCACCGGCTACACCACGTTGACGCGGCTGATCAGCCGCAGCTACCTGGAAGGGCAGCAGGGGGAGCGTCCGGTGGTCCAGCGTGCCTGGATCGAGGAGGACCACCAGGGCGTGATCGTCCTGTCCGGAGGCAAGGACGGCGACGTGGGCCGCGCCCTGCTGCGTAATGACCCGGAGCAGGCCCGTGCCAGGCTCGCCTTCTGGCGTGATCTCTTTCCAGACAGCTACTACCTGGAGCTCCATCGTTGCGGCCGGCCCGGCGACGAGGACCACCTCCACGCCGCCGTGGCCCTGGCCGGCGAGACCGATACGCCGGTGGTGGCGACCAACGCCGTGCGGTTCCTCAACGCCGATGATTTCGAAGCGCACGAGGCGCGGGTCTGCATTCACGAAGGGCGTGCGCTTGACGATAGCCGCCGTCCGCGCGAGTTCACCGAAGAGCAGTACCTGCGCACCGCGGAGGAGATGGTGGCGCTGTTCGATGACCTCCCCGAGGCCATCGACAACACCGTGGAGATCGCCCGGCGCTGTAATCTGGAGCTCACGCTGGACAAGGATTACCTCCCGGATTTCCCGATCCCGGAGGGCCTGACCATTGCCGAATACCTGGCCCAGGAGTCGCACCGGGGGCTGGAGGAACGCCTGCCCCGGCTCATCGACATGAACGCCCCCGATGCCGAGGCGCGCAAGGCGCAGTACGTGGAGCGCCTGGACCGGGAGCTGGGCGTCATCAACCAGATGGGGTTCCCCGGCTACTTCCTGATCGTTGCGGACTTCATCCGCTGGGCCAAGGCCGAGGATATTCCCGTGGGCCCGGGTCGTGGCTCCGGTGCCGGTTCGCTGGTGGCTTATGCGCTGGAGATAACCGACCTGGATCCGCTGCGTTACGACCTTCTCTTCGAGCGGTTTCTTAACCCGGAACGCGTCTCCATGCCGGACTTCGACGTGGACTTCTGCATGGAGAAGCGCGACCGGGTGATCGACTACGTGGCCGACAAGTACGGCCGCGAGAAGGTCTCGCAGATTGCCACCCACGGCACCATGGCCGCCCGCGCCGTGGTGCGTGATGTGGGGCGGGTGCTCGGCCACGGTTACGGCTTCGTGGACCGCATCGCCAAGATGATCCCCTTCGAGATCGGCATGACGCTGGACAAGGCGCTGGAGCAGGAGCCCGAACTCAAGGAGCGCTACGACAACGATGAGGAAGTGGGCACGCTGCTCAGACTGGGCATGAAACTCGAGGGCGTTGCCCGCAACGTGGGCAAGCACGCCGGCGGCGTGGTGATTGCGCCGACACCGCTCACGGACTTTACACCGCTCTACTGCGAGCCGAACGGGCAGGGGCTGGCCACCCATTACGACAAGGACGACGTGGAGGCCGTCGGCCTGGTGAAATTCGACTTCCTGGGGCTGCGCACGCTCACCATCATCGACTGGACCGTCAAGGCGGTGAACGCCATCAAGTCGGAGCGCGGCGAGGACCTGCTGGACATCAACACCGTGCCGCTGGATGACCGCGCCAGTTTCGATCTGTTGAAGCGCTGTGCGACCACGGCGGTGTTCCAGCTGGAATCCCGCGGCATGAAGGATCTCATCAAGCGGCTCCAGCCGGACAGTTTCGAGGACATCATCGCGCTGGTGGCACTGTTCCGCCCCGGGCCGCTGCAGTCGGGCATGGTGGACGACTTCATCAGCCGCAAGCACGGCCACTCCCAGGTGGCCTATCCCACGCCGGAGCTGCAGCATCCGGACCTGGAAGAGGTGCTCAAGCCCACCTACGGCGTCATCCTCTACCAGGAGCAGGTGCAGCGTATCGCGCAGGTGCTGGCGGGCTACAGCCTCGGGGGCGCCGACCTGCTGCGTCGGGCCATGGGCAAGAAAAAGCCCGAGGAGATGGCCAAGCAGCGCGAGATCTTCCTGAAGGGGGCCACGGAGAACGGACTCACGGAGGCGCACGCCGAGGGCATCTTCGACCTGATGGAGAAGTTCGCCGGCTACGGCTTCAACAAGTCCCACTCCGCCGCGTATGCGCTGCTGTCCTACCAGACCGCCTGGCTCAAGGCCCACTACCCGGCGCCGTTCATGGCGGCGGTGCTGTCCTCGGACATGGATCACACCGACAAGGTCGTGACCCTGATCGAAGAGTGCCGGGCCATGGGGCTCGAGGTGCTGCCCCCGGACATCAACCGCTCCGATTTCCAGTTCCGCGCCGCCGACGAGCGGACCGTGGTCTACGGCATCGGCGCCATCAAGGGCGTGGGCCAGTCGGCCATCGAGGCGCTGGTCAGTGAGCGGGATGCGACCGGGCCCTATGCCGACCTGTATGACCTCTGCCGTCGGGTGGACCTGCGTCGGGTGAACCGCCGCGTGCTGGAGGCGCTGGTGCGCGCGGGTTGTCTCGACAGTATCGGTGCCAACCGCGCCACGCTGCTGTCCCACATCGGGCCGGCCCTGAAGGCCGCCGAGCAGACCGGGCGCAACGACGAGGCGGGGCAGACCGACATGTTCGGTGTCGCCCTGGGTGGCGGGGAGGCGGAGGCCGATGCGGGCGTGGACCTGCCGGCACTGCCCGAGTGGGACGAAGAAGAGCGGCTTGCGGGCGAGAAGGAGACCCTCGGGCTGTTCCTCACCGGCCACCCCATCAGTCGTTACGAGCCCGAGCTGGAGCGGATCGTGACGGCGCGCATCAGCGACCTGGGGTCGAACAGCGGCAGCGGTGGGGAAGGGCGTCGCGAGAAAAGCGTGGTCACGGCCGGGCTGGTCATGTCCCTGCGCGTACGCAACACCCAGAGCGGCAACAAGATGGCCTTCCTGGTGCTGGACGACCGCACCGGCCGGATCGAGGTCAGCCTGTTCACGGAGGCGTATCGCAAGTACGGAGAGCTGGTGGGCAAGGACAAGCTGCTGATCGTCGAGGGGAGCCTGGGCTACGACGATTTCAGCGACTCCTGGCGTGTGAGTGCCGACAAGGTGTACGACATCGGTGACATCCGCGAGGTCTACGCGCGCCGCCTGGTGCTGCGCATGCGCCGGGATCAGTTGGGCAACGGCGCCATGGATCACTTGCAGGAGGCGCTGTCGCCGTTTCGTGAGGGGCAGTGCCCGGTGTGGCTGGAGTACGAATGCCCGGACGCATCGGCGGTGCTGCGTTTCGGTGACGAGTGGCGCGTGCGCCCCACCGACGAGCTCATCAAGCGCCTCGGCGGGCTCTCCGGTGAGGGCAATGTCCGGGTGGAATACTGATATGTCCGGCGTGCTGCCGGGTTGACGATGTTCACAGGCCGGGCGTCGCGGGCTTGTCACCCGGCCTGCGACTGGCTAGGGTATGCGGCTTCCGGCCGTCAACGCGAAATGCGAGACCATGAACCTGAATTTTCTGGACTTTGAGCGCCCCATTGCCGAACTCGAGGCGAAGATCGACGAGCTTCGTTACGTCGGTGACGACAACGATCTCAACATCAGCGAGGAGATCCGGCGGCTGCAGGAGAAAAGCGTCAGCCTCACCGAGCAGATCTTCTCCAACCTGAGTTCGTGGCAGATCGCCCAGCTGGCGCGGCATCCGCAGCGGCCCTACACCCTCGACTACATCGAGCACCTGTTCACCGACTTCGAAGAACTGCACGGTGATCGGGCGTTTGCCGATGATCCGGCCATCGTCGGCGGTATCGGCCGGCTCGATGGCCGCCCCGTCATGGTGATCGGCCACCAGAAGGGGCGCGACACCAAGGAGAAGGTGCACCGCAACTTCGGCATGCCGCGGCCGGAAGGCTATCGCAAGGCGTTACGGCTCATGGAAATGGCGGAGCGGTTCGACCTGCCGCTGCTCACCTTCATCGACACGCCGGGCGCGTACCCCGGGGTCGGCGCTGAAGAGCGGGGTCAGAGCGAGGCCATCGCCCGCAACCTCATGGCCATGTCCCGTCTGCGGACACCGATCATTGCCACGGTCGTGGGCGAGGGTGGCTCCGGCGGGGCGCTTGGTATCGGCGTGGGCGACGAGGTCATGATGCTGGGTTACAGCACCTACTCGGTCATCTCGCCGGAGGGGTGTGCGTCCATCCTGTGGAAGAGTGCCGACCGGGCCCAGGATGCAGCCGAGGCCATGGGGATTACCGCGCCGCGGCTGCGCGAACTCGGGCTCATTGACCAGATCGTCGAAGAACCGCTGGGCGGTGCCCACCGGGACGTGGCCGGCATGGCCGAGCGTCTGCGCCAGACACTGCTTGAGAAACTCGCGGTGCTGGACGGCAAGGACTTCGAAACCCTGCTGGATGATCGGGCCAGGAAGATCCAGGGGTACGGGCAGTTCCGCACCTAGCGACAACCATGGCGCCCGCCGCGGGCGCCGGGATTGGGCCATGGACATTCCGGCCGGGGACATCGCCGATCGCGTCATCTCGCTCGGCCCTGCGTCCGCCTACCGGGTCGCCTTCAGTGGCGGACCCGATTCCCACGTGTTGCTGCATGCGCTGGCGCGTGCCCGGCACGCGTTGTCCGCGCCGCTGTCCGCCATCCACGTCAACCACCGGATGCATGCCGACGCAGACGCCTGGGAGACGCACTGCCAGGCGGTGTGCCAGGCGCTCCGGATTCCCCTGACCTCGCTGCGCGTCCCCGAGCCGCCGCCACCCGGCGCCGGCGAGACCTGGGCGCGGGACTGGCGCTACCGGCTGATTGCAGAGGTTCTCGCCGACGGTGAGTGTCTGCTCACCGCCCACCATCAGGACGATCAGGCGGAGACTGTCCTGTTGCGCATGCTTCGGGGCAGCGGTGTGGACGGACTGGCCGGGATTCCACGCACCCGCGCTCTGGGCCGTGGGTGGATCGGACGGCCGTTGCTGGAGGTTCCCCGTGGGCAGCTCACCGCGTACGCGCGCGACCACGGGCTGTACTCCATCGACGACCCGGCGAACCAGGACTGGCGCGCCGACCGCAATCGCATTCGCCACGACGTGCTGCCGCGATTGCTGGCGCGCTGGCCTGGGGCAGCCGGGACCATCGCGCGGACCGGCCTGCTGGCCGGTGAGGCGAGCGCCTCCCTGGGGCGTTATGCCGCCATGCTGCTGGAGGGCATGACCAGCGGCGACCGGCTTGATGGTGAGGCGCTCTCCCGCCTGCCTGACGCGGAGCAGCGTCTCGTCCTGCGGCAGTGGCTCCAGCAACAGGGTGTGGTATTGCCGGATGCGAGGCAGCTTGAGGCGGCGCGCCGGATGCTGATGCATGGTCGCGACGATCGCATGCCGGTGTTCCACTGGCCCGGCGGCACCGTGCGACGATACCGGGGCTGGCTGTCGCTGGGATCCGCTGACCCCGACCCGGTGACCGCCTCGGAACCCGTGCAATGGCTGCCGGAGACCGATCTGCGACTGGATCACGGCTGGCTGCGGGTGACCCGCGGTCGTGACGGTGTCGCGGCGGAACGGCTGCCAGCGACGGGGGTGACCGTTGTGCCGAGGCAGGGAGGCGAGCGCTGTCGACCCGTGGGGCGGCCGACGCGCCCGGTGAAGAAGCTGTTCCAGGAGGCGGGGGTGCCCCCGTGGCAGCGCCGGTCGTGGCCTCTGGTCATGGTGGGGGATGTCATCGCGGCCGTGCCGGGGCTGTGTGTCTGTGAAGGCTTCCAGGCAAGCCCGCAGCACCGGGGGCTGTGTTTCCACTGGGACCCGGACTGACCGCACGGTCAGCGTTGTGCCGGGGTGGGTGTTCTGGTACTTTTAGCGCCACTCAGGCAGCGGGTAATGAAGCGCCAGCACGCACGCCGTTCTGGTCTTTGCGGTTCATGGCCGCAGGGGTGACCCGCGCGGACGATGTCATTAGTCTCCGCCCGGCGCGCTTCCCTTTCCGGTGTCTTTCGAATGCGGCTCCCGCGACCTTTCGTGCGAAAGACAGAGTTCCTATGACCCGATACATCTTTATTACCGGTGGCGTTGTGTCCTCGCTGGGCAAGGGCATTGCGTCCGCCTCTCTGGCCAGCATCCTGCAGGCCAGGGGGCTGAAGGTCACCATGATCAAGCTGGATCCCTACATCAACGTGGATCCGGGGACCATGAGCCCGTTCCAGCACGGCGAGGTCTACGTGACCGAGGATGGCGCCGAGACCGACCTGGATCTCGGCCATTACGAACGCTTCGTGCGCATGCGCACCGGCCGGGTCAACAACTACACCACCGGGCGGATCTACGAGAACGTCATCCGCAAGGAGCGCCGCGGGGAATACCTGGGCGGCACGGTGCAGGTGATCCCGCACATCACCGACGAGATCAAGCGCTGCATCCGTGAGGGCGCCGAGGGGCACGATATCGCCCTGGTGGAGATCGGCGGCACTGTTGGTGACATCGAATCGCTGCCGTTTCTGGAAGCCATCCGCCAGATGGGCGTGGAGCACAAGCGGGACTCCCTGTTCCTGCACCTCACGCTGGTGCCGTTCATCGGCCCCAGTGCCGAGATGAAGACCAAGCCGACGCAGCACTCGGTGAAGGAGCTGCGCTCCATCGGCATCCAGCCCGATATCCTGCTGTGCCGCTCCAGCCGGCCGATTCCCGAAGACGAACGGCGCAAGATCGCCCTGTTCACCAACGTGGAGCAGGAGGCGGTGATCTCCGCCCTGGACGTGGACGACATCTACAAGGTGCCCCTGGCGCTGCACGACCAGGGGCTGGACGACATTGTTGCCGATAAACTGCAGATCGAACTCCCGCCGGCGGACCTCTCCGACTGGGAGCGGGTGGTGGAGGCGCGCTCCCACCTGGACGGCGAAGTGACCATCGCCATGGTGGGCAAGTACGTGAACCTGGCCGATGCCTACAAGTCCCTCTCCGAAGCGCTGATCCACGCCGGCATCCACACCCGGACCAAGGTGAACATCCGCTCGGTGGACTCCGAGGAGATCGAGCGCCGGGGGCCGGAGCTGTTGTCGGACGTGGACGCCATTCTCGTCCCCGGCGGGTTCGGCGAGCGTGGTGTCGAGGGCAAGATCCAGGCGGCGCGCTACGCGCGCGAGAACCGCATCCCGTTCCTCGGCATCTGTCTCGGCATGCAGGTGGCGGTGATCGATTTCGCCCGCAACGTGGCCGGCCTCGATGCTGCCCACAGCACCGAATTCCAGCCCGATACGCCGCATCCGGTCATTGGCCTGATCACCGAATGGATGACGGACGACGGCCGCATCGAGGAGCGCGGGCCGGACGATGACCTGGGCGGCACCATGCGCCTCGGCGGGCAGCCCTGCCTGCTGGAGCAGGGGTCGCTGGTGGGCCGGACCTACGGCGCCGAGAGCATCGTCGAGCGGCACCGGCACCGTTACGAGTTCAACAACCATTACGCCGACGCGCTGAAGCAGGCCGGGCTGCGGATCTCGGGCCGCTCCAGCGACGGCAACCTGGTGGAAGTGGTGGAGCTTCCGGACCACCCCTGGTACCTCGGTTGCCAGTTCCACCCGGAGTTCACGTCCACGCCGCGCGACGGCCACCCGCTGTTCTGCGGATTCGTCGAGGCCGCCCGCGGCCGCCACGGTGACAGCTAGACTCGGAGGTCCCGTCCATGGCCAGTATTGATCTCTGCGGTTTCCGCGCCGGGCTCGGGGAGCGGTTGTTCCTGATCGCCGGGCCCTGTGTGGTCGAATCCGAACAGCTGGCGCTGGATACGGCCGGCCAGCTCAGGGAGATGTGCGCGCGGCTGGCAATCCCCTTCATCTTCAAGTCGTCCTTCGACAAGGCCAACCGTTCGTCCGGCTCCAGTTTCCGCGGACCGGGGATGGAGGAGGGGCTACGGGTGCTGGGCGAGGTCCGGCGACAGATCGGCGTGCCGGTGATCACCGATGTCCACGAGGACACCCCGCTCGCCGAAGTCGCCGACGTGGTGGACGTGCTGCAGACGCCGGCGTTCCTGTGCCGGCAGACCAACTTCATCCAGAACGTCGCCCGACAGGGCCTGCCCGTGAACATCAAGAAGGGGCAGTTCCTGGCGCCGTGGGACATGGGCAACGTGGTGGACAAGGCGCGCGCCGTGGGCAACGACGCCATCATGGTGTGTGAACGTGGCGTCTCCTTTGGCTACAACAACCTGGTATCCGACATGCGCGCACTGGCAGTGATGCGCGAGACCGGCAGCCCGGTGGTCTTCGACGCCACCCACTCCGTGCAGCTCCCCGGTGGTCAGGGGACTGCGTCGGGTGGTCAGCGCGAATTCGTGCCGGTGCTCTCCAGGGCCGCGGTGGCTGCGGGCGTGGCCGGGCTGTTCATGGAGACGCACCCCGACCCGGACAAGGCGCTGTCCGACGGCCCGAATGCGTGGCCGCTCGGGCGTATGGAGCGGTTGCTGGAGACGCTCGTGGCCCTGGACGAACGGGTCAAGGCGGACGGTCTGGCGGAACAGTCCCTGTAGACGCCCGGGCCGTCGCCCACCGATTTTGCAGGCAACAAGGGAACGTCACAGATCATGGCGACTATCGAGACAGTGAAGGCGAGGGAGATCCTCGACTCCCGCGGCAACCCGACCGTCGAGGCGGACGTCACGCTCAGCAGCGGCGCGTTCGGCCGCGCGGCCGTGCCCTCCGGCGCCTCCACCGGTACGCGGGAAGCCGTGGAACTGCGCGACGGTGACAAGGGGCGCTACCTCGGCAAGGGCGTGCGCAACGCCGTGGAGAACGCCAACACCGTGCTCGCCGAGGCGCTCGGGGGCATGGATGCCGACGACCAGCGTGCCGTTGATCAGCGCATGCTGGAGCTCGACGGCACCGACAACAAGAGCCGGCTGGGCGCCAATGCGCTGCTGGCCCTGTCTCTCGCCGTGGCGCGCGCTGCCGCCGATGACCGCGGCGTCCCGCTGTACCGGCACCTGTCGCCGCAGGGGCCGCACGTGCTGCCGGTGCCGATGATGAACATCCTCAACGGTGGCGCCCACGCCGACAACAGCGTCGATCTGCAGGAGTTCATGATCCTGCCCATCGGGTTCGACAGCTTCGGCGAGGCCCTGCGTGCCGGTACCGAAGTGTTTCATGCGCTCAAGAAAGTGCTCGCCGGCCGTGGCCTGAGCACGGCCGTGGGTGACGAGGGCGGTTTCGCGCCGGATCTGCCCTCCAACGAAGCCGCGCTGGAGACCATTGCCGAAGCGGTGGCCAATGCCGGCTACACCCTGGGTGAGGACATCTGGCTGGGGCTGGACGTTGCCAGTTCCGAGTTCTACGAGGACGGCAGCTACGTGCTGGCCTCTGAAGGCAAACGCTACACCGCCGCTGAATACGTGGACGTCCTGGCCGACTGGGTGGAGCGCTACCCCATCGTCACCATCGAGGATGGCATGGACGAAGGTGACTGGGACGGCTGGAAACTGCTCAGCGAGCGCCTCGGTGACCGGTGCCAGCTGGTGGGTGACGATCTGTTCGTCACCAACACGCGCATCCTCCAGGAAGGGATCGACCGCGGCGTCGCCAACTCGATCCTCATCAAGTTCAACCAGATCGGCACGCTGACGGAAACCCTGGACGCCATCGCCATGGCCGAGGGCGCCGGGTATACCTCGGTCATCTCCCACCGCTCCGGGGAGACCGAGGACACCACCATCTCCGATCTGGCAGTGGCCTCCAGCGCGACCCAGATCAAGACGGGCTCGTTGTGCCGCTCCGATCGCGTGGCCAAGTACAACCAGCTGCTGAGGATCGAAGAGGATCTGGGCGAGCGCGCCGTGTACGCGGGCCGCCGTGCATTCCCGAATCTCAAGGGCTGGTAACGAGAGGACGCTGCCGCCCCGGTGCTGTATGGTGGCGGCAGGTGGTTCCAGGACGATGCCATGCGTATTCTGATCGGTGGGCTGGTCGCGTTGTTGTTGCTGTTCCAGATCCAGCTCTGGACCGGCAAGGGCGGCCTTCCCGCCGTCTGGCAGCTGCAGGATGCAGCCAGCGAACAGCGGGCGGAGAACGAGCAGCTGGAGCAGCGCAACCGCGCTCTGGAAGCCGACGTCGACGACCTGAAGGATGGACTCGGGGCGATCGAAGAGCGTGCCCGGGACGAGCTGGGCATGATCAGGGACGACGAGGTCTTCTACCAGGTATCCGATGAATGACTGACCCCGCAGCTCCCCGGGTCTGGGCCGTGGTGCCTGCCGCCGGCGTGGGGCGCCGCATGGCCGCGCCCGTCCCCAAGCAGTATCTCCCGCTTCTGGAACACCCGGTCATGGACTGGAGTCTGCATGCGCTGCTGATGGAGCCGCGTGTTGCCGGCGCCGTGGTGGCCCTGGGTGATGACGATAACTGGTGGCGGGGGCGCGAGGCGTTGGCAGGCAAGGCGCTGTATCGCGTGCGGGGCGGCCGCGAGCGGGCGGACTCGGTGCTGGCGTGCCTGCGGTTTCTGGTGGCAGAGCTTGCCGGGCACGATGACTGGGTGCTGGTCCATGACGCGGTGCGCCCGTGCCTGACACCGTCGGCGCTGGCGCGCCTGCTGGATCTGGGGCTGGGGCACGCCGACGGTGCACTGCTGGCGGTCCCCGTGCGCGATACCCTCAAGCAGGGTGGCCGCGACGGCACCGTGCGGCATACCACGCCGCGGGATGCGCTCTGGCAGGCGCAGACACCGCAGCTGTTCCCCCTCGGGGCACTGCTGAACGCCTTGCGTGACGCGCACGATCAGGGCGTGCTGGTCACCGATGAGGCGCAGGCCATGGAGCATGCCGGGTATGCGCCGCTGCTGGTGGAGGGCGACAGCACCAATCTGAAGATCACCCGCCCGGGGGACCTTCCCCTGGCGGAATCGATACTGCGCGCCCGTGGTGGGTCCCGGGCGCCGGAGGAGTAGCCATGCTGCGCATCGGACAGGGCTTCGACGTGCACCGCTTTCAGCCGGAGGGGAAGCTGATCGTCGGCGGCGTCGAGATTCCCTACCACCTTGGCATCGCCGCCCATTCCGACGGCGACGTGCTCCTGCATGCCGTGACCGACGCGCTGCTTGGCGCGCTGGCTGATGGCGATATCGGTCAGCACTTCCCGGACAGCGATCCGCAATGGCAGGGGGCGGACAGCGTGGCGCTGCTGAAGCACGTCCATGAACGCGTTGCCACGGCGGGTTACCGGGTGAACAACATCGACTCCACGGTGATCGCCCAGGCGCCGAAAATGGCCCCGCACATCCCGGCCATGCGCCGTGTTCTGGCCACGTCGCTGGGGGTCGATGAGTCCGTGGTGAGCGTCAAGGCGACCACCACGGAGCAGCTCGGGCCTTTCGGCCGCGGTGAGGGCATTGCCGCCCAGGCCGTGGTGCTGTTGATCAGCGATGACTGAGTCCGCCCCTGATCTGGCCCAGGCGTGGCATGACCTGCCCAGGGCGCTCGGCCTCCCGCCCGCGGTCGCCGTGCTGCGTGCCACGCCGTGCGATTTCCGCGTCACGGAGGATCCGGCCATGCTGCCGGAGGGCGCCGGCGAGCACCTCTGGTTCCTGATCCGCAAGACCGGCTGGAACACGGCCGATGTCGGCCAGTGGCTGGGCCGGGCCCTGGGGTCCAGGCCGCGGGACGTGAGCTGGGCCGGGCTCAAGGACCGACACGCCGTGACCGAACAGTGGTTCGGTGTGCACCGTCCGGGTGGTAACGATATCCCGGAGCTCGAGGCGCCGCCCGAAGGCATCGAGATACTGCGGGTCGCGCGCCATGGCCGCAAGTTGCGGACCGGCATGCTCCAGGGCAATCATTTCGATCTGACCCTGCGCGACCTGGACTGTCCGCCGGAGCGCCTTGGCCCGCGCCTTGCGGCGATTGCCAGGCTCGGCGTGCCCAACTACTTCGGCGCCCAGCGCTTCGGCCGTGACGGCGGCAACCTGGATGCCGCCTGGCGAATGCTTGACGGCATGCCGGTGCGCAACCGTCAGCGCCGTGGACTGTTCCTGTCGGCGGCGCGCTCGTTCCTGTTCAACCAGGTCGTCGCCGCGCGTGTGCGTGCGCGCAACTGGGACCGGCCGCTGCCCGGGGACCTCATGACCTTCACCTCCAGCAACAGCGTGTTCCCCGCCGCGGGGCTGGACGCCGCGGATCCGCGTCTGCCGGGGGGCGATGTCCATCCCTCCGGGCCGCTTCCCGGCCGGGGAGGCATGCAGCCGAACGATGTAGCCGGCGCGCTGGAGTCGGAGGTGCTGGCGCCCTGGCAGGCGCAGGTGGATGCCCTGGGGCGGCTGGGTCTGGACGGGGCGCGGCGGGCGTTGCGGTTACCGGTGCGCCAGCTGTGGTGGCGGCGTGAGGACGCTGCGACCCTGCGGGTCGGATTCTGGCTGCCGGCGGGGGCGTTTGCCACCGCCGTGGTTCGCGAGCTCTGTGACTATCGTGAAGGGGCGCGCAGCAGTACGTAGACGGCGCCGGTGCCCCCGTCCACGGGGCGCGCGGAGGCGAACGCAATGACTTCGTCGAGCTGGCGCAACCAGCGGTCCACGAGCCCCTTGAGCACGGGGCCCCGGTTGTGCGAGCGCAATCCCTTGCCGTGAATGATGCGGACACAGCGCACATCACGGTGACGGCAGTCGTTGATAAACTGGCGAAGTTGCACCCGGGCCACCGGCACGGTCATGCCGTGGAGATCCAGCTCCGCCTGCACCGGAAACTGCCCGCGGCGAAGCCGGCGCAGAACGCGCCGCTGCACGCCCTCGCGGAGGAACGTCAGTTCTTCGCCGGTTTCCAGGTCGGCGGGGTCAACGGGGCCGTCCAGCAGCTCGTCCATGACCCGGCGTTCATCCGCCTCGCGCTGGCGGGGCACCGGGCGGGGGCGGGGGGACGGGGTTGTTGCCTGGTCGTGACGCAGGGGGCGCACATCGCCCATGGCGGCGCGGAACAGGGCGCTGTCGTCCTGGTTGTTGTCGTCCGTCATGGCTCGCCTCCGGCCTTCGGCTCCCGGCATGGATCCGATTATACGGTGTCGGCGGAGGTGAGGGCGACCGGGCGGCTGTCACGGGCCAGGTGCGCCGGTATACTGACGCGCGCCGCTTTGCCGGTGTACGGTCACGCAGACGAACACGGGGTCATGCATGCATATTCTTGTCAGTAACGACGACGGTTATCAGGCACCGGGCATCCAGTACCTGGCCGAGGAGCTGAGCCGGCTCGCGGACATTACGGTGGTCGCGCCGGACCGCGATCGCAGCGGCGCCAGCAACTCGCTGACCCTTGACCTGCCGATCCGGGCCGTGGAGATGCGCTCGCGCTGGTTCCGCGTTGAGGGCACGCCCACCGACTGCGTCCACCTGGCCGTGACCGGGCTGCTGGACAGTGATCCCGACATGGTGGTGTCGGGAATCAACGCCGGTGCGAACATGGGAGACGATGTGCTCTATAGTGGCACGGTTGCGGCGGCCACCGAAGGACGGTTCCTCGGTCTGCCGGCCATTGCCGTCTCGCTGGTGACCCAGGATCCGACCCATTACGAGACGGCGGGCCGGGTTGCCGCATTACTGGTCCAGCGGCTGATCAGCGATCCATTGCCGGCGGACACGATTCTCAACGTCAACGTGCCGGATGTGCCATGGGATCAATTGCAGGGTTTCGAGGCCACCCGCCTCGGGCAGCGACACCGCTCGGAACCGCTCATTCCCGCGCGCGACCCGCGCGACCGCCCGATCTACTGGATCGGGCCACCCGGGTCGGAGCAGGACGCCGGGGCAGGCACGGACTTCCACGCCGTACGCCGGGGGTATGTGTCCGTGACGCCGATCCAGGTGGATCTGACGCGATACCAGGCCCTGGACAAGATCGCCGGCTGGGTGACGGGGCTGAACGCATGATGGACGATCATCGTCGCCGCGGTATCGGCATGACCTCGCAGCGCACGCGCGAGCGACTGGTGCAGCGTCTGCGCGACGAGGGGATCCGCAATGAGACGGTGCTTTCCGTCATCGGCAGCACGCCGCGGCACCTGTTCGTGGATGAAGCGCTCTCCAGCCGCGCGTACGACGATACGGCGCTGCCCATCGGCGACGGCCAGACCATCTCCCAGCCCTACGTCGTCGCGCGCATGACCGAGGTGCTGATCGACGAAGGGATCCCGCAGCGCGTCCTTGAAGTGGGCACCGGGTCGGGTTATCAGGCCGCTGTCCTGGCTCAGCTGGTGCCCGAGGTCTACAGCGTCGAGCGTATCCGCAGGCTGCTGGAGCAGGCCCGCAAGCGGTTGCGGGAGCTGGGTTACCGCAACGTCCGGGTGCGCTTGGCCGATGGCAATACCGGCTGGGAAGGGGACGGACCCTTCGACGGCATTATCGTCACGGCGGCGCCCCAGGGCGTGCCCCGGGAGCTGCTGGAACAGCTTGCCGATGGCGGCCGCCTGGTCGCACCGGAAGGCGGGCAGGGGCAGGCGCAGGAGCTCGCCTGTTACCAGCGCCAGGGCGATGACATCTCCCGTACACGGCTTGGCCTGGTGAGTTTCGTGCCCATGCTTGGCGGCACCCAATGAACGGGCCGTTTACCAGGCTCTATACGTTCACCCTGCGCCTTGCGGCGCACCGGCACGCACCACGCTATCTGGCGGGGTTGAGTTTCGCCGAGTCGTCGTTCTTCCCCATCCCCCCGGATGTCATGCTCATGCCCATGGCGCTGGCGCAGCCGCGCAACGCCATGCGTTTTGCGCTGATCACCACCATCGCTTCCGTGCTCGGTGGTGTGCTGGGCTACATCATCGGCTACTTCGCCATGGAGCTGGTGGAGCCGTGGATCGTCAGCGCCGGCTACGGTGGTGCTCTGGAACAGGCCCGGGAGTGGTTTCTGATCTACGGCTTCTGGGTCGTGCTCATCGCCGGCTTCTCACCCGTGCCCTACAAGGCGTTCACCCTGGCCGCCGGAGGGCTGGCGCTGCCATTGCTGCCGTTCGTGCTCGCCTCGATCGTCGGGCGTGGCAGCCGTTTCTTCCTGGTTGCGGCGCTGGTGGGCTGGGGCGGCCCCAAGGTCGAGCCCTATCTGAAACAGTATCTGGACTGGATCGGCTGGGCGACCGTTGCGCTGCTGGTGGTGGCGTACTTCGTCTACCTCCACTGAGCGGGGCAGCGTCCGGATGGATGAACGTGCCAGAATACCGGAAGCCTGCCGCCACCAACGGATGACGATGACGTAATGGACTTCGGGCGCTTGTGGACCCCCCTGCTGCTCCCCTTCACAGCGTTGCTCGTCATCGGCTGTGCCGCGGATGGCCCCGCTCCCGTGCGCGACATCGGTGGCGGCGTACGGGGGGATGCCCACTATGAAGTCCAGTCCGGTGACACCCTCTACGGTATCGCCTGGGACCATGGTCTGGATCACAACGATCTGGCGGCCTGGAACGACATCGATTCGCCGGACCAGCTGCGCACCGGGCAGGAGCTGCGTCTGCGACCCCCGTCGGGGGATACGGCACGGGAGGCGCGCGCCGCCGATCCTGCACCGTCTCCAAGCCCCCGGCAGGAGGAGCCCGATCCGTCCGCGGACGATGAGCGAGTGGCCGAAGGCGATGCGCCCGGTGAGTGGATATGGCCAACAGACGGCGACGTGGTCGAGGGCTTCGTGCGTCGGGATGACGGCAAGCAGGGTATCAATATCGACGGCTCCGTGGGGCAGGACGTGGTTGCCGCGGCCGCCGGGCGGGTCGTCTACAGTGGCTCCGGGCTGGTGGGCTACGGCAACCTGATCGTTCTCAAGCACGGCGGTGACTATCTGAGCGCATACGGCTACAACAGCCGTCTGCTCGTCGAGGAGGGGGACGAGGTGGAGGCCGGCGATGTCATTGCCGAGATGGGTAACGCCAGAGGCTCCAGCGAGGCCCGCCTGCACTTCGAGCTGCGTCGCGCCGGGCAGGCGGTGGACCCGGAAGACTACCTGCCCTGACCGCGCGCACCCCGATCCCGGGGTAAAAATGCCTTTAAATGCGGCCATTGCCGGCGATCGAATCCCGTCGTTGCACCTGCTTTTGCTTGGGCATATAGTGGATTTCGAGGGCTTGGAGAACCGCCTTGACTCGCCCGCGCAGCGGCGTGGCCATGCCCGTTGCGGGGGGTGGGCAAGTGGAGGATGGCCATGACAAAAGAGACAATGGCAGAAGCGGCGCTGGAGCAGTTCCACGACGAGTCATTGGAAGCCAGCGGCGTTTCGGGAGGGGACGACATGACCATGGACGGCGCTGAAGCTGAAAAAGAGATCACGGAAGAATCGGGCCAGGATTCCAGTATTGAAGAGACGCGTTTCAAACCCGGTGAGGGTGCCGGAACGAGTCTGGACGCCACACAGATCTATCTCAACGAGATCGGGTACTCCCCGCTGCTGACCGCGGAGGAGGAAGTCTACTATTCGCGTCGGGCGCAACGCGGATGCGAGGATTCCCGCAGACGCATGATCGAGAGCAATCTGCGCCTGGTGGTCAAGATCGCCCGCCGGTACATGAACCGCGGTCTGGCGTTTCTGGATCTCATCGAGGAAGGCAACCTCGGCCTGATCCGGGCGGTGGAGAAGTTCGATCCGGAGCGTGGTTTCCGGTTCTCCACCTATGCAACGTGGTGGATCCGCCAGACCATCGAGCGGGCCATCATGAACCAGACCCGCACCATCCGGTTGCCCATCCACGTGATCAAGGAGATCAACCAGTGCCTGCGCACGGCCAGAAAGCTGACGCAGACGCTGGACCACGAGCCGTCGGCGGATGAAATCGCCCGGGTGCTCGACCGGCCCCTTGCCGACGTGCAGCGTATGCTCGGGTTGAACGAGGGCACCACGTCGGTGGATACGCCCATTGGCAAGGATGCGGACCGGGTGCTGCTGGATGCCATTCCGGACGAAAACAATCCCGATCCCTCGGCGCTGCTGCAGGACGGCGACGTGCTCAACCATATTGATAGCTGGCTTGCGCAACTCACTGAAAAGCAACGTGCAGTTGTGGAGCGCCGTTTCGGTCTGCACGGCCACGAGCGGTCCACGCTCGAGGAAGTGGGCCGCGACATCGGCGTCACCCGCGAGCGCGTGCGTCAGATCCAGATCGACGCGCTGCGCAAGCTGCGGGAAATGATGGAGCGCGAAGGTTTCTCCCAGGACGCCGTGTTCGGCTGAGTGGCCCTGGCGGGCATGGCGCCACCGGGTGGCGGCGCCATGCCCGATATGCCGGATTCAGTGCGGGTCCGGTTCGATCATGAACAGCACCGCCGCCACCTGTCGCCCTTCGGCGGCCAGCACGTTGTAAGTGCGGCAGGCCGCTTCCGTCGTCATCACCTCGATGCCCAGTCCCGCCTGGATGGTCCGCGCCATCAGTTCGCGGTCGGGGAACTGTTGCCACCGCCCGGTGCCGATCAGAACCAGCTCCGGCGCCATGGCCGCGATCGCGTCCATGTGACGGTTGCCGAGTTCGCCCACGTCGTCAGGTCCCCAGTCATCCTGCAGCTGGTCCGGGGTGAGGAGGAGCGTCCTGGTGACAGCGGTCTCGTTGACGGTGATGGAGCCCACATCGTAGCTGCGGATGCGATTGGCTTCGCCGGTATTCTCAAGGGTCAGCTTCATGGCAGATCCATTCGGGGTCGGTGTCGTGTTGCGGGTGAGACGCTCCAGTGTACCCCCAAGGATCCGGTTTCGGCAGGGTGGTTCTGATCGGGTGCCCGGGCTAGTACAATGCGCCGATGCTGCTGACCGGGTGAGTGAACGTGGATACCGAATTTCCCAGAATCAAGCGACTTCCGCCTTACGTTTTCAATATCGTCAATCAGTTGAAAGCGGAAGCGCGTGCGCGCGGTGAAGACATCGTGGACTTCGGTATGGGCAACCCGGATCAGCCCACGCCAAAGCACATCGTCGACAAGCTGACCGAGGCCGCGCAACGCCCCGACACCCACCGGTACTCGGTGTCCCGGGGCATCCCCCGCCTGCGGCGTGCCATCTGCAACTGGTACAGCGACCGTTTCGGCGTCAGCCTGGATCCGGAAAGCGAGGCCATCGTCACCATCGGCTCCAAGGAGGGGCTGGCCCATCTGGCCCTGGCAACGCTGGACGCGGGTGATACCGTGCTGGTGCCGAATCCGGCCTATCCCATCCACCCTTACGGTGTGGTCATCGCCGGGGGTGACATCCGTCACGTTCCGCTGGTTCCGGGTGTGGATTTCTTCGCGGAGCTGGAGCGCGCCATTCGCGAGAGCTGGCCGCGGCCGAAGATGCTCGTGCTCAATTTCCCCGGCAACCCGACGGGGCAGTGTGTTGACCTGGAATTCTTCGAGAAGGTGGTGGCGATCTGCCGTGAACACGGCATCTGGATCGTGCACGACATCGCCTACGCGGAGATCGTCTTCGATGGCTATCAGGCACCCTCGATCCTGCAGGTGCCCGGGGCCAAGGAGGTGGCGGTGGAATGCTACTCCCTGTCCAAGTCCTACAACATGCCGGGCTGGCGGGTAGGCTTCGTGTGCGGCAATGCCGAACTCATCGCCGCCCTTGCGAGGATGAAGTCCTACCTGGATTACGGTATGTTCACGCCCATTCAGGTGGCCGCGATTGCCGCGCTGGAGGGCCCGCAGGATTGCGTCGACGAGATCCGCGAGACCTACCGGCGGCGTCGGGACGTTCTCTGCGAGGGTCTGGATGCCCTGGGATGGCCTGTGGAGAAGCCCAGGGGCACCATGTTTGTCTGGGCCCGGATACCGGAACAGTACCGGGGCATGGGGTCACTGGAATTCGCCAAGAAGCTGTTGCGCGACGCGAAGGTTGCCGTCTCGCCGGGGGTTGGATTCGGCGAATATGGCGACGATCATGTGCGCTTCGGCCTGATTGAGAATGAACATCGGACCCGTCAGGCGCTCCGGGGCATCAAGGCGATGTTCCGTCGTGACGCCGAGGCGGGGGAGGTAAGTGCGTGACTGCTGTAAAAGTTGGCCTGCTGGGCCTCGGTACCGTGGGTGCCGGGACCATCAATCTCCTGGAACGGAATAACGACGAGATCGCCCGTCGCGCCGGCCGCGGTATCGAGGTGGTTGCCGCCGCCGCGCGCAATCTCGATCGGCCCCGGGGCTGCTCCACCAAGGGGATCCGCCTGACCACGGATCCGTTCGAGGTGGTCAACGACCCGGAGACCGAGATCATCATCGAGCTGATGGGTGGTTACGAGCCGGCGCGGGAGCTGGTGATCCAGGCCCTCAGGAACGGCAAGCACGTGGTCACGGCCAACAAGGCGCTGATCGCGCTGCACGGCAACGAGATCTTCGGTCATGCCCGTGACAACGGTGTCACCGTGGCGTTCGAAGCGGCCGTGGCCGGCGGTATCCCGATCATCAAGAGCATTCGCGAGGGGCTGGCGGGCAACCGCATCGAGTGGCTTGCCGGCATCATCAACGGCACAGCCAACTTCATTCTCTCGGAGATGTACTACGAGGGGCGGCAGTTCGGTGACGTGCTGGCGGAAGCACAGCGCCTCGGGTATGCCGAGGCGGACCCCACGTTCGACGTGGAAGGTGTGGACGCGGCCCACAAGCTGACCATTCTGGCCTCCATTGCCTTCGGGATCCCGCTGCAGTTCGACAAAGTGCATGTGGAGGGGATTACCCATATCAGCCGCGAGGATGTGGCCTACGCCGAGGAGCTGGGCTACCGGATCAAGCACCTGGGGATCTGCCGCCAGACCGACGAGGGCGTCGAGCTGCGCGTGCATCCCACGCTGCTGCCGTCACGCCAGCTGCTGTCCAGCGTGGACGGGGTCATGAACGCGGTCATGGTCATGGCCGACGCCGTGGGGCCGACCCTCTATTACGGCGCCGGCGCCGGCGCGGACGCCACCGCCTCGGCGGTGGTCGCCGACCTGGTGGACGTGGTGCGCGAGTTCGAGCTGGATCCGGTGAACCGGGTCCCCTATCTCGCGTTCCAGTCCACTGCGCTGTCGGACAAGCCCGTGCTGCCGGTCTCCAATATCGTCACGGCCTATTACCTGCGCATGGAGGTGGCGGATCAGCCCGGCGTGCTGGCGGACATCACCCGCATCCTCGGGGAAGCCGGCATCAGCATCGAGGCCATCCTGCAGAAGGAGCCCGCCCCGGGCGCCGAGCACGTGCCCGTCATCCTGCTCACGCACCCCGTGCGCGAGCGGCAGATGGACGAGGCGCAGGAGCGCATGGAGGCGCTGGAGGCCGTGCAGGGGCGGATCACCCGTATCCGTCAGGAACAGTTGCAGTAATCGCCGGAGACTCCGGCCGCACCCCAGGGAATCAGACAATGCCATTTCGAACGCGTTATACCGGCCTGATCGCCAAATACCGTGACCGCCTGCCGGTGAGCGACGACGCCCGTCCCATCAGCCTGGGCGAAGGCAATACGCCACTGATCCGGCTGAACAACATCCCCAAGGATCTGGGCTGTGATGTCGATCTCTACGTCAAGTACGAGGGCCTGAATCCCACCGGCTCGTTCAAGGACCGGGGCATGACCATGGCGGTCACCCGGGCGCTGGAGGAGGGCAGCCAGGCCATTATCTGTGCATCCACGGGGAACACGTCCGCTTCGGCTGCGGCCTACGCCGCCCGGGCGGGAATGAAGGCGTTCGTGCTGATCCCCGACGGCAAGATCGCCATGGGCAAACTGGCCCAGGCGATCATGCACGGTGCCGAGGTGCTGCAGATCGCCGGCAACTTCGATGCCGGTATGCGGATCGTCAAGGACATGGCCGATCATGCGCCGGTCACCATCGTCAACTCCATCAATCCCTACCGCCTGCAGGGGCAGAAGACCGCCGCATTCGAAATCGTCGAAGAGCTGGAGCGGGCCCCCGATTACCACTGCCTGCCGGTGGGCAACGCGGGCAATATCACCGCGCACTGGATCGGCTACTGCGAGGCTGCCGGTCGCCGCAGTGACCACCTGACCGACGCCTGCTCGTTCTGCCATGGTCAGTGCCGCTATGCCAGCGCCATCGTCGGGGATCGCCCGACCATGGTGGGCTACCAGGCCAGTGGCTCCGCACCGTTCCTGCGCGGCGAAATGGTCGAGGACCCGGACACCGTGGCCACGGCTATCCGCATCGGCCATCCCCAGTCCTGGGACTACGCCTGGAAGGCGAGTCAGGAATCCGGTGGCTGGTTCGACGAGTGCAGCGATGAAGAGATCCTGGAGGCGCAGCGCTGGCTGGCCGCGCGGGAGGGCGTGTTCTGCGAACCGGCGTCTGCGGCATCCGTGGCCGGCGCCATGCGCGACATCCGCAACGGCAAGATCCCCGAGGGCAGCACCGTGGTCTGCACGCTCACGGGCCACGGCCTGAAGGATCCGGATATCGCCATCCAGCAGTCGGCGAATGCCATCAGTACCATTCCGGCGGAACTGGACGCTGTGCGCAGCGCCATTCTTGATCGGCTGTAAACCCGCACCGCCACGGGATGCCGTGGCGAGCGGGCAAGAGGGCTGACAGCGCATGGCCGAGTCGGTGCTCTGTTTTCGATTGCCGGGCCTGCTCGGGCCGCTGCCCGCGGATGCGGTCGGGCTGATCGCATCCGACGAGCGTCTCGAGCAGCTCGCCGGACTCCTCTCCCGTGGGCGGCGCCACCGTTCCGGAGGAGCCCCGCCGCTGGTTGCTCCCGGGTTCACGCTGGCGCCGTCTTCGGAGTCCCCGCCGATCGGGCCGTTGAGTTTCCTGGGCGATGGCGGGGAGCCGGGAGCGGCGTACTGGCTGCGGGCCGACCCCGTCCAGCTCGTGGCCGACCGCGATCAGGTCCGGCTGCTCGGGCCGGAGACCCTCGCCCTGCGGATGGATGAGGCCGAGCGCCTGGCCCGGGACTTCAACGCCTTCTTTGGCGGTGACGGTGTCGAACTGCACGTCCGCGCCGCGACGCGCTGGTATCTGCGCTGTTCCGATGTGCCTGCCATTGAGACCACGCCGTTGCCCCATGTGTCCGGGGGCGCCGTGGCAGCGGCATTGCCGACAGGACAGGACGCCGCCGCCTGGCGTGCACGGCTCAACGAGATCCAGATGTTTCTCCACGGTCATCCGGTTAACCAGGAGCGCGAGACCCAAGGCCTGCCGCCGGTCAACGGGATCTGGCCATGGGGCGGTGGCCATTTGCCCGATGTGAGTGGCCGCTGGGCCCGGGTATTCAGTGACGATCCGTCGGTGGCCGGGCTGGGCCGTCGCGCGGGTGCCATCGTGAGTGGCTGGCCGGAGGACCCGGACGAGGTCCTCCGGCCGGGACGAGGTGACACGCTCGTCGCAGGCGCCATGCCCGCGGTCAGCGACGGCGAGACGTTCGCCGAATGGGAGCAGGCGGTGTTGGGGGTTGCGTCCCGTTGGGTTCCCGCGCTGGAGACTGCGCTGCGCAGCGGCGCGTACGATGTCGTGCAGATTGATGCCGGCGCCGCCGGGGTGTGGCGCATTCGTCGCCGTGATCGCCTGGCGTTCTGGCGGCGGTCCCGCTCCCTCGCAAGACTGCTGTTGACGGAATGATGCACGGGCGGGCCATTCAGCGACGTCATGTGGATCCTGACGCCGTCGAGCGGATCGACGGCGTCCACCCGGTTCTCAGGCGGGTTTATGCGGCCCGTGGCATCCGCCGGGCAGACGAACTGGATATGGAGCTGGGGCGCCTCGCACCGCCCGCCGCGCTGTCGGGCCTTGACGCGGCCGTGCCCGTTCTGGCGGACGCGGTAAGGGATGGGCAGCGCATCCTGATCGTGGGTGACTTCGATGCGGACGGTGCGTCCAGCTGCGCCCTTGCCATGCTTGCGTTGCAGGACATGGGTGCCGCGGCGGTGGATTTCCTGGTGCCGAACCGCTTCGAGTTCGGCTACGGCCTCAGCCCGGAGATCGTGACCGAAGCGCTCAAGCGCAGTCCGGACGTGGTCGTGACCGTTGATAACGGCATCTCCAGCGTTGACGGGGTGGCTGCCGCCCGGGAGGCGGGGGTCCGGGTCGTGGTCACGGACCACCATCTGCCGCCCGAGGCGCTGCCCGCGGCCGACGCACTGGTCAACCCGAACCTCCCGGGGGATGCGTTTCCGAGCAAGCATCTGGCGGGGGTGGGTGTCATCTTCTATGTGCTGGCCGCGCTGCGGCAGCACCTGCGGGATGCGGGCTGGTTCACGGGACGAGCCGAGCCCCGCATGGCGGACTATCTGGATCTGGTGGCCCTGGGCACGGTGGCCGATGTGGTGCCGCTGGATCGCAACAACCGGGTGCTTGTGGAGCAGGGGCTGCGGCGTATCCGGGCCGCCCGCTGCCGACCCGGCATTCGCGCATTGCTGGAGATCGCTGGCCGGGCGCCGGATGCGTGCACGGCCAGCGATCTCGGTTTCGCGGTCGGGCCCCGCCTCAACGCGGCGGGCCGTCTGGACGATATGGCGGTCGGGATCCAGTGCCTGCTGGCCACGACCGTCAGCGCTGCCAATCAGCACGCCCAGCGCCTGGAGGCGCTCAATCGCCGCAGGCAGGATATCGAGGCCCGGATGGAAGCCGAAGCGGTATCTGCCGTGGACACGCTCAGCCGCAGCCTGGAGACCGAACAGGGATTGCCGTCGGCGATCTGTGTTGCCGATTCCGGCTGGCACCAGGGCGTTGTCGGAATCGTTGCGTCGCGCCTGAAGGAGCGTTTTCACCGGCCGGTCATTGCATTCGCGCCGGTCGGTGACGGTGAGCTGAAGGGGTCCGGGCGGTCGGTGGACGGGCTCCATATGCGCGACGCGCTTGAACAGGTCGCCACCAGTGCGCCAGGACTCATACACCGGTTCGGCGGGCACGCTGCCGCCGCCGGCCTGAGTCTCGACGAAACGCGGCTGGATGCCTTTCGCGCACGCTTTCAGGCCGTGGTGGACGAACGCCTGGGACGGTCTAATCTGGGAGGGGTGTGCCTGACGGACGGCCCGCTTGCGCCTGCAGAGCTGAACATGGAGGTGGCCCGGGCCATCCGCACTGGTGGTCCCTGGGGGCAGGCGTTTCCCGAGCCGCGTTTCGATGGTGTTTTCGAGGTCGTCGGTGCCCGCGTGGTCGGCGATCGCCACCTGAAGCTCAGGCTGCTCCCCGAGGGCGGGCGGACGGCGGTGGATGCCATCGCTTTTCGTGCCGTGGATGCAGGGTGGGGTGACGACCTGTCCGGTTACGTGCGGGTTGCGTATCGGCTCGACGTCAACACCTGGCGGCAGCGGGAGTCCCTGCAGCTGGTGGTGGAGCAGCTGCAGCAGGGAGTGTGACCTGGCTGGCAGAATTTGTCCGCAGGTGCGTGGTTTTGACCGCCGCGTGGTTTAGCATGTCGGGACAGAGTGCGGGTCGCTCTCGAGTGGCTGGCGAACGTGGGCAACACGACCGGTGGTGAATGACAGAGCGTGGGTCGGACAGTTCCGCTGTCGGGGGAGCGAGTTCAATCGACGAGGAGGGGGCGTCGACGCTGGCTGATGAGCGCAGCGATTTTCTGCGCCTGATCGCCGATCTCGCGAGCCGTTTCATCAGCGTCCAGGCATCGGACGTGGGCGCTGAAATCGATCGCGCGCTGAGTGATATCGCGGCGCTTGCCGACGTGGATCGTGCTTACCTGATCCAGTGCGAAGACGGTTCCGCCGCGCTGCGGTGCACGCACGAATGGTCTGCCGAGCAGGTTCGGCCCACCCGTCAGCGCCTGCAACCCGTGCCAGGCGACAGCTTCCGCTGGATCTCGGCAGAGCTCGACGCCGGGCGCATCGTCAATGTCGGCGATGTGCAGCAGATGCCCGCCGAAGCGGCACGGGACCGCCAGGTGCTCGAGAAGCACCAGGTCCGCGCCGTACTGATCTGTCCGCTGATCGTCAACGGGCAGCGGATCGGCTCCGTCGGGTTCGACATGGCGCGGTGGCCGCGGCACTGGAGCACGGACCTGGAGCTGTTGCTGTCCTTGACCGGGAAGATGATTCTCGGGGTTCTCAAGCGCCAGGAAATGGATCAGTCCCTGATCGCCAGTCGCCAGCGCTATGAGGACCTGATCGAGAATTCGGCCGAGGCGATCATTGTCCTCGACGTGGCCACCAACCGCATTGTCGACGGCAACGGCAACACCACCCGGCTGTTCGGTGTCGACCGGGACGAGCTGACGGGCGTGAATCCGGAGCGGTTTCTGCCGCCGCGACAGCCTGACGGCAGTGACTCCCGTCGGCGGGCGCGCGAGATCGTTCGCCGGTGTCTGGATGGTGAGCGGGTCGTCCTCGACTGGACGTTCCGTGATCAGCTGGGCCGCGAGATTCCCTGCGAGGTACGTGCCGTCTCATTGCCGGTGAGCGATGGTCAGCGGATCCGCCTGTCCGTGCTGGATGTCAGCGATCGCAAGAAGGTCGAGCGGGAACAGATGAACTACCTGCGCCGGACCCGGGAGCAGCACCTGCGCCTGGGGCAGCTGGCGACGAGCCGCGCGCTGGCCGATGGTGACCTCACCGCGATCTACGAGGAGGTCACGGCGGCGATCCAGATGGTGCTGCGCGTCGAGCGCGTGGGCGTGTGGCTGTTCAACAGTGCCCATGATGCGCTGTATTGCGCCTGTCTGCGAGGGTTTCGCGGGCAGGTCGAGGCAGATCCGTTCCTGATCGGCACAGAGGCGAATCGCGGTTACCTGACCGGGCTTCAGAGCGGGCGTGCGGTTGCCGTGGAATGCACGGAGCGTGATGCGCGTGTCGAGGGCCTGCGCGAGGACTATCTGCGGCCCAGGGGGGTCACGGCCATGGTCGACGCGCCGATCCGGGTTTCCGGTCGCATGGTGGGGATCGTCTGTGCCGAGAAGGTGAACGGCGAACGTGCGTGGCAGCTGGACGAAGTCGGGTTTGTCGGCGCGATGGCAGATCAGCTGGCGCAGGCGCTGATCAACGCGGAGCGGGCCGAGGCGGCAGCCGCCCTGCGGCAGAGCGAGCAACGTTACCGAGCCCTGTACGATGACAATCCCTCCATGTTCTTCACCATCGACGAGGCGGGATTCATCCAGTCGGTGAACCGGTTTGCCGCCCGAACGCTCGGCTTCGGCGTCGAGGACCTCGTCGGCCTGCCTTTCGATGTGCTTCACGAGGGCGAGTCCGCAACCGACGTGGACGAGAACCTCCAGGAGTGTGTGGCATCTCCCGGGCGCGTGCATCGCTGGGATTCACGGCTGCGCCGTCAGGATGGCGGGGTCATCTGGGTCAGGGTCAGTGCCCGTGCGCAGGTGGATGCCGCCGGCGCGCTGCCGGTGCTGGTGGTCTGCGAGGACATTACCGAGGCGCGCAAGCTCTCCGAGGAGCTCAGCTACCAGGCGAGCCACGATGCGCTCACCGGGCTGTTCAACAGACGCGAGTTCGAGCAGCGCCTGCGTGCGCTTCTGGAACAGGTGCGTGACCGCGACGCGGAGCACGTGCTGTGTTATCTCGACCTGGACCAGTTCAAGGTCATCAACGACACCTGCGGGCACATGGCCGGTGACGAACTGCTCCGCCAGCTGAGCACCATGCTGCGGGAGAAGATCGGTGAGAACGATCTGCTGGCCAGGCTCGGGGGCGATGAGTTCGGCGTGTTGCTGGAGAATCGGGATGAGGCCAGCGCCTATGCCGTGGCCGACGACATGCGCCGCGCCATCGGGGACTTCCATTTCAGTTGGGGCGGGCGCAGCTTCGGGCTGGGGGTGAGCATCGGCCTGGTGCCGATTCTGCGTACCGCCGGCACCCTGCACGACATCATGAGCGTTGCCGACACCGCCTGTTATGCCGCCAAGGACCAGGGGCGCAACCGGATACACGTCTACCGGGAGGATGACGCGGAGCTGGCGCGTCGTCACGGGGAGATGGAGTGGGTGAGCGGTATCCGGGAGGCGCTCTCGGAGAACCGTTTCCGCCTGTACTACCAGCCCATCGTTCCTCTGCAGAACGATACCGCGGAGCTGCACTACGAGCTGCTCCTGCGGATGGAGGGCGAGAGCGGCATGCTGACCATGCCGACGGCGTTTCTGCCGGCCGCCGAGCGCTTCAACCTGATTCCCGGGGTCGACCGATGGGTTGTCGATCAGGCACTGTCCTGGCTGGAGGCGCGGCCGGCCCACATGGACATGCTGACGACCTGTGCCATCAACCTCTCGGGACTGTCCCTGGGGGAGGAGGACTTCCTGGGATGGATTCTCTCGCGGCTTGATGCCGCCCGGGTTGACCCCCGCAAGATCTGCTTTGAGGTAATGGAAACCGCGGCAATCCGGAATCTCTCCGTGGCCACGGACTTCATGCGGCGTCTGCGCCGGCTCGGCTGCCGGTTCGCACTGGACGATTTCGGCAGCGGCCTGTCGTCTTTCGGCTATCTCAAGAACCTGCCCGTGGACTCCATCAAGATCGATGGTGTCTTCGTCAAGGACATGGTCTCGGATCCGGTCAATCGTGCCCTGGTGAAATCCATCAACGAGATTGGCCACGTCATGGAGAAGCGCACGGTGGCGGAGTTCGTGGAGAGCGAGGCCCTGCGGCGCGCGTTGACCGACATCGGCGTTGATTACGGCCAGGGGTTCGGAATCGCCATGCCCCGGCCGGTGAACGATCTGGACCACCAGACCGGGTGGGTATCCGGCACCCGCTGACCCCGGCTTGATGCCGGGGTCAGCGGGGCGGGGTCAGTCGTCGTTGCTGCTCAGGCCCCAGCGCTTGGCGGTCTGCGGTTCGTGCTTGAGCAGGTAGAAGTCCGCCAGAATCTCGGAGCTGACGTCGAGCAGGGTATCCGGCCCGTCTTCGCGCTCGAGTTCATCGATGCTCTCCAGCGGATCCAGGCCCTGGATCTCCCGGTGCTCGTTCGCCTTGCGCAGCCGCGCCTCATTGCGTTCCTCGCGCTCCTGCTCCCGAACACTGCGGTTGAGAGAGACTTCCGTGCGGTTACGGGCCTCGCGGATCTGGCCGAGCTCATCCAGCCACGCCTTGTAGGCCTGGTGGTCGGCGACCCGGTGGTCATGCCGCTCCTTGAGCAGCGGCAGCAGGTTGCCCAGTTCATCGATGCGGGTGAAGTCCACAGCTTCGATTTCGTCCCAGGGGAGGGGGTTGTCGGACGCGCTCTCGCCGAGCTCGTCGTCGTCGAAGGCGGACGGGAAACCGATGTCCGGGATGATGCCCTTCTTCTGGGTGCTGCTACCGGTGACCCGGTAGAACTTGGCAATGGTCATCTTCAGGCGGCCTGTTTCGGCCGTGGGGTCGTTGCTGAACCGGCTCAGGTCGACCATGGTCTGGACCGTGCCCTTGCCGAAGGTCTGCTCGCCCAGCACGATGCCGCGGCCGTAGTCCTGCATGGCGCCGGCGAAGATCTCGGATGCCGACGCGCTCTGCCGGTCGACCATCACCGCAAGCGGGCCGTCGTAGACCGTTTCCCCGTCCTGGTCGCGCATGATCTCGGTCTGACCGTCGCTACGGCGGATCTGCACCACCGGACCTCCGGGCATGAACAGGCCGCTCATGTCCACGGCCTCCTGCAGCGAGCCGCCGGAGTTGCCCCGCAGGTCGATGATCAGCCCGTCGACGCCTTCGTCCTTGAGCTCATCGAGCAGGCGGCGAACGTCCCGCGTGGTGCTGCGGTAGTCATCGTCACCTGCCTGGGCGGCGGCGAAGTCGGTGTAGAACGTGGGAATGGTGATCACGCCGATCCGGTGCGTGCCGTCATCCCGTTCGACTTCCCGGATCTCCTTCTGTGCCGCCTGTTCCTCCAGCGCGATTTCGTTGCGCTCCAGGGTCACGGTGCGGGGGGCGGAATCGGAGTCGTCGCCGGGCATGATCCGCAGGCGTACCGTGGACTCCTTCGGCCCGCGGATGCGATCGACCACATCCTGCAGGCGCCAGCCGACCACATCGACCATGTCCTCGTCCTCGTCGGCAACCCCGATGATGCGGTCGCCCGGGGAGAGTTCGCCGCTCTGGTCGGCCGGGCCGCCGGGGACCAGTTCCATGATCTCGGTGAAGTCCCGGCGCGTGCGCAGCATCGCGCCGATGCCCTCCAGCGAGAGCTGCATCTGGATGTCGAACTCCTCGGAGTTGCGCGGCGACAGGTAGTTGGTGTGCGGATCGAATGCACGGGACCAGGCGCCCATGTAGTTCTCGAAGATCTCCTCCGAGTCCGACCGTTTCATGTTGTCCGCAACGTTGGTGTAGCGGCTCCGGAGCATCTCCATGGTCTGCTCCTCGTCCTCGCCGCCGAGGAGCATGGTCAGCGCGTCGTTCTTGATACGCTGGCGCCAGAGGCGGTCCAGGGCTTCTTCGTCGGCAACCCAGTCTTCCTCGTACCGGTTCAACTCCAGCGTCTGGTCCGTGTCGAAGTCGATCCCGCCGTCGAGGACGTCGTGGGCGAACTCGGCACGCTCGACCGCACGCCGTTTGAGGCGGTCATAGATCCGGTACGCCAGATCGATGTCCCCTTCCATGAGCATGTCGTCCAGGTCATGCCGATGGTTGCGGAACTCCTCCACGTCGTCCTGGGTGAAGTAGTAGCGCTCGGGGTCGAGCACATCCAGGTAGGTATCCAGTACCCGCTCGGAGAGCTCATCGTCAATGGAGAGCCCGCCGAAGTGCTGATGGGCCAGCAGTCTCGCAATCAGGCGCGCCGTCTCCGGGTGGCTGCTGGAGGGTTCGACATAGCCGTTGCTGTCGGAATCCGCCCAGCTCGCGCTCAGGCCGCCGGCGAGCATGAGCGCCATGGCCGGGATCATGATGCGGCGTAGCAGTGAGTTCAGCATTGTATTACCTATCATTCAGGGCACGTATCCCGCTATGGGTCAGGACGCCAGGCTCTTCGTAATGACTTCCTGCAGGTCTTTCGACAGCTTAGGCGTATTTCCGATCCGTTCCAATTGTTCAAACATGTGGCCGGCCCGTCGAGGGTCCAGCCGACGCCAGCGCGTCAGGGGCAGAACCAGGCGCGCGGCCATCTGCGGGTTCATGGCGTTGAGCTCGACCACGTAATCCGCCAGCAGGCGGTATCCGGCGCCATCCGTGCGGTGGAAGCCCACCGGGTTGGATTGGCTGAACGCACCCAGCAGGGCCCGGACCCGGTTCGGGTTGCGGATATCGAACCCCGGGTGGGCCGTGAGCGCGCGGACCCGCTCCAGGGCGTTGCGTCCGGTGGCAGTTGCCTGCAGGCGCAACCATTTGTTGATCACCAGCGGTTCATGCCGCCACTGATCATGGAATGCCGCAACGAGGCGGTCCGCCGTGGAGCCGCCGTGCTCGATCAGTACCTCGAGCGCCGCCAGGCGGTCGCTCATGTGGGTGGCGGCGTGATACTGCCGCATGGCCAGCTCCGCGCCCTGGGGGCCTGCCGCCCCCAGGTAGGAGAGTGCCAGATTTCGCAGGCGCCGGGCTGACGCACCGTTCACACCCGGGGCATGCGGATCGCACTGGTCGTGGATGGTGCGCCATGCGTCGGCGAAGCTGCTGCCGAACCGGTTTCGCAGCGCTTCGCGCGCCGTGTGGATCCCGTCGATGTCGGCGACCACCTGCTGCTCTGCGATATAGTCCTCGCTCGGGAGGGTCAGCACCTCCGCGACGAACGCCGGATCCGTCCGCCAGCCCGAGAGCACGTGGTGGACCGCCTCACGAAGCGGCTCGGAGAGCTCGGGCGGCTGGCCGGATTCCACGCTGGCGAGCAGGGTGTTGAGCAGCAGCCGCTGCCCCGCGTCCCAGCGGTTGACCGGATCAGTATCGTGGGCGAGCAGCGTCAGCAGTTCGTCCTCGGAGTGAGCGTAGTCGAGCACCGCCGGTGCGGAGAAATCGCGCAGCAGGCTGGGAACCGGCGCTTCCGGGATGTCCTCGAAAACCAGCTCCATGCTGGCGTCCCGCAGGGCCACCACGCGCTCCAGTGGCGCCTGGCCGGTCTCGCCGGGCAGGCGCAGTGGCAGTGGCTGCCCGTCGCCGGTGAGCAGCCCCAGACGCACGGGCAGGTGCAGGGGGAGTGCATGCGTCTGGCCCGGCCTGGCCGGCGTATGCTGGCTCAGCTGCAGGTGATACCGCCGCGTGGAGGCATCGTAACGCCCGCCGGCCTGCACCACCGGCGTCCCCGCCTGGGTGTACCAGCGGCTGAACTGATCCAGGTCGACGTGGTTGGCGTCGGCCATGGCGGCGAGGAAATCCTCGCAGGTGACCGCCTGCCCGTCGTGGCGCTGGAAGTAGAGGTCCATGCCGCGGCGGAAGCCGTCCTCGCCCAGCAGGGTGTGGTACATGCGGATGACTTCCGCACCCTTGTCGTAGACGGTCGCGGTGTAGAAGTTGCTGATTTCCAGGTAGGACTCGGGGCGGACGGGGTGGGCCATGGGCCCGTCGTCCTCCGGGAACTGGATGGACCGCAGCAGCCGGGTGTCCTGGATGCGCTTCACCGCCGGTGACCCCATGTCCGCGCAGAACTGCTGCTCCCGGAAGACCGTCAGCCCCTCCTTGAGGCTGAGCTGGAACCAGTCCCTGCAGGTCACGCGGTTGCCGGTCCAGTTGTGGAAATACTCGTGGGCAACCACCGCCTCCACGGTCTCGAAGTCGCCGTCGGTGGAGATGGTCTCGTCGGCCAGGACGCAGACCGTGTTGAAGATGTTGAGCCCCTTGTTCTCCATGGCGCCCATGTTGAAGTCATCCACGGCCACGATCATGTACGTGTCCAGGTCGTATTCCAGGCCGTAGGTGTCCTCGTCCCACGCCATGGCCTTGCGCAGAGAGCGCATGGCATGCGCGGTCTTGCCCGCATTGGCGTGCTCCACGTACAGGTGAAGCTGGATGTCCCGCCCGGATCGGGTGGTGTAGCGCTCCTCGTGCAGATGCAGGTCACCCGCCACCAGTGCAAACAGGTAGGTGGGTTTCGGGTGGGGGTCGTGCCATGTGGCCCAGTGCCGGCCGTCGGCGCGCTCGCCGTGGTCGACGCGGTTGCCGTTGGCCAGCAGCACGGGGTAGGGCTCCGGGTCGGCGATCAGCGTGACCGTGTAGGTCGTCATGACGTCCGGGCGGTCCGGGAAGTAGGTGATGCGGCGGAACCCTTCCGGCTCGCACTGGGTGCAGAACAGCCCGCCGGAGCGGTACAGGCCGTCCAGGGCGGTATTCTCCTGCGGGTGGATCACGGTCACGATCTCGATGGTGGCTTCGGCCGGCAGCGCGAGCAGCGTCAGGCCCTCGGGGTCCTCGAGATAGGCGTCCCCGGACACCGGGGCGCCGTCGACGTGCAGCGACTGCAGCTCCAGGTGCCGGCCGTGCAGCCTCAGGGGCTGCGGATCTTCACCAGGGGGAACGTTGGCGCGCACCCGGAACCGGGAACGGACTTCCGTGTACGCGTCGCCGAGATCAAAGGTCAGCTCAAGGGCATCAACCAGGTGGGTTGGCGGTGTGTAGTCCCTGAGCCGGACCGGTTGCAATGACGTCATCGAGCCCCTCTTCAGCGTGAAGCGTCCCTGCGGCGAGCCAGGGCGCCGCGCTCCGGCCTGCAGGATCGTGGAACAGGCACGATAACAGGCCGTTTCCCCGCTGTCCCATGGATCCCGCGGACTGGTCCGGAATTGCTACTATCGGCGCTTTCGCATGGAAGGAGGCAGGTGTTGAGTCAACCGGCGCACGATGACGGCGTGACAGCGCACGGCGGCAGGCGGGAGTTCTCCCTCTGGCAGCTGTTTGTGATGGTCTTCCTGCCTTTCGCGGCGGGGTATTTCCTGTCCTACCTGTTTCGCACGGTCAATGCGGTGATCGCCACGGATCTTGAGCGTGACGTGGGGTTGTCCGCGTCCGATCTCGGGTTGCTCACGGCCGCCTACTTCCTGTCGTTTGCCCTGTTCCAGCTGCCCCTGGGGGTGTTGCTGGACCGCTACGGCCCGCGCCGGGTGGAGGCCGTGCTGCTCGTGATCGCCGCCGCTGGTGCCGTGCTGTTCGCAGTGGGCGAGGGGATGGCCGAACTCAGCATCGGCCGCGCGCTCATCGGGCTCGGTGTGTCCGCATGCCTGATGGCCAGTTTCAAGGCGTTCAGCGCCTGGTTTCCGGCGGAGCGCCTGCCGCTGGTCAACGGCTGTCTGCTGGCGTTCGGCGGGTTCGGCGCCATGGCGGCCACCAGTCCCGTGGAGATGGCGCTCGGCTGGGTGGATTGGCGCACCATCTTCCTGGGGTTGGCCGTGGCCTGCGTGGTCACGGCCCTGGCGGTCTGGTTCGTGGTGCCGGATGAGAGCCGTGAGGCGCGCGGAGGCAGGCTACGGGATCAGCTTGCCGGCCTGCGGCATGTGCTCACCAGCCAGTACTTCTGGCGCATCGCACCGCTGGCGATGCTGACCCAGGGAGGCTCTCTGGCCATCCAGGGCTTGTGGGCCGGGCCGTGGATGCGCGATGTGGCGGAGATGTCCCGGCAGGCGGTTGCGGACACACTGCTTCTGATTGCGCTCGCCATGGCGGTCGGATTCGCCGCCTGGGGCGTCATCAGTGATCGCCTGGTGCGCCGCGGGGTGCAGCCGGTACACGTGCTGACCCTGGGGGTCGTGCTGTTCCTGGCGTGCAAGGCGGTGCTCGTGGTGCAGCCGCAAGCGGGTGTGGTGCCGCTATGGATGGCGTTCGCGTTCTTTGGTACATCGGGCACCCTGGTTTACGCGATGATTTCGCAGCAGTTTCCGGCGGCGCTCTCCGGTCGTGCCAACACCGCGGTGAATCTTGCTGTATTCGTGGGGGCTTTCGTGTTGCAGTGGGGTATCGGGTTTGTGATCGAAGTCCGTGAGTTCCCTGATGGTGGTGGGTATGCTCCATCAGGGTATGCGCTTGCTTTCGGGGGTGTGCTGGCCCTTCAGATCGCAGCCTTTGCCTGGTTCCTGCTGCCACGGCGGCACAAGGGGGTGACATGATGTTTGGATTTTTCGGTTTCGGGTCGTTTGCTGCCCTGGAGCAGCCGGAACTGGAGGTTGTCCATCGCGCTCCTGCTGCGGAGAATCGGCGTGATGCACCGCCTTTGCTGTTCGTGCACGGTGCCTATGCAGGCGCCTGGTGCTGGGACGAGCACTTCCTGCCCTGGTTCGCGGAGCAGGGGTTCGATGCCTACGCCGTGAGCCTGCGTGGCCACGGAACCAGCCATGGCCGGGATACGCTGCACCAGGCAGGGGTGCGCGACTACGTGGCGGATGTCCACAACGTGGTCGAATCCATGGACCGTCGCCCGGTGATCGTCGGCCACTCCATGGGCGGTATGGTGGTGCAGAAATACCTGGAGCAGTACGAGGCGGCGGGCGCGGTGCTCATGGCCTCCGTTCCGCCGGGTGGGCTCAGCAGTTCCGTCATGCGCCTGATGACCTCCGATCCGCTGCTGTTCGCGCAGATCTCCATGGTGCAGGGCGGGGCGCGGGACCTGGTGGATACGGAAAACGCCGGGCGTGCCATCTTCTCCGACGACCTGGACCCGGTGCTGCGGGACGGTTACGGCGCCCGCATGCAGAGCGAGTCCCAGCGCGCGCTGATGGACATGACCTTCATGGATCTGCCGCGCCGCTGGCGGATGCACATTCCGCCCATGCTGGTGTTGGGCGCCGGCCGGGATGCGCTGTTCTCCATCAGTGAAGTCAAGCGCACCGCGCGCAACTACCGCGCCGACCTGCAGATCTACCCCGACATGGCGCACGCCATGATGCTGGAAACGGGGTGGACGTTGCCGGCACGTGAAATCCGCGACTGGATCATCGAGCGCTCAGACGAGCTCCTGACCGAGACCGTCTGAGCGGCGCCAGCGGCTGCCTTCAGCCGGCGGCGGCCGCGGCCCGGCGCTGCTGCCGGCGCGTATCCCGGGCAATCGGGCCGTGCGGGTTAATCTGGTAGTAGCCGGAGAACTCCCCGAAGGCGTTCAGCGCATCCTCGATGGACCGGTCCTCGCGGACTTCGAAGGCGTTGATGCCGACCCGGGACATGTACATGAGCTGATCCCGCAGCACGTCACCAACGGCCCGCAGCTCGCCCTCGTAGTGGAACCGTTCCCTGAGCACACGCGCGTGGGAATAGCAGCGACCATCCTTGAATGCCGGAAAGTCCAGGGCGATCACCGGGAAGTGCTCCAGATCGTCGACAATGGCCGAGAGGGGGGTGTCGCCGTCGATGCGGATGCCGACACGGCCTTCATGCCGGAGCAGCGCATCGCGCTCCTCCTGCCAGCGGGCGTGGCTGACGATGATGTCGCCGGCCGGCAGCGCGGCGTCATCCGCCACGTGCTGCCAGTGGTCGTCGGCAATCGCACCGTCGCGGATGATCTTACGCATACGCCGCCTCCTTGAACGGTTTCACGCCAATGCGGCGGTAGGTATCCAGTAGCGGTTCATCACCTTCCCGGTGCTCCGCGAAGGTGTGCAGAATCGACTCCAGGGTGTCGGCAACCTCATCCTTGGGCACGGCCGGGCCAATGCGCTCGCCCATGCCGGCGTCATTGGACGAGGAGCCACCCACGGTGATCTGGTAGAACTCCTGCCCTTTCTTGTCCACGCCGAGAATGCCGATATGGCCCACGTGGTGGTGGCCGCAGGCGTTCATGCAGCCGGACATGTTCAGGCGGATGTCGCCCAGGTCGTAGAGATAATCGAGGTTGTCGAAGCGCTCGTTGATGTCCTTGGCCACGTCGATGGAGCCGGCATTGGCGAGGCTGCAGAAGTCCAGGCCCGGGCAGGCGATCATGTCGGTCATGGTGCCGATGTTCGGCGTGGCGAGGTTGAGTTCGCGCAGCGCCTGCCAGAGGGCATGCAGCTGGTCCTTGCGCACGTCGGCCAGCACCAGGTTCTGGGTGTGCGTCACGCGGATCTCGCCGAAGCTGAACCGTTCCGCCAGGTCCGCGACCGCGTCCATCTGCCGGTCGGTCATGTCGCCGGGGGCGATGGCTGGCGCTTTCAGCGACAGGAATACCGCCCGATAACCATCCTGCCTGTGGGCCTCGGTGTTGTGCCGATACCAGCTGGCAAAGCCCTTGTCGGCATCGAGCTGCGCCTGCAGATCGCCTTCACCGGCACCGGCATCGTAGGCCGGCGGCTGGAAAAAGCCGCGCATGTAGGCGACGTCTTCCTCTTCCAGCTGCAGCTCCGGGTCGTCACGCAGGTGCTGCCATTCGGCTTCCACCTGGTCGCGAAAGGCGTCGATGCCCATGGCGCGGACCAGGATCTTGATGCGCGCCTTGTGGATGTTGTCCCGGCGGCCATTCAGGTTGTACACCCGGAGAATGGCCTCCAGATAGGAGAGCAGCTCGCGTACGGGCACGAAGTCGCTGATCCGCTCGCCGACGATGGGGGTTCGGCCGAGGCCGCCGCCCACGTAGACCTGGAAACCGAGCTCACCGGCATCGTTGCGGACGATCTGCAGGCCGATGTCGTGCACGCGGATGGCGGCACGGTCCTTGTCCGACGCGCTGACAGCGATCTTGAACTTGCGTGGCAGGTACGAGAACTCGGGATGCAGCGTCGCCCACTGGCGGATCAGCTCGCAGTAGGGGCGCGGATCCGTGAGCTCGTCCGCTGCCACGCCGGCAAGGTGATCGGAGGTGATATTGCGGATGCAGTTGCCGCTGGTCTGCATGGCGTGCATCTCGACCTTGGCCAGATCGGCCAGGATGTCGGGCACACGCTCCAGCTCGGGCCAGTTGTACTGGATGTTCTGACGGGTGGTGAAATGACCAAAGCCGCGATCGTAGGTGCGAGCGATGTGGGCAAGCATACGCAGCTGATCACTGCTGAGCAGGCCGTAGGGGATCGACACCCGCAGCATCGGCGCATGACGCTGGATGTACAGCCCGTTCATGAGCCGGAGGGGGCGGAACTCTTCCTCGGTCAGCTCACCCGCGAGAAACCGCCGGGTCTGGTCCCGAAACTGCTCAACCCGCTCGTTGACCAGCGCCTGATCGAAACTGTCGTACCTGTACATAGGGTTCCGTCGTGTCCTTAAGGGGTCCACCAAGTCTGGACGCACCCTAGCAGTGGTCGGTTATACGGAAAAGGAATATTTCGCTATAAATTAAGGCGGCGCGGTTATGTGCGGGGCGGCGTGAGGGATTACCAGCGGTACTTGTCCCAGAGTTCCGGATTGGCCCAGAAGCGGGGGTTGAGCCAGTCGGGCGTGGTTTTGTACGACGCCACGTCGAATCCGTAGAGAACGCCGTCGGCAGGCTCCATCTCCGCGAGACGGGTAAAGCCGAAGGCGGTCATGTCCTTCTGCTGCCAGGTGCCGCCCAGCACGACCCGGGCGAGCACGCGGCGGGCATAGACATCGCGCAGCCGGGACAGCAGGATTTCACCGTCCTTGCGGGCCAGGGACTCGAGGCCGCCGACCAGCACCAGATCCTGGCGTCCCAGGTCGGGCAGCCGGGGTGTCGCCCCCTCCAGCGAGAGCCCTGCCGGTGCAGGGCCGTCGATGCCATCCGGTTGCGGCTCCAGGGGAGCGGGGTCGCCGATGACCAGATAGGTCGCCGGTTGTTCCTGCTGGAGCACGTTGCGCAGCATCCGTTGTGCCGCCTGATGATTCGCCATGATCTGCTGTCGGCCCTGGAGTCTGCGGGAGAGGGCGGCCCCGCGCTACTGTGTCTCGGGGCCGGCGAGCTGGCCGGATTCCATCCGCTGCCGGATTTCCTGTGCCGAGAGCTCGCGGGTGCTGTCCTGCTTGATGCCGAACATCGCCGTGTATTCGGCGAAGACCTGGTTCAGCGTCTGCCGGTACAGCTGGATCTCCTCAAGCATGTCCCGCTTATCGTAACTGGGCGTGGGCGCGGAATCACCATCCGGTGCCGTTTCGTCGTCCGATTCCGTGTCATCGGGCGGCGCTGCGGCGTCGGGCGTCGCCACCGGTTCCATCTCCGTATAGGGGCGGATGACGTCCTGGAGATACTGGTGGACCTTTTCGGCGGACTGCGGATCCCGGTTCAGGTACAGGTCGAGAAAGCGCGTGTAGAACTGCTTCTCCGCTTCCAGGAGATGGTTGACCTGTGCTTCCAGCTCGTCCCCCGTATACCCGTAGCGCTCTTCCAGCAGTTGCCGCAGGCGCTTGTCGCGGGTCTTCTCGGTGCTGCGGACGCTGTGGGCCAGGTTCTCCGCGGCGCGTTTGTCCCGCGAGCGTCGCCGCCCGCCCATGAAAACGGTCAGGATCAGGA